>QHBY01000259.1 GCA_003244245.1 Pseudonocardiales bacterium
ACGTCAGCCACGGCTGCATCAACCTCTCCCCGGACAACGCCAAGTGGTTCTTCGACAATGCGAAGAAGGGCGACGTCGTCATCAACGTCAACACGGGCGGACCCGACCTCAAGCCCTACGATGGCTTCGGGGATTGGCAGGTCCCGTGGGGACAGTGGGTGTCAGGCAACAAATAGCCGCAACTCCATCCATCACCGTGCAGCGGCGTGCCTGGTGATCAGACGGTTAGCCTTGTCGGCTTGCTCGAGGATCGCCAGGTGCGCGCCGTCGAGAACTTCCAGCTTGGCCCGATAGATGGCGGCGGCAAGAGTCTGGCATGCGGATTGACAAGTGTCCCCGAATCCTGCGAACCGCCGATCACCAGCGTGGGCGTGTTGATCCGGCCGAGCGACCGGCGACCGTCCCAGCAGGCGATGGCCGTGCAGCACTCGGCGTGGCCATCGTCCGGAGTACCCCCGGATCATCTTGATCGTCTGCTCCACGACCTTCGGGCGCGCAGCCGCCCAGTCCGGCGTGAACCAGCCGGCGACCACCCCGGGCGCTATCCCCGCGGTGCCCACCCAACGAACTGATGCGGGCCCGTCCCACCCACGGCCCGTGGTCCTCGTATTGGGCGGTGGCACTGCACAAGACGAGGAAGGGTGCCCCAGCGGTCCGGCCTAGGCCAGCACCGGCGCGTCAGGCGCCCCGGTGAGCTCGTGGTAGACCTCGACGGTTCTCATGCCCGGAACTCTAATGCCAGCCCGCCAGGGACCATCGAGAACATGGGGTGAGTGACGGGACTCGAACCCGCGACATCCTGGACCACAACCAGGTGCTCTACCAAGCTGAGCTACACCCACCATGCGGCTGACTCACCAGCGCTGCGAACAATGGTAGCGGCAGTGCTGCTCGGGGTCAGTGCATGGGCACCTGATCCGTGACGGCCTGGGCCGCCGCCCGCGCTTGCTCAGAGCTCGGGCCCGGTGACGGCACGAACACGGCACGCCGGTAGTACGCCAGCTCACGGATCGACTCGGTGATGTCGGCCAGCGCCCGGTGCGCCAGACCCTTGGCCGGCTGCGCGTAGTAGACCCGCGGGTACCAGCGCCGGCACAGCTCCTTGATGGATGACACGTCGACCATCCGGTAGTGCAGGTGGCCGTCGAGTTCGGCCATGTCTCGGACCAGGAATGCCCGGTCTGTGGCCACCGAGTTGCCCGCCAGCGGCGCGGAGCGGGCCTCGGGCACCCAGGTGCGGACATAGGCCAGCACCAGCCGTTCGGCCTCGGCGAGGCTGGTGGTGGACCGCCGCACCGCCTCGGTCAGGCCGGACTTCGCGTGCATGTCGCGCACCACTTCAGGCATCGAATCCAGCGCGGCGTTGTCGGCATGGATCACCACGTCGACGCCCTCGCCGAGCACTCGCAGCTCCCCATCGGTGACCAGCGCTGCGATCTCGATCAACGCGTCCTTGCCGACATCCAGCCCGGTCATCTCACAGTCGATCCACACCAGACGGTCGTTCACGCCGTCGAGCCTAGTGTGTGTGCGGCGCCACTGCCTCATGCTGCAGAAAGGGCTCGAGTAGTCCCGGCACCGCCTGCTCGGCGACGGCCAACCCGTCTGCGGTCGCGACATCGATGACGGAATACCCGCCGTTGCCGGCAGCGGTGGTCGCGGTCACCGTGACCAGGCCGGCCCGGCGCTGAAAAAACGACTGCGACACCGTCCAGCCGATCACCCCGGTGCGCTGCAGCGCGACGGTGCCGCGCACTCCGGCGCCGTGCCGGGTGACGAGATAGTGGCTAGTGATCGCGTGCCCAAGGTTGCGGTATGCGTCCAGCGCGAGCAGCACCGTTACCGGCAGCAAGCCCAGCGTCGCCCATGCCGCCCAGACCGGCACCGGAGCAAGCCACAGCGCCGCGGACACCGCCAGCACGGGCACCGTCGCGCGGACCAGCCGGCGCCGCAGGGCCACCGGCGGGTGCCTGCGCAACGTGGAGCCGGTGGGGGAGGGATCTTCTGCCAGCACCGCCCCCGACACCCGGTGTGTCACGTTGCGCGGGGAGGGCGGCAGCAGGCTTCCCCGGCCGTGACCGCGCCGGCCCCCCAGCCCGGTCGCCACAGCTACAGTCCGGGCCCCTCGCCCCAACCGCAGCAGCGGCGGCTCGACCACCTCGACCCCGCGCAGCCGACGCTCCTCCAGCGACACCGACCTGGTGGTGAACAGCCCTCGACGAATCCGCAGCGTGCCGCCCAACTCACGGACCAGCGTGAATCCCCACCAGGCCTCAACGAAGATCAGTACGGAGCCGGCCAGCGCAATCACCAGCACCAGCACCGCGAAGGTGGCGATGCCCACCCACAGCGGGGTCGTGGTCAGCTTCTCGCGGACACCGCCGACGTCCACGGCGTTGGCACCGACATCATTGATGAGTTGCCCGAAAGTGCCGGCGACGGCGACCACCGCCACCAGGCTTGACACTGTGAGCGGCGCGAAGCGCAGCCAGGACCAGCTCAGCGTGGCCAACTCGGTGGCAGCCGGCGCAACTGTGGCACCTGAGCCGTCCGGACGGCCGGTGTCGAGGGGATCCAGCAGCCGCTGCCGCACCCGGTCGGCCTCGGCCGCGGAAATCGCGTCGAGGGTCAGCTCGCGCGACTCACGCCCCTCGGTGCGTTCCCCGGTCCCGATCTTGACCACCGATAGCCGGAACAGCCGGTGTATCGGCCCGGCGGTGACGTCGACGCTGCGAATCCGATCCCGGGGGACCGACCGGGTGCTGCGAAACAGCAAACCCGTACGCAGTTCGACGCGCTCGCTGGTGATCCGGTAGCGGGTGGTGAACCAACGCAGCATCCCAGCGACCAGGACAATCAGCACACCGACCAGGACGCTGTAGATTCGGCCGCCGACGTCCTGATTGATCCCGATCACCACCACTACGGCGATCACCGGCAGGAAGCCGACAAGCTGGCGCAGCGGAGTGACAGCGAGCATCCAGGGATTGAGGCGCTGCCAGTCGAGCTCGCCTGACGCGGTCACCGCGGTCATGTGGCGTCCCCTGGGGTCGCCTGCGTCGTGGCGGTGAGTTGCTCGACGAGGTCGTCGGCCACCTCGCGGTCCAGCCCCGCCAACCGCAGCGCACCGGCCGCCGATGCTGTGGTTACCGTGACGGTGGCCAGCCCGAACAGCTGCTGCAGCGGCCCACGCTCGGTGTCCACGGTCTGTATCCGAGACATCGGTGCGACCCGCCATTGCTGGCTGATCCAGCCCGCCGAGGTGTAGACGGCGTCATCGGTGGTCTCCCAGCGGTGCACCCGGAACCGCCACCGCGGCATCACCAGCAGGTAGCTCAGGCCGATGACGGCCACCCCGACGGTGCCGGGAATCAGCCACGGCCGCGCATCGACCCAGGCGAACAGGCCGATCACTAACGGGACCAGCACGGCCGCCACCTCGAGGGCGGCCTGGGTGGTCCACCAGATGATCGCGCGCGGGCTGACCCGGTGCCGCGGCGGACGCAACCGCAATGGCTCGCTCATCGGAGTGCTCACCGTTATACCCGGGCCTCGCCGCGACCGTCTGCCTCCACGAGACGTGCCGCGCCCGGCTGGTCGCGCAGGTCGCCGCCGGGGTAGCTCACCACCCGAGCCTAGAAGCCCTGGTCAGCATGGCAGGGTGGCGGGGTTCATCCCGGTCACGCAGAGTGCTGTAACTCAGAGTAGCAGGATGTCCACAGTTACACCTCTATCGGATAATTACTCGTGGATTCTCTGGTGCATTATCGGCAATGCATATACGCAGGGCCAGTGGAGAGGACCGGGACAGCTCATTCACGCTGGAGCCGGCGTGGGTTATGCTGCAGTGGGTCGGGGCCCATACAGCTAACAATCGTCTCCACGGCCTCCTGGCTGCCCGGAAATCGCATTGCGAGAAGGGCGAGTGAGGCTGGCCGGCAGCGGCGAGGAAGGTTCGACAATGCAGCTCAGCAAGGGCGCCCGGACAACGGGACGGGTCGGAGCGTTGGTAGCCTCCGCCTCTTCGATGTTGGTCTTCGCCGGGCCTGCCTCGGCGGCGGGAGACACCGCCACAGCATACGAGTACGGCCACGAGCAATTCTCCATCCAATTGACCGGCGATGAGGTCCGCGATGGCGGAGACCGCGACGGCGACGGCGTCGCTCGCCTCGACCTCGATCCGAAAAATGAGAGGATCTGCTACGTCATCACCTGGCGCGGGCTCGAAGGCCACGTGACCGACTTCCACATCCACTCCGCCCCTCGCCACAACGACGGCCCGGTTTTCGTCGATCTTTTCAATGACCGGCGCTTCCACGGGGAGAGCAACACAGTGGCGGACTGTGTCCATAGCGACCGATCGAAGATCCGCGATATCATCGACGAGCCGTCGGACTATTATCTGATGCTCCACACGACCCCGCACCATGCGGGTGCGCTCCGCGGCCAGCTGGATTAGGACCTGTTTCGCGCGGGAGGCCGAGTCCAATGGCGACTCGGCCTCAGGAGCTGACCTGATCCCGGGACAGCCGAGCAAGCATGCCCTCGCAGCTGCGCACGACCACCCGGGCGCGGTCAGCTGCCGCACGATCGGACAGCGGACTCTCGGCGCGCCGTTGCCAACGGGCCAGCGCAGCGGTCACGGCTTCGCGGAGCGCACCGGGGTCCGCGTCGGGTCCCAGGCCGAGACGGTTGGGCATCGCGGCGCCGTGGCCGCCGAGCAGCCGTTCAGCATCGGATCGGGCGTCAGCCGATAACGCCAGGTCGGGAGCGCGCAACTCAGCGAGCAGTCGAAGTTCTCGGAATTCATGGGCGCCAGCCAGGATTCGCTCCACCTCACCGGCCAGCTCGTGGGCCTCGGCGCGGGGTTGTTCCCGCAAGGTGCGGTCGACGAGCAGTAGCGCAGATCGGGCCTTGAGCACGTCGCGGCGCTCGGTGAACTGGGTGGCCAGCACCGTGCGCAGCTCGTCCAGACCGCTGCGCCGCACCAGCTCCTCGGTGAGCCCGGCGGGCTCGTGGTGGCCCTGGCGGATCAGGTTGGTCGCCAGTCGCAGCCCGAACAACCCGAACCGCTCCACCAACGCGTTGCGCGTCTGCGCTGGCAGGGTTGGATGTGCCTGCGCTGCAACGAACCGGTCCGCCGAGAGCAACAGCGAGTCCAGCTCGGATCGGGATCCCTGGGCCAGCTCGCGCAGCGCACTGAACTCCGCCTGCCGGAGCGTCCGAGCAGTCTGCGCGAGCAGGCCGGCCACCGCGACCACGGTCTGGCACAGCCGGCGGACCTTAGGCTCGCCGCGGTAGCGTCGGGCGACCTGCCGAGCCGAGACCATCGCATCGAGGCGGCCGGCACCGATCTCGTCGGCCCGGGACAGCACCGCGATCGTGTTGACGACCGCGGCGGGCGCGACCGCCTGATCGTGGAACGACTCGAGAAAGCGCACGTCGGTGGCGTGCAGGTGGCGCATAAGGTAGATGACGGCGTCCGCGTCCGACGGCCGGTCATCCGGCGCGAGCAGCGCGACCGACCGGGCCGAGACCTGCGTCGACAGCGACGCGATACCGGGAGTGTCGATCAGCGTTGTGGTCCGCAGACTGCGGGAGGGCCAGTCTACGAGCAGCCGCTCGACGTCGTCCGGGGTGCTCCCTCGAAGATCGAACTCCAACCGACCATCGGTCCGGATCAGCGGCAGCTGGCGCGGCACCCCCGTGCGGGGCATCAAGGTGACCCGCGGGCTTGCGGCGTCCCGATACCAGGTGACGACCTGCGTGCACTCGCCAGCATCGGTGGGGGCAATCTGCTCCCCGACCAGCGCGTTGAGCAGCGTCGACTTCCCAGCCTTGACCTTGCCCGCGACGGCTACCCGAAGCGGTTCGTCGAGCCGGTCGATCTGATCGCGCAGCTGGGTGGCCGTGGTCGGGTTGTCCCGGTAGACCTCGGCTGCCCGTCGCAAAACCGCGCGGACCGCAGCGCTGAGGCTCGGAGCCGCCCTCGTCGAGGAGCTCACGACCGGTTGCCTGGGATGGCCAGCAGGGCGCGAGCGTCCTGGCGCACCGCGTCGATCTGCGCCAGCTCGGCCTTGAGCCGGTTGATCCGGTGCTGCCGTTGGGAGTCTTCGGTGTGGGCGGCCTTTTCCGCGGCCTGGATGGACTCAATGAGCGAGCGCTGTAGCTCGGTCGCCACCTCGCTGAAGTGGTCCCGCAGCAGCCGCTGGACCTGGCGCAACCGGTCGCGGCATTCCTTGCTCACGTGGAAGGTGACGTCGTCGATTTGGCGCCGGAGCAGCATCTGGGCCTCGGACTGTTGCCGCTTCAGGCGGTTGTGCTTGTCATCCCGAAGTGTCTTGGAGCCGAGCACCAACCCAGCGACGAGCGAGACCGGGTTGAACATCGACGCCGCTCCCGCGAGCATGGTCAACATGCCGAACATAATCACGCCGCCGTAGGAACCCCGCATCCCGGTGAGCAGCTTGCCAACGAGTTTGGGATCGTCGGCGTGCGGTGCCGCGAGTTCAGGCACCGCGTCCAGCGTGGTGGGCGTATCACCTAGCCGCAGCTCAGGCAGCAGCTCGCCGCCATCTTCGGCGAAGTGCACGGCCACCTGCTGCGCGATCGACTGGGCCCGCTGGTTGGCCCACACGAAGTTGTCAGAGGTGGCCGCAGCGAGTTGCTGACCGAGCCACTCGGTGAACTGCTCCCAGATCGCGTGCGGATCGGCCTGCTCCAGCGCCGCCTCACCAGTGCGGACGACTTGCCGCATCCGGTCGCGCAGGTCGAACTCGATGTCGGCGGTCAGATCGGTCATCCCATCGCTGAGCGTCTGCTGCCATCGTGACGTGCGGCGCTGCAGCATCTCGGCGCGGGATTTGGCGGCCTCCAGTTCTGCCATCAGCGCGGTACCGCCCTCCGGATCGCGCTGCGCTTGGAGTTCGGCCCGCAGTGACACCCCGAGATGATCGGTGACGGTGAAGACGTCATGCGCGACGCTGCGGCGGCTCAGCCGGTCAGCCTGCGCCACGGCGTTGCCCAGGTACCGCACCAGGGCGGGAAACCCGGACTCGTCAGCGAGCTGCTTGTCCTCGGCGCGCATCGCATGCAGGCGCAACGTCGAGGACACGGGCAGCAGATCGGCTTCCACATTGGCGCCGGCCAGGTGGACGCGGTCGAGCTCGGCGATGCGCCGCCATTGCGGGTAAAGGTCGATCTTGGTGAGCACGCAGGCGAGGTTGGGACACAGCTTCATCGCCTGCCGCAAGAAGTCAATCTCCGGTTCCGAGTACTCCTGCGAGGCATCGGAGACCAGCAGCACGGCATCGGCGGTGGGCAGCGCAGCCAACGTACTGGTGGTGTGCACCGAGCTGAGGCCGCCGACGCCGGTGGTATCCACCAGGGCCAACCCGTCGACCAGGATCTGACGCGGGATGCCGACCTCGGCACGCAACAGGCCTTGCCGGTTCGCCGGATTTCCCGCCTCGGACACGTGGCTCGCGAGCTCGTCGAGGGGTATCTGGACTCGAGCGGTCTCCGCGTTGGAGGCACCCTCCATCCCGCGGACCAGCGTCGCAATGGGGTTCTTCGCGTAGGAGACCTCGGTGGGCAGTGCGGTGGCGATGTCGTCGTCCACCGGGCAGACCGGAGCGTCGACCAGTGCGTTGATGAGCAGGCTCTTGCCCTGCTTGAACTCGCCGACGACCAGCACCCGGACGGTGGGGTCGAGCAGCCGCCGACGGGTGTGCGCCAGCCGCTGTAGCAGGTCGCGCCGGTCAGCAGCCTCGGTCAAGCTGATCAACCGGTCAACAACGTCCAGGCTCGGCGGTCCTACTGCGCTCACTGCATTTGCCCTCTCCTGCCGGCGGCCCCGCTGGAGGCTACTCCTGCGGATCCGTGGAGCTGCGGAGCCGGATCGCACCGCGTTGCGGCCCGCCGCGTTAGGAGATGGGGCCGCCTCCATCGGTGCCCCGTGCCAAACTCGCCGATGGTGACACACAGTGTCGCTAACGCCGCGCCTCGTGTTGGCGATACGCAGGCCAGGCGCTGTGCAGGTTCGCTTCAGCTCCGCTCTAGGCTGCGGCATCGCTCGATGAGGGATCGTCCGACGAGGAAGGGGCTCGCGAGGATGAGCTACTGGCTCGGGATCGATGTGGGCACGACCTTCACGGCTGCGGCGATCTGCCGGCAGGAGGCTGGGCGGCCCAGGGTGCCTGAGGTGGTTGGGCTGGGTACCCGATCGACTGCGGTGAGTTCGGTGTTGTATCTGGCGCCGGATGGTCAGGTGGTGGTGGGGGAGGCCGCGGAGCGTCGTGCGGTGACCGATCCTGATCGGGTGGTGCGCGAGTTCAAGCGGCGCATCGGTGATGAGGTGCCGATGGTGATCGGGGGCCGGGCGCATGCGGCCCCGGAGATCGCCGCGATGGTGCTGGGCTGGGTCATCGAGCGGGTCGCCCAGCGCGAAGGTGGCCCGGCCACCGGCATCGTGGTCACCCATCCCGCCGGGTGGGGGCCGTACAAGATCTCGACGATGATGGCTGCGGTGCGTGCGGCGGGTTTGGCGTCGGTCACTTTTTGTACCGAGCCTGAGGCTGCCGCGGCGGGGTATGCGGTGGCTGAGCGGATCGAGTCGGGCAGCACCATCGCGGTTTATGACCTGGGTGGGGGGACTTTCGACGCGGCGGTGGTCCGCAAGACCGGTGCGGCGTCGTGGCGGGTGTTGGGGGTGCCGCAGGGGCTCGAAGCGGTGGGTGGCGCGGATTTCGATGACGCGATCATGGGTCATGTGCTGGCTGCGGTGCCGGCGTTGGCGGAGTTGGACTCGCAGGATCCGGCTGCGTTGGCGGCGATGGTGGCGCTGCGCCGGGAGTGCACCGAGGCCAAGGAAGCGCTGTCGTCGGACACTGAGGTGACCATCCCGGTGCTGGCCCCTGGGGTGCAGGCGCAGGTTCGGTTGGTCCGGGCCGAGTTCGAAGAGATGATCGGTCCCCTGGTGGCTCAGACGGTCGAGGCGCTGCGCCGGGCGTTGCGTTCGGCGCAGGTCGAGCCGGGTGACCTCGACGCGGTGCTGCTGGTCGGCGGCTCGTCGCGGGTCCCGTTGGTCGCGCAACTCGTCTCCGCCGAGCTCGGTCGTCCCGTCGCCATCGACGCCGACCCCAAAGCCGCCATCGCCCTGGGCGCCGCCCTGTGCGCGCTACCCACAGACATCCCCAGCCCCTTGTGCATCCCCAGCCCCCTGTGCATCTCCAAGCCTCAGGGCGCCGATGGGCCGGTCGACGGGGGCCTTGCGTACCGGACGGTCGACGCCGGTGCCGGCACCGAGACGTCGGCTCTGTCCGCCGGCCCTGAACCTCCGGCATTCACGCCGGCGGAAGCTCCCCAGCGGCCATCCCTGACGGCCCTGCCGCTGGATGTCGAACCCGCTGAGCTCCAGTGGCGCAGAGCCAGGTCCCGACGGGTGAAACACGTCGTCCTCGCCGGAGCCCTCGCGCTGTTCACCGTCGTCGGCGTGGCGTCAGTCCCGTTCCTGACCTCCCGCACCGGTCCTATCCCCCCGGCGGACGCCGGAACCTCGACGCCCAGCACCCCGGCGACGCCCGGTGTCCCGGCGCCCGGTGTCCCAGCGCCCGATGCCGCCAGCCCAGCACCGAACGCGGGAACCAACAGCGACAACAGCTCGAACAGCGAGGGATCCGGCGGACCTGTCCGCACGGCGCCGCGGGCCGCACCGAACAAACCGGCTGGCGCCGTCGCCCGGCAGGATCCCGCTGTGGTTCCCACCACCGCGCCGCCGCCAAGCTGGGTAACCACGTACACCTGGACCAGCACGTGGTCCAGCCCTCCTCCCGACACGACCACAGCGGCGCCGCAGCCGCCCCCGCCGTCTCCTGTGACTACGACGACGAAGGCGTCCCCGCCGCCCACGCCCACGACGGCCGTCCCGACCACCGCACCCCACCGGCGGGGCGGGGAACCTGGATGAACCAGGCAACGGCTCGCCACCATCCGAGGCGCGACGGCGCAGAGGTCTCGTTGGCTGGGTTAGCGCCGGCGCAGACCTTGTACAATGCGGTCTGTGCCGACCCTTCGGCGCCCCTGGCGGTCAGCGTCATCGGGCCCGGAGGATGTGGAAAGAGCGCGCTGCTGGCAGCGCTGCGTCAGGCCTACCTGGCCGCCGGGGTGAGCGTCGTCGGGACGGGCGCGGTGCCCGTCGAACTCAAGCCGTCCTCGGACGTGGCCATGCTGGTCGACGACGCCCATCAGCTGGACGGCCCCGGGCTCGACCGGCTGCGCCGCCTGGCGCGCAGCGGCGAGGTACGGCTCGTCGTCGCCTACCGGCCCTGGCCGAGGAAGCCGGAACTCGACGAACTCGAAGACGCTGTGGGCGGTCACCATCCGCCGGTGTTGTTGGATCGGCTGGACCGCCGCGGAATCCAGATCCGCTGCGCGGCGCGGCTCGGCGGGGGCTTGCCCGCGTCGGTGGTCGACCTGCTCTGCGAGCAAACCGGCGGGGTTCCCATGCTGATCGACTGGGTGGTGGACTCGCTACAGACCTTCGGCAGGCTCGATGGCGACTGTCTAGAGTTGCCGTCCGACGTCGTTGACCGCGTCCGCCACGGCCTCGACCGGCTCGCCCCGCAGCTCCGTGCACTGCTGCTGGCGGTGGGGCTCGGCGCGGCCCCGGACTCGGAAATCCTCGCCGAGGTGCTGGTGGTGGACCCGGCTGTCGTTGCCGACCTGTTGTCGATGGCGCAGTCGGCCGGCCTGCTGCTGACCGACGGCCGAGTGATCCCGCTGGTGCGGCGGGCGATAGTGGCCGTTGCCGCGCCGGGCACCCGACGGGTGGTTGCGCGGCTGGTGCTCGCTGCGCACCTCAAACGCGGCCGGCCGGTGCTCGGCCTGGCCCATCAGTTGGTCGACGCGGGTGCCCGCGGTAGTGACCTCACCGCAGTTTTCGAAGCGGCCGGCGACGCAGCCATGTCCGAACCGTCCGGGTCAGGCGCCGCGGCGCAGGCTGCGCAGCTGTATGCCCAGGCCGTCGCCGCCGGTGCCGATCCGGCCTCGTTGGCGCCCCGGCGGGCCGAGGCATCAGCCCTTGCCGGTGACCTGGACAAGGCTCTGCGCCTTGCCGATCAGGCATTGTCCGATCCCTCGTGCCCCGACCTCGGCAAGGCTGCCAACGTCGCGGGTGCAGTCCTGGCCCAGCGCGGTCTGCTGGCCCGCAGCGCCGAGGTCTACCGCTGGGTGGGTCCTGCCCGGATGGGATCGGCGGCGCCGCTGGCGGCGCTGGCGCTGCTGGGTACCGGGTCGTTGGCCGAGGCTCGTGAGGTGCTGGCGGCCTCTGACGGTGACCGACCGCCGACGCTGGTGGCTGGGGCGGAGTCGCTGATGGCGGCCGGCGTGCTCGAGTCGGTACTCGGCTCACCGATGGCGGCTGCCACGACGGCCCTGTCCACGCTGACCAGAGCCGCCGCGCTGCTCGAAGCGGGCGGACCCGCCGCGCTGCTCCCAGATACCCCGGCGGCGCTGGCGGCGATCGTGGCGCTGCATTGTGGCGAGCTCGACGTCGCCGTCTCGGTCCTGGAGCGGGCGCTGGCCAGCGGCGCCGGCGGGTTGTTCGCGCGGGCCCGCCACCAGCTACTGCTGGCCTGGACCGCGATGATCCGTGGTGACATTTCGTTGGCCAGGCGATGGCTGGCCCGCACCGTCCCTGACTCAGGCGCCCTCGAACCACGGGAGGAGTTGTTCGCCGCTGCGCTGGCGGTCGGTCTAGCCCGGCGCGAGAGCGACATTCCCACGCTGCAGACCGCTTGGGCCGCGGCGCGGGAGGCGATCGTCCGGCATCCGGCCGACCTGTTCGCCCTGTTGCCGCTGGGTGAGCTGGCCGTGGCCGCGGCCAGGCTGCGAGACTTCGACCGGGTGGCGCCGCACCTGGAGCAGGCCCGGATCTTGCTGGACCGGCTGGGTGATCCGCCGCTGTGGGCCGCACCCTTGCACTGGTACGCCATGCATGCCGCGATGTTGCGAGGACAGCCCAGCGCTGCCGAGCCGCACGCGGCGGCCTTGGTGCACGCAGCGAAGAACAACCACTACGCCGCTGTGCTCGCTGCCGCCGGACGTGCCTGGATGCAGGTGCTGGCCGGACAGTTCGACCCAACGGAGGTGGAGACCGCGGCGCGCGGACTGCAAACGATCGGGCAGGCCAACGATGGCTCCCGGCTCGTGGGGCAGGCCGCGATCCGCACCACCGACCGCAAGGCCATGGTCGCGCTGCTCGGATGTGCCCGAGCGCTGCAGGCCACCGGTCCCGGCGCGGCCAGCGCTGTGCTAGATGGTGCGCCGGACGATTCGCCCGAGCCGGTAGCTGCCTCCCGACCGGCCGCTGCACCATCCGTCGCGCCCATGCTGAGCAGCCGCGAGCGCGAGGTCGCGGAACTCATCCTGACCGGACTGACCTACCGCCAGATCGGGGAACGGCTGTTCATCTCGGCCAAGACCGTCGAGCACCACGTGGCACGGATGCGGCAGCGATTGGACGTGACCAGCCGAGACGAGCTGTTCGCCCAGCTCCGGATGTTGGTTGGAGCTATCGGGGAGTGATCCCCACCGGCTCGTAAAGGGTGGTGCGCTGGGCCAGGGGCCGACCAAGGGGCTCGACGATCGCGCGGAACCCCGCTTCGTCCAGGCACTGCCCGTGGCTGGCGCCGGCCGCGCGGCTGATGTTCTCGTCCATCAGCGTGCCGCCCAGGTCGTCGACTCCGGCCTGTAGCAGTTGGCGGGCACCTGGGGCGCCGAGTTTGACCCACGATGCCTGCACGTGGTCGATCAACCCGTGAAACGCGATCCGGGCTACCGCGTGCACCAGCAGAACCTCTCGCCAGGTCGGTCCGCGCCGGGCCGCTCGCTTGAGATACATCGGCGTCGCCATGTGCACGAAGGGCAGCCCGACGAACTCGGTGAAGCCGCCGGTCTGTGCCTGCAGTTCCCGAGCTCTCAGCAGGTGACGGGCCCAGTGCACCGGTTGCTCGATGGCCCCGAACATCATTGTGACATTGGAGCGCAGCCCCACCGAATGCGCCACCCGGTGCGCCTCCAGCCACTCGGCAGTATTGATCTTGTCAGGGCACAGTGCCGCGCGGACCTCGTCGTCGAGGATCTCCGCGGCGGTACCGGGCAGTGAGCGCAGACCGGCCTCTCGCAGCCGGGTCAGGTAGGCAGCGAGCGGCTCGCCCAGCCGCCGGGCGCCTTCGGTGACCTCCAGCGCGGTGAAGCCGTGAATGTGGATTCCGGGGGCCGCCTCATGGATAGTCCGACATACCGTGACGTAGTAGTCGCCATCGAAGCTGGGATGGATCCCGCCCTGCAGGCAGATCTCGGTGGCGCCGCAGCGCTGCGCCTCCAGCACCCGGGCCACGATCTCGGGTAGCTCCAGCAAATACGGCGCGCCGCGCAGGTTCAACGACAGCTTGCCCTTGGAGAACCCGCAGAACCGGCACCGGAAGGTGCACACGTTGGTGTAGTTGATGTTGCGATTGGCCACATAGGTGACGGTGTCTCCGACTGCGCTCCCGCGCAGCTCGTCGGCCAGCCCGGCAACGGCACCGACCTCGGGGCCACGGGCCCGCAACAACGTGACCAGCTCCTCGAGACCGGGGAGCCCGCCGGCGCGAACCCCGTCGAGCACCGCACGCACAGCGCCGATCACCCGCCCCCGCGCGGGCAGCAACATCGGCGGCGCGACGTCGGTGCCGGAGTACCAGGCGGTGGAGCGGCGCGCGGCCAGCGCCACCTCCGCGCCGTCGCCCACGTCGACAGCTCGCGGTGCAGACTCGGGGAACACCGCGCCCGGATCGTCGCGTCCGAGACCCTCGGCGTCGGAGCGGTCCAGCACCCCGAACCGGACCGTCTCATGCAGCCATCGGTCAGGATGCAGGGCGTACTCCGGGTACACGGTCAGGCGTGGCGCCAGCGTGTGACCCGCCGCCTCTGTTGCGCTGCGCAGCTCGTCGAGCGCCGGCCAGGGCCGCTCGGGATTGACGTGGTCCGCGGTGGTGGGGGAGACCCCGCCCCAGTCATCGATGCCGGCAGCAAGGACGCTCGCCGGATCGTCGGTGAGATTGGGCGGGGCCTGCACATGCACCTGCGGCGGCAGCAGCAGCCGAGCCAACGCGATGGCCCGTAGGTGCTCCCGCGGTGGGCACGGTTCAATCTGGCGCATTGCGGTGCCCACCTTGGGCCGGAAATTCTGCACGATCACTTCTTGGACATGCCCGTACCGCTGGTGCGCCTGGGCGATCGCTTGCAGGGCCACCACGCGGTCGGCCTCGGTCTCGCCGATGCCGACCAGGATCCCGGTGGTGAAGGGGATCGCCAGCTCACCCGCCGCATGCAGGGTGGCTAATCGCCGGTCAGGGTGCTTGTCCGGGGCGCCACGATGCGCGGCGAGGTCCGGCCGCAACGATTCGATCATCATCCCCTGGCTGGCGGTCACCGTACGCAGCGCAGCCAGCTCATCGCGGTGCAAGGCGCCGGCGTTGGCGTGCGGGAGCAGCCCGGTCTGATCGAGCACCGCTCGGCACGCTGTAACCAGGTAGTCCACCGTGGACCTGTACCCGTGATCGGTCAGCCAGCTTCGGGCCCAGGGGTAGCGCTGTTCGGGGCACTCACCGAGAGTGAACAGCGCCTCATGGCAGCCTAGCTCCGCGCCCCGCCAGGCGATCGCCTGCACCTCGTCGAGCTCCAGGTAGGGCGATGGCAGCTGCCGGGGAGCGTGCGCGAAGGTGCAGTAGCCGCAGCGATCCCGGCACAGCATGGTCAACGGCACGAACACTTTGGGGGAGTAGGTCACCCGGGTGCCGTGCACCCCGGCGCGCACCGCCCGTGCGAGCCCCGCCAACTCTCCCGTGCCTAGCCGAACGAGCTCGTTCCCGTCGCTCATCTCGCCTCCCACGCCGACCGATGTGGCGACCTATCGGGGCTACGCCGAACCCTATAGCCCGATAGGTCTCCATATCGGCGCATCGAGAGGCAGGGCAGAGAGAAGTGCGGGTCAGCGCGTGGCGAGGCGTACGCGATCGCGGCCCGCGGTTTTGGCGGCCAGCAGCGCGCCGTCGGCGGCAAGGAGCAGGTCGTCGATCTCGTCGCCGTCATTGGGTCGGACCGCCGCACCGATCGACACCGATATCCCGTCTACGGTGGCCGGCCGATCGTGCGGACTGTCGACCAGAACACGCAGCTGGCTGATTCGTTCCCGGATCCGGTCTGCGATGTGCTCGACTTGGGCGGTGCCCACGCCGGGCAGCAGGATCACGAACTCCTCGCCCCCGAACCTCCCGACCAGGTCGTAAGGCCTGGTTTGGGAGCGGAGCTCGTCAGCGACGGCGCGCAGCACCTGATCACCGACGAGGTGACCCATCCGGTCGTTGAACAACTTGAAATGATCCAGGTCCAGCATCAGCACCCCGAGCGGGTCGGCGAGCCGGCGGGCCCGTTCAAGCTCCCGTCCGGCGGCCTCACGCCAGAAGCCCACGGTGAGCAGACCAGTCTTGCTGTCGGTGCGTGCCGCCTGCTGGAAGTGCGGTAGCAGCAGTGCACGGTGCAGCGCGAACACGGTGATCATGAGGACGGCGATCAGCCACGGAGCGAAGGTCAGCGTCACCGCGAATCCGACTCCGAGCCCGAGCGCGGCCGCCACAACGATCTGCTCACTCGGGTTGCCCAGAACCTGGCGGGCCGGCTGCAACGGGTCGGACATGATCATGGCGCCGACCACTAACGCGTAATTGACCAGCCAGAACACCGTCCCAGCACCGATCAGGACGACGAGACCCGGCGGCCCTTGCGGAACGATCGGGTATCCAGCGGGCTGGACCAGCTGCAGGACCGCGACGGCAGCGGTAGGAGCCAGCACCATCGTCGCGGCGGAGAACAGCTTGCGGTACAAGGAGCTACCTCGGTACCAGGAGTGCAGGTGAACCACCCCGGTCAGGCCGAAGACAAGCGGTAGGGGGACTGACAACGCCGCCGCGAATATCCACAACGAGGTGAGATCCGTCAGCAGACCCTGGCCCGTCGTCCGCTCACGCAGGCTCTCGATCCGGCGAACCGCCTCCCGGTGGACGACCGCCCCCGCGGCCAGCAGCCCGAAGCGCAACAGATCGCCAGAGCGAATCGGTGTCGTCATGATGATCCCGGCGGCCAGTGCCAGCGCCACGATGTCCACGGTGAGGACGTAGGCGATGACAACCTTCCGCTCGCGCCACAGCTTCCACTGCCACGGGTGCAGAGCCATCAGGCCGCGCCTCGGTTCGACGCCTTGCAACCCGTGGCTCATACTCACTAGGTTCCCCCGGTAGTGACGTTGAGCGATCTTCCCCCAGGGTAATCGGCCCGCGACTCTTTGTCATCCTCCGAGCGGAGTGCTACAACCAGCGGATATTTCGTCACCCTCAGCCACGTGGTACCGCCAAATGGCTGGGTACTACGCTTGTATGTTGGGCCAGGATTTCCCGTGCACCGAGCACCGCTGGTATGAAGTGTCACCCAGAGTGCATGATGCGCTCCGCGAGGGGGGTGGTGGTCGTGAGCAGACGGGGGCAGGCGCGGCGAGTGCTGGCCCTGCTGCTGGTGGTGTACGCGCTGCCTGCCAGTCTGCTGTCCAGCTCCACCAATGCATCCGTGACTCCGTCCGCGGCGGTCGCCTTGCCTGCCTCGCAGCTTCTGTCCGGCTCGGGCGGGCCCGGAACGATTGCGCCGAGCGTGGTCCCCGCCGACCAGGTGCCCAGCTTGGCGCCCATCGCGCCCAGCCCACCCCCGGTCTCGCCATTCACCGGCCTGCCCACCGACCTCGACGCGCCCGTACTCTGCGTGAAGATCGACAATGCCTCTGTGGCCCGCCCGCAAAGCGGACTCGAGCTGGCAGATCTGGTCTACGTCGAGCCCGTCGAGGGGGGCCTGAGCCGGCTACTGGCCGTGTATCAGTCCCGAGTCCCGCCCGTGGTAGGGCCGGTACGCAGCTCGCGAGCCTCCGATGTGGAGCTGCTGACCAATTTCGGCCGCCCAGCGCTCGCGTTTTCCGGCGCGGCAGCTGAAGTCGGTGCGCTGGTGGCCCACGCTCCGATACTTGACGTTTCGGCCATAGCGCGGGCGGGCGGCTATCACCGCGACCGGCGAAGGCCGATGCCGCACAACCTCTACGGCGACGCCAACCGGCTACGCCAAGGCGGCGCGCCACCGCGAGATATCGGGTTCCGATTCGGACCGCCTGCGCCCGGCGGTCGTCCAGTACCGGGGACCGGGATCAGGTACTCGGCGGCGGTCATCGGCGTGCAGTGGGTGCCTGCGGATGCCAGGTGGGTAATTTCTATGGACGGCGCGCCGCTTACCTCCGCGTCCGGACCGCGGCCCGGTGCGGCGACTGTGGTGCTGCAGCGGGTGTCAGTGCGCGCTACCGCGGTGCACGACGCGGCTGGAGCGGCGTCGCCGTTCGCGGCGACCGTGGGCTCCGGTGATGCGGTCGTACTCCGCGACGGGCTGGCGTTCACCGGGAACTGGTCGCGCCCGGCCCCCGACGCGATCACCACTTTTACCCTGGCGGATGGATCGCCGCTGACCTTCGCGTCCGGCCCGGTTTGGGTGGTACTGGTTCCGAACTAGCATGCCCTGACCCAATCGCGGCTGCCACCAAAGCACTGCAATCCTTCACACTGGCTCTGCTCGAAGAACACACGGCCACCTGCGTGGTCGATGCCGCAGCTGACGCGTTGAGGTGGTTATGGACATGGGGGACACCGCCACCGTCGGCGAGTACATCATCGCGGGGATGGTTTGCGAGCACTGTGTCTCGGCGGTGACGCAGGAGGTCGGTGGGATCGATGGCGTCACCGAGGTGCAGGTCGATCTGGCCACCGGCCGGGTTCGGGTCACCAGCAGTGGGCCGTTGGACGCCGCTGCGGTCCGCGCTGCGGTCGACGAAGCCGGCTATGAGATCTCAGGCTGAGATCCCGCCTGAGATCTCGGACTAGTCATGCTTGACACTCGAAAGTCCCGGACTCAATGGATGCGCGTCCCGGTGCCCTTGCTGGCGTTGCTCGCCGGCTTGGTTGCGTTGTTCGGCTTCGGCATCAATTTCGGCGAGGAGGTCGTCGGCCGCGCCGCGCCGGTGCCCCATGGCCGCCGAGTAGCCGGGGGGA
>QHBY01000260.1 GCA_003244245.1 Pseudonocardiales bacterium
AACTTATGCGGCGCTGCACTAGGATCCCTGTCCAGTTTCATGCGCGCCGTGGTCACCCGCGGAACCGCGACGGATTTGGCGGCCGTGCCCGGCGGAGCTGTGTTCGGCAAGACCGGCACCGCCGAGCACGGCAGCACCTCACCCCCCAAGGCCGACGCCTGGTTCACCGGCTACCAGGGCGACTTGGCCTTCGCCGTGCTCGTCGAGAACGGACAGACCAGCGGAGTGCCCGCCAACCCCATCGCGCAGAAGTTCCTTACCGCGCTGCACACGACGTCCTGACCCAGCCGTGGGCCACCGCGTTGCCGCATCAGTCGGCTGCCGCCATGCGCCGGCGGACCACGATGGCGGTGAGCATGGCGCAGAGCCCGACCCCGACGCCGAAAGCCGTCACGCCGAGATTGCCCACCCCCTTGGACACTGCCGGATAGGGGCCCAGGTAGCTGATGACGGCCAGGCCGGCGAACCAGACCAGCAGCCACCAATCGTGGCGCAGATCAAGTGCCGGCGTGGTGCGCTTTGCGAAGGTCCGCTGCGCCCCGAGCAGGACGAAGCCGATCAGGATGGCCGCGAACATCTTCCAGTTGGTGTCCCACCCGGTCCAGTAGACGATCAGATTCGACGACCACAGTGCCAGGAAGGCGATCACCCAGGCGCCTTTGAGGCGGAACGGGCGAGCAGTGTCGGGAAGCTGGCTGCGCATGACGATCAGCACCAACGGTCCCATGCCGAAGGACAGCACCGTGGTGTTGGTGACGAACTCCACGAGCTGTTGCCAGCCGGGAAAGGGCAGGAAGAACAGGCAGCCGATCACGAACGCCAGCAGCAGGCTCAGCCACGGCACCCCGTTGTTGTTCACCTTGGCCAGCGCCGCTGGAGCGTTGCGGTTGCGGCCCATCCCGTAGGACAGCCGCGCGCTGACCCCTGTGTAGATCAGCCCGGTGTCACCGGGGGAGATGATCGCGTCGACGTAGAGCAGGACGGCGAGCCAGCCGACACCGAGCACGGGTGGCGGTCGCGGCGAGCGGACCGAAGCTGCCCGACGCGGTCGCGCTCGTGCCGGGAATGATGTGGTCACCGAGCGAGGCCCAGCCGCCCGCGGAATGTTGCGGCCCGGGTTGCTCGTCTCGCCGGCCAGCTCGATGCCCTGGCGGAACCCGAAGAACGCGAACGCGATCGACGCCATGGGAATCGCCTCGAAGACCCCCTGCAAGCCGAACGGCGCGAACCCCCCGAAGCCGGTGAAGTGGGTGGGCTGAAATGCTGCAACCACGACAGGTAGTTGGTGGCGTACTGGGTCACCGCCTGCACCTCGACCGGCGCCACCGATACCGTCGCCAACCACCTGATCCAGCCCATCGTGAAGCTGGTGAACGAACCGAAGGCATAGTGCGGGTAGCGGGCCAGCCCACCGGAACGCGGAAACATCACCCCGACCTCGCCCTTCTTCAGCAGCGTGTCATCACCGAGCCCGCGGTGCTCGACAGCCCCACGGCGTCGACCGACATGACGGGTCCCCTCACTGATCGGACCAGGCTGCTCTGTGCGGCTGCTCTGGGCGTTGCCGAGGAAATGCCAACCCTGCGACGAGGCATCGTGACATGATCCATCAGGGATCCGATAGAGCGCAGCAGGAGGACAGCATGGACACGCCAGACCTCAAACCCCGCAGCCGCGACGTCACCGACGGCCTGGAGCGCGCTGGAGCGCGGGGCATGTTGCGCGCCGTCGGCATGCGCACCGATGACTTTAGCAAGCCCCAGATCGGTGTCGCCTCGTCGTGGAACGAGATCACCCCCTGCAACCTGTCCCTGGCTCGGCTGGCCGAGGCCAGCAAGGAGGGTGTGCACGCCGCCGGGGGGTATCCGATGGAGTTCGGCACGATCTCCGTTTCCGACGGCATCTCCATGGGTCACGTCGGGATGCACTACTCGCTGGTCTCTCGCGAGATCATCGCCGACTCGGTGGAGTGCGTGATGGAGGCCGAGCGGCTGGACGGGACGGTGCTGCTGGCCGGTTGCGACAAGAGCCTGCCCGGGATGCTGATGGCCGCCGCCCGGCTCGACGTGGCGGCGGTGTTCCTCTACGCGGGCACGGCCCTACCCGGCCGGGTAGGTGACCGGGAAGTCAACATCGTCGACGCCTTCGAGGCGGTGGGGGCCTGTGCGCGCGGTCTGATCAGCCGAGCGGACGTCGATGCGATCGAGCGCGCATTCTGCCCCGGTGAGGGGGCATGCGCTGGCATGTTCACCGCCAACACGATGGCCTGCGCGGCCGAGGCGCTGGGTATGTCGCTACCCGGCTCGGCGAGCCCGCCCGCGGTGGATCGGCGTCGTGACGGTTTCGCCCGGGCCAGCGGCAGCGCGGTGGTGGAGCTCATCAAGGGTGGGATCACGGCACGGCAGATCCTTACCCGCGAGGCGTTCGAGAACGCGATCGCGGTGGTGATGGCCTTCGGCGGCTCGACCAACGCGGTGCTGCACCTGCTCGCCATCGCCCACGAGGCGGGGGTCCCGCTGGAGCTCGACGACTTCAACCGGGTGGGTGACAAGGTGCCGCACCTGGCCGACGTCAAGCCCTTCGGGGCGCACGTGATGGCCTCGGTGGACCAGGTCGGCGGTGTGCCGGTGGTGATGAAGGCGCTGCTGGACGCGGGGCTGTTGCACGGCGGCTGCCTCACGGTTACCGGGCGCACCGTCGCTGAGAATCTCACCGAACTGGACCCGCCCGACCTCGACGGCAAGATCCTGCATCGACTGGCTGACCCGATCCATCCCACTGGGGGGATCACCATCCTGCGCGGCTCACTGGCCCCTGATGGTGCGGTGGTGAAGAGCGCAGGTTTCGACTCGACGCGCTTTGAGGGACGCGCTCGAGTTTTTGATGGCGAGCAGGCCGCGATGGACGCCGTCGGGGATCTGGCCCCCAGCGACGTCGTGGTGATCCGGTACGAGGGCCCGCAGGGGGGGCCGGGGATGCGCGAGATGCTCGCGGTCACCGGCGCGATCAAGGGCGCCGGGTTGGGCAAGGACGTGCTGCTGCTCACCGACGGCCGCTTTTCCGGCGGCACCACCGGGCTGTGCGTCGGCCACGTGGCCCCTGAAGCGGCGCACGGCGGCCCGATCGCGCTGGTCCGCGACGGTGATCCGATCGTGCTGGACATGGACCGCCGCGAGCTGAACCTGCAGATCGACGCCGGGGAGCTGGCGCGGCGACGGCAGGAGTGGAAGGCCCCCCAACGCGTGCTGCGCGGCGTGCTGGCCAAGTACGCCCGCCTCGTCGGCTCCGCCGCCGAAGGTGCAGTCTGCTCGTGAGTAGGTAGCGGTGCACGGCGCCGTTCGGGTGGGAACCTCGGGGTGGGTGTACCCGCCGTGGCGGGGCATATTCTATCCGCCCGGGTTGCCGCACCGCCGGGAGCTGGCATACCTGTCCCGGCTGGTGAATTCCGTCGAGATCAACGGTTCGTTCTACTCGTTGCAGCGGCCGTCCAGCTACCAATCCTGGGCCGCGGCAACCCCGGAGAACTTTGTTTTCGCGGTAAAGGGCGGCCGCTTCATCACGCATATGAAAAAGCTGCGCGACGTCCACACGCCGTTGGCGAATTTCTTCGCCTCTGGGGTGCTCGCGTTGGGCGCCAAGCTCGGCCCGCTGCTGTGGCAGTTACCGCCCAGTCTGCCGTTCGACGCCGCCCGGCTGGCCAGGTTTTTCGACCTACTGCCGCGCAGCACCGCGGAGGCTGCGGCGCTCGCGCAGCAGCACGACGAGCGGCTCGAGGGCCGCGCCTGGACCAGCGCCGACGTCGACCGGCCGCTGCGCCACGCGCTGGAGGTGCGCCATCCCAGCTACCGCGACCCGGCGCTGATCGAACTGCTCCGCCTGCACGGCGTCGCCCTGGTGGTAGCAGACACCGCCGGCACCTGGCCTTACCTCGAGGACGTCACCGCGGATTTCGTCTACGTCCGGCTGCACGGCGACGCAGAGCTCTACGTCAGCGGTTACACCGACGAGGCGCTGGACGTCTGGGCCGAGCGGATCCGTGGCTGGCAAGCTGGCGAGAGTCCGCGCACCGATCACACGATTGCTGCGCCGGCGCCGGTGCACCTGCGGGAGGTATTCGTCCATTTCGACAATGACGCCAAAGTGCACGCCCCGACCGACGCGATCTCGCTGGCTCGGCGGCTGCCCTGATCGGAGGTTCATCGCAGGTGTCGGTGTTCGAGCCGGTGGTGCCGGCGTCGGTTGATGAGTTGATCGCGGCGTTGCCCAAAGTCGAGCTTCACGTTCACCTCGAGGGGTCGATGCAGCCGGCGTTGCTGCTGGAGCTGGCCGCGAAGAATAGCGTAATGGGATTGCCGGCATCGCTGGAGGCGGTGCGCGAATGGTACGAGTTCCGCGATTTCCCGCACTTCATCGACGTTTACCTGGCCGCTGTTCAGACGCTGCGCGACATGGAGGACTTCGCGTTACTGGTCGAGTCGACCGCAGCGGCACTTGCCGCACAGAACGTCCGCTACGCCGAAGTGATCGTCACCCCCTGGCTGCACCTCGACCGCGGAATACCAGCGGAGCACCTGTTCGGCGGCCTCGAGCGCGGCCGCCAAGCCGCCGAACGTCAATGGGGGATCCGGCTGCGGTGGCTGGCTGACTTTCCCGGCCACTATGGGGCTGCCTGCGGGGAGCAAACCCTCGACGCAGTCCTCGAGACCGGTCTGGACAGCGTCATTGGCTTCAACGTCGGGGGTATCGAGGTAGACCGAGACCCGTTCGCGGCGGTCTTCGGCCGGGCCCGCGCCGCCGGCTTGCACAGCGTGCCGCACGCTGGCGAGACCCACGGCCCGGACCGTATCTGGTCGGCCATTCACCGGCTCGGCGCCGAACGCATCGGCCACGGAATCCGCTGCCTGGACGCCCCAGCGCTGGTCGACTACCTGCGCGACACTCAGTTGCCATTAGACGTGTGCCCAACGTCGAATTGGCGTACCGGTGCCGTTCCCCGGGACCGGCCGCACCCGCTTCCGGCGCTGCTTGATGCCGGGCTGATGGTTACCCTCAACTCCGATGATCCGCCGATGTTCGGCACCGACCTCACGAATGAGTACCGCGTCGCGTACGGACTGGGGCTCACGCCGGCTGACCTCGCCCGAAACGGTGTCCGAGCCTCGTTTCTGATTCAGGAAGAAAAAATGGCCTTGATTGCCGAGATCGATGAGGTCTGTAAGTCTTCGCTGCGGAGTGCCCGCCCAGCCGCGCGACCTCACGAGCCGCAGGGGTAGTAGCCCTCCGAGCGTCGCTGCGTTTCGGCAATCAGCAGGGAATCGGGCACATGCTTGACGCCGGTCTCGGTGACCCATTCGTCCGGTCGGATTGACTTCGGGAGGGCACGCCACTGGGCACGAAGCTCAGGGCGATCGTCGGGCTCCGCGGCGCAGCGGTGTTCGGCCTCAGCGCGCAGTCGTTGTTGCGCAGATTCGATGACCACCGAGACGCTGACCGTCGCCGAAGCGCGGACCCGACGCGAGGTGAACAGCGCGCCGTATTTCATCCGGAACTCCGCCATACCAGCGAGTATGCGCCACGCCGGCCGTCGAGGCCAGAAATTCGAGGGCTACCACGTCGGAGAACCCGGTTTCGAGACGACGATGAGTGTGTGAGCGAGCAACCACGGGTGCGGCCGGACCCGGCGATGGGGTTGCTGGACATCTATGACACCGCGTTGCCCCAGGTCCACGGGTACCTGCTGTCCCGCTGCCGGGACCGCACGGTCGCCCAGGACCTCACCGCGGAGACGTTCCTCGCGGCGGTCACCGCGGCCCGCAAGCAGCCCACACCGCCGATCACCACCGGCTGGCTGATCGGGTCGCCCGGCACAAGCACAGGCATTCGGTGCCCGACGCCGCGGTGAGCCGATCGTGATGGCCGACGGCCGGATCGGGCACGCCGAGCTGGCCATCGGCGATTCGGTCCTCATGTTGGCCGACGAGTTCGCCGAGATCGACCTGCTGTCACCGCGGACCCGCGGCGGTCCCAGCCAGTCCCTGTACCTGCGGGTGCCCGAACCGGACGCTGTCGATGCCACCGTGCGCGACGCCGTTGAGGCGGGGGCACGGCTGGAGCGCGCGGCCGCCGATCACGAATACGGTCGCAACGCCGTCGTCGTCGACCCGTTCGGGCACCGCTGGATGATCGCCTCGTCACCCGCCGCGGCGCCCACCGCCCGGCACAGCGATCTCGCCTACCTCACCCACGCCGTCGCCGACACCGGCCGGGCCCAGGCGTTCTACGGCGCGGTGCTGGGCTGGACGTTCCTTCCTGGCCGGGTCGAGGATGGCTGGCACATCGAGGGCACCTACCCACCGGCCGGGATGCACGGTGGCGCGGGAGCGCCGGGGATCGAGCCGGTATACCAGGTCGATGACCTAGCAGCGGCCGTGGCCGCCGTTCGCGACCACGGCGGCCAGGCCGGTGAGCCACAACAGCAGCCCTACGGCCGCATCGCCGAGTGCATCGACGACCAGGGCACCCACTTCCAGCTCCTGCAGCCGTAGTCCCGACCTCCGCAAGGACCGCTCCACAGTTCCCGAACTCCACAGCAGAGTCGCCCGCGGATGCCCAAACAGCTCTCCTGTGGAGTTCGGGACCTTCAGGGTCCTGCTGGTCCTGCTCAGCGGGTAGCGAGCTCGGCGAGGACGGCGTCAGAGAACGGGGGCCACGCGTCGCGGGACCACTGGCCGAAGTCGCGGGTGGTGAGTGCGATGCACGCGGCGCCGGCTACCGGGTCCACCCACAGGAATGTGCCGGACTGCCCGAAGTGCCCGAAGGTCTCCGGCGAGTTGCGGGTCCCCGTCCAGTGCGGACTTTTGTGATCTCGCAGCTCGAGGCCCAGTCCCCAGTCGTTGGGACGCTGCATGCCGAAGCCGGGCACGATCCCATCCAGGCCCGGGTAGGCCACCTGGGTCGCCTCATTCAGGAGCTCCGGTGCCAGCAGCGTGGGCGCTTGCAGCTCCGCGGCGAACCGCGCCAGGTCCGCGCAGGTCGACACGGCGCCGGCCGCGGCGGAACCTGCCAGCTGCGTCGAGGACATCCCCAGCGGCTGGAACACCGCTTCGGTCAGGTAATCGGCAAAGGCAATACCGGATGACGACGCCACCGCGTCGGCGAGCGCCACGAACCCGGTGTTGGAGTAGATCCGCTTGGTTCCCGGCGCTGCCGAGACCTGCGGCGTGTCGTATTCCAGCCCGGAGGTGTGTGAGATGAGGTGGCGCACGGTGGCTTCCGGCGGCCCGGCGGGGTGGTGCCAGTCCAGCGCGCCCTCCTGCACTGCCAGCAACACCGCGTAGCTGGTGAGCAGCTTGGTCACCGAGGCGAGCGGGAACCGATGGTCCTGCGGGCCGTGGCTGCCTACCACCACACCGAAGGCGTTCACCACCGTGGCGGCCACCGCGTCGACCGGCCACTGTTGCACGTTGCCCAGGCTGTCCATGGCGAGCGACAGTACGACAGGCGTGGCAAGATCAGTCCGTGCACTCTGATCGGCTGCTCCTCGGACCTGGACCGTCCAATCCCTACCCGGAGGCCATCGAGGCGTTGAGCCGGCCGGTGCTCGGGCACCTGGACCCCGAGTTCTTGACCCTGGTCGCCGATGCTGCGCAACGAATGCGGACCGTCTTCGGCACCCGCAATCGCCTCACCCTGCCGGTGAGCGGCACCGGATCGGCGGGCATGGAAGCGTGCCTGGCCAGCTTGCTTCAGCCGGGTGAGCTGGCCATCGTCGGGGTGAACGGCTACTTCGGCGAGCGGTTGTGCGAGGTGGCTCGCCGGGTAGGTGCGCAGGTGCACGCTGTGCACGTCCCCTGGGGGCGGGTCCTGGATCCTGAGCGGCTGCTCGACGCCCAGCGTCAGGCGCCGCAGGCGCGGCTCGTCGCGGTGGTGCACGCCGAGACCTCCACCGGGGTGCGCAACCAGATCGCCCCGTTGCGCGAGCTCCAGGACACCGACACGTTGCTCCTGATGGACGCTGTCACCTCGCTGGGTGGGATCCCGGTCGAAGTTGACGCCTGGGGCGTCGACGCCTGCTACTCCGCGACCCAGAAGTGCCTGGGTGCACCCTCGGGAATCGCGCCGGTGACCCTGTCGGAGCGAGCGGTGCAGCGGATCCGGGACCGGGAACGGCCGGTCTGCTCGTTTTATCAGGACTTGAGCCTGCTGGATGACTACTACCAGGGCGATCCCCCTCGCTACCACCACACCGCGAGTTCCACGCTGATCTCTTCGGTGCATGCCGGACTGGGCCGGTTGCTGGGTGAGGGTCTGCCAGCGGTGTGGGAGCGCCACGCCCGGGTCGGTGAACGCCTCCAGGCGGCCCTGCCGGAGCTCGGTTTCGAACTGTTCGCCGAGCAAGGCCACCGGTTACCGCAGCTCACCGCCGCCCGGCTGCCTGACGGCGTGTCCGACGCCGCAGCTCGCAAGGCATTACGGGAGGACTTCGGCATCGAGGTCGGCGGCGGACTAGGTCCACTAGCGGGCACAGGTTGGCGAATCGGTCTCATGGGCCACAACGCCGAAACCCGTCCCCTCACCACTCTCCTCGCCGCCATCACCTCCATCCTGACCTGACGCGCGCGCGTCAGCGCATGTCGAAGGTGGCCGGGTCGGGGCCGATGCGGCGGCCGGTTTCGAGATCTGCGATTGCGGTGAGGTCTTCGGCGGATAGGTCGAAGGTGACGACGTCGAAGTTCTCTTGGATCCGCGCTGGGGTCACCGACTTGGGGATCACGATGTTCCCGACCTGCAGGTGCCAGCGCAGCACCACCTGCGCCGGGGTCACGCCGTGCCGCTTGGCCAGCCGGGTGATGGTGGCGTCGGACAGCGCTGCGCCCTGGCCCAGCGGGCTCCACGCCTCGGTGGCGATCCCGTGCTCGGTGTGCTCCGCGCGCAGTTCGGTCTGCTGGAAGTGTGGATGCAGCTCAACCTGATTGACGGCGGGCACCGTGCCGGTCTCGGCGAACAGCCGACGCAGGTGCTCGACGGTGAAGTTGGACACTCCAATCGCTCGCACCCGCCCGTCCGCGGCCAGCTTCTCCAGTGCCTTCCAGGTCTCGACGTACCGGTCGGCGGTGGGCACCGGCCAGTGGATGAGGTAAAGGTCCACGGTATCCAGGCCCAGCCGCCCCGCGCTGGCGTCGAAAGCCCGCAGCGCCTGGTCGTAGCCGTGATCGGAGTTCCACAGCTTGGTGGTCACGAAGACGTCCTCGCGGGCCAACCCGCAGGACGCGACCGCCCGTCCCACGCCCTCCTCATTCTGGTAGGCCGCCGCGGTGTCGATGCTGCGGTACCCGGTCTCCAGCGCGGTAGACACCACCCGCTCGGCATCCTGCGGCGCCACCTGGAACACGCCGAAGCCGAGCTGGGGGATCTGTACGTTGTTGTTCAAGGTGATGGTGAGCACGTCACTCATACTGGGTGCAACGCGTGCTTCGCGCTAATCGAGAACGAGTGATGTGATGATCATCGCGGCCGGTCTGGTGATCGCGTTGAGTGCGCTGGTGCAGGGTGCGGTGGGCTACGGGATGGCGCTGGTGGCGGCGCCATTGCTGGCGTTGGTCGACCCCAGGCTCGTGCCAATACCATTGATCTTGCTGACCTCCGGGCACGCCGTGCTCGCGGTGATCCGGGACGGGCGGCACGCCGACTGGCCCGAAATCGGCTGGGCGATGCTGGGCCGGCTGCCCGGCACGGGACTCGGCGTGCTCGCCGTGGTGGCGCTGTCGCAACGGGTCTTCAGCCTCATGGTCGGGTTCAGCGTGCTCGCCTGCGTGGGGCTCTCGTTACTGGGCTGGCGCCCACGTCCCCGACCAGCCTCGCTGATGCTGGCTGGGCTCGCCAGCGGGGCTGGTGGTACCGCAGCGTCGATCGGCGGGCCGCCCATCGCGTTGCTGTACCAGGACGCGGCAGGCCCACGAGTGCGTGGCACGATCGGCGGCTACTTCGTCCTGGGATCGGTGATGTCGATCATCGCGCTGGCCGTCGCGGGTCAGGTCACCGGCGAGTCGTTGACGACTACCGTGCTGCTCACGCCTTTCCTGCTGATCGGGTTCGCGCTCTCCGGTCCGGCGCGCCGGTTGCTCGACAACGGCTGGACCCGACGCGCGGTGCTAGCGGTGGGTGCCGCGAGTGGCGTCTTGCTCATCGGCCGCGTGTTGCTGTCGAGCGGATGAGGAGCTCGGTATGACTTCGCAGCGCGACCGCCGTCCCGATGAACTCGCCGGGGCCCTGCAGCGCGCCGTCGAAGCCCAGATCCTCAACGCCGATCAAGCGCAGGCTGTGCTCGCCGCCGAGCGAACCCGGGGGAAGGCCTCAGACGACGATCGCCGCCTGCCGGTGACTGAGGCGCTGGGCTACCTCGGCGGGTTGCTCGCGCTGTCGGGGGCGGTGACGCTCGCCATCCAGTACTGGCGCGACGTGCCCACTGCCGGGCGGCTCGGGCTGTTCGCCGTCGTCGCTGTCGCCACCTGGCTGGTGGGGGCGCGGATCGATGACGGGTCGGCGTCCGCGCTGATCAGGCTGCGCGGCGCGCTGTGGTTCGCTTCCTCGGCGGCGGTGGCAGCACTCGCCGGTCAGGTCGCCCAGGACGTCGCCCACGCCGGGTCGTCCACCGTATGGCTGTCGGCAGGCGCAGCGGCGGCTATTCACGCGGGGCTGCTGTGGCGGCTGCGGGACCGGCCGGCGCAGCACCTCGCCTGCCTCGCCGGGGTGCTCGCCGCCACCGCCGGTGGTGCCGCGGGTACTGCTGGTGGGCCAGCTGCGGTCGGCCTGGCGGTCGCTGCGGTAGGAGCCGCATGGGTGGTCGCGGGTTGGCTGGCAGTGCTGCCCCCGCCGGTGCTGGCGCTGGTCGGCGGCGGTGTCGCGGTCCTCGCCGGCGCGGGAATCACCATGGACGACTGGCCCGACGCCGCCCCCCTGCTCGGCCTGGCCGCAGCGGCTGTGTTCGTAGCGGTGGGGGTCGCAACCGTTCGGACGCCGCTGACCGTCGTCGGTCTCGCCGGCGGCTTCGGTTACCTGCCCTGGACAGTGGGGCACTTCTTCGCCGACTCGCTGGGTGTGCCGCTGGCGATGCTGCTGTGCGGGATTGCCCTGCTGGCCGTCACCCTGGTTGTCCTGCGCAGGCCTTCTCGCGACGTGCCAGCCCGCTGAACCCGGTGCTCAGGGTGTGGTGAAGGGCACCTTGACCCAGGTCAGGACCCGCGGTCCGGACGGGTTGATGGTGACCCGCAGGTAGTTGTCCACTTTGGTGGAACCGTCGACGGTGATCCGCGTCAGATTCGGTGCCGGGGTGGGCACGTCGTAGAAGTTCAGCCAGGTCGAGCCGGGCGCCAGCGGAGCGTCGGAATTGAAGATGTGACTATACCGTTGAACAGGTACACCGGCTTGCCGAAGGCCGCGGACCGCTTGGCGATCTCCCGCACGATTGGCTGGAAGCCGGAGTGGTCGGCGAACGGGGGATTGGGCACGGTCGGGTCGAACATGTCAGCCTGGGTGAGCAGGACCACGGCTCGCTGCTTGTCCTTTGTGGCCTGGTCGAAGATCTGGTCGATCAGGCACAGCGTGGCCGCGGTGCGCTGTTGGACCTCGGCCAGCTGCTCCGGGGCAGGCGCGGTATGGCCGGTCCAGGGCAGCAGGCTGTTGTTGCTGCCGACGATGTGCAGGGCGGCGAACCCGACGTCCGCGCGGCGGTAGGACACGTTCTCCACGAAGCCCCGGTCGGCCTGGGTCCGAACCTTGACGCTGTGCTGGCCGAGGGTCTTTCCGGGGTGTGGGAAGAAGATCCTGCGCACGGCCGCGAGCCGCTCCAGCGGGTTGTAAGAGCCGTTATTGGGCCGGTGGCAGTCGGTCCACTCGTTGTCACCGGGGGTGTAGACCAGCGGATCGACGAACCGATCGAACTGTCTCTTGATCGTCGCGAAATAGTCGTCGCTGCACACCGAGGAGCCGCTCTTGATGTCACCCAGGTGGTCGACGAGCGGAACCGCCGGATCGGCGTTGATCTCGTCGACCACCGCTGGGAAGCGGGCGATCTGCGCGTCCCCATACGGGATATCGCCGATTACAGCGAACGTGAAGGCATGCTCATTCGCGTTTTCCGGCCCGTTCGCCTTATCCGGTTGCGCCGATGCCGTGGTGGTCAACGCCCCGACAGCCACGACGGCCGCCGTGGCCGGGCTCAGCACCATCCGACGCCAGCGCGTCATGCCTACCTCCAAGTGGACACCCGTTGAATGAAACCAGGTGCGTCGGGACGGTAATAGCCATAGCTGAACACTGGGCGACCATGGGGTGCACAGGGAACGACCGATTTGTACGCTGTTCTTGCGCCGTAACATGACGATGTGGGAGCTGATGCATGACCGCGCTGTTGATCCGGCCGTGCGACCGATGACGGCCTCGCCCGATCCCGGACAGCCCCCCGCCGTACGTACGAAATCGGAACTGTGTGCTGACATTCGCGACCGTCCGACGGTAACGCTGGTGGTCAACGCCCGGTCCAGGCGCGGGCGTCGGTTGTACGCGCGGGCGTGCCGCCTGCTGCGCGCCGAAGGGTTTCAGATGGTGCAGGCGATGGCCGTCACCGTCCCGGGGCGCCTGGGTGATGCGCTGAGCGCGGCCGTGACCACAGGAGCCGACCTGGTCGTGGTCGGCGGCGGAGACGGCACCCTGAGCGAGGCCGCCAACCATCTCGCTTATCGCGACCGCTGCCTGGGTGTCCTGCCACTCGGCACGACCAACAACTTCGCCCGCAGCCTGGGTATACCGCTCGGTCTCGACGCGGCTGTGCGGACTCTGGCCCACGGCAAGGTGGCCGACGTCGATCTCGGTCGGTGCGGCCAGCGTTTGTTCACCAACCTCACCAGCCTGGGGGTGTCGGTGGAGGTCGCGAAACGCGTCAAACCGGCCCTCAAACGGGTCTTGGGGCGAACCGCCTACCCGCTGACCGCTCTGCGCGTCCTGCCCGGACACGCACCGTTTCGGGCCTGCCTCACCACCGGAGATGACCGGTACGAGGTGCGGACCCACCAGCTCAACATCGCCAACGGCCGCTTCCACGCGGGTCGCGAGATCGCGGGCGATGCGAGCATCGACGACCGGCTGCTCGTGGTCTACCGGCTCGGCACGCACAGCCGGATGCGTCTGGTCACCGCGACGCTGCGGCACGCCCTCACCGGCCACCGCCGGCAGATCGCAGACCGTCCCTTTCTCACCGGCAGGGACTTCTGGTTGGAGGCCGACCCTCCACAACTCCTGGACGTCGATGGCGAAGTCCGTGGCAGCACCCCCATCCAGCTGTCACTCGCCGCCGAGGCCCTGCGCGTGATGGTGCCGCTCGACTTCGTCGATATCTGACCGGTTACGAGCTGACGTTGCCTGTTACGCCGCGAACCCGACCAACGCACCGACCGGGCGACGGTCAAGGGGATATCGCTGACACTGGTGTGCTGGCCGGTACGGCTCCACGCCGCTTCCCCATGGCGCACCAGCACTAACTCAACCACCACCTACTCTCCCGCGACCCGGCGCTGCGTTACGGCATACGTTCGACTGTAATCATGACCGCTGTTAGATTCCACCGCGGCGGCGCCGCAGGGAAAGGCAGACGCGGATGCGCGACGTGCTGCTCGTTCTTGCTGTCTTTTTGGCCTGCGCCGTCGAGGCGGTGGAGGCGTTGACGATCGTCCTTGCGGTCGGGGTCAGCCGGGGCTGGCGCTCGGCGGTGCAGGGCGTCGCTGCCGGCTTGCTGGCCCTCGGGGTGATCGTGGCTGCGCTCGGCCCGACGCTGACCTTCGTCCCACTGGGTGCGTTGCGGCTTGTCGTCGGTGGTCTGCTGCTCATTTTCGGTCTTGGTTGGCTGCGCAAGGCGATCCTGCGGGCGTCGGGGTTCAAGGCGTTGCATGACGAGGACGCGATCTACGCTCGTGAGCTTGCCGCCGCCCGCGCGGCCGGGCGGACCCGCCGCGCCGCCGTCGACGACTGGTACGCGTTCACCCTGTCGTTTAAGGGCGTGCTGCTCGAAGGCCTTGAGGTGGTGTTCATCGTGGTGACGTTCGGCTCCAACCAGGGCAGCATCCCGCTGGCCGTGCTCGGCGCCGCCGTCGCCGTCGTGGTCGTCACCGTCGCCGGAATCGCCGTGCGGGGCCCGCTGGCCCGGGTACCGGAGAACACCCTGAAGTTCGCCGTGGGAATCCTGCTGACCTCCTTCGGCACCTTCTGGGGCGCGGAAGGCGCCGGCGCCCACTGGCCCGGTGGCGACGCAGCGCTACTCGGGGTCATCGCGGTCGTCGCGCTTACCGCGCTGGTATTCGTCGCGCTGCTGCGCCGGGCTCATGGCCGCCAGATCCCGGGGCCGCCGCCGGTGACCGAACCGATGGAGGTGACCTGATGGGTGCGCTGGGCCGCTGGCTGCGCGGCTTCGGCGCGTTCTGGTGGGATTTCATCGTCGGGGATGACTGGCGGGTCGCGGCGGGCGTCGTGGCGGCGCTGGCAGTCACCGCCGGCCTGGCCGCCGCCCGGGTACCCGCCTGGTGGTTCCTGCCCGTGATGGTGCTCGTCTTACTCGGCGTGTCACTGCGGCGAGCCATCCGCCATGCCAGCATCCCCCGTCGAATTCCCTGATTCTGGAACAACACTTTAGAGTGCTGTCTTCAAATCGTCCGAAATCCCTCCGTGCTCGCGTCTGTCCTGAACGCGCATCGGGTACGCGCAGAAGAGCGAGAACGGATATCTGGAGGAGAGGTCGTTCCAGAGGTCCTCTAATGCGATGGCAGCGGTGACGTTACCCTCGTCCCACAGCACCGCGACCACCTCGCCGTAGATTCTCACATTGTGCTCGTTTTCCGCTGCTCGGGAAACGAGCTGCCCAATGGTGGTTCTGAAGCGCACCGCGTCTGGCATGCCGTCCACCATGAACGTCGCCAGCGCTGCGGACACGTCCAGGGCAATGTACCGGCCGCATCGCCGCCCCTCAGCTAACTCGATGCCGGCTGCCATGAGCGCGCGGTCGAACGAACCCGGTGGGCGTCAGTGGCTACCACGATGGCAGCATCGTCGGCGAAGAGGCCTGGCGCGAGGAAATCCCGCACGGAGTCCACGAGGAATGATTCTGTCTCGTAGAATTCAACGAAATGTGAATGAGCCTGCATGGGACCTGCTGACGCTCCTTAAGGCGGTCCATCAACTTCCGGCGGGCGATACGATACATACCCTCCGAGCGTCGGACCCCGAGGCGACGGGCCCAGGTGCTGTCAAGCACGACATACCCGTTGGATCGCCGCTGCACGGAGCGGACTCTAGAAAGCCTGGTGGCTGAGTCGCCGGAATCCGGTCCCCGGGCGTCGCCATCGACGTCCTCGATCATTTCTTTCTCCTTAAGAGTTGTTCTGTTATCGCGATGATCAACGCAATGCGAGATTCATCAGCCGTAGGTCATCGAGGATGTGGACGCGCCGCAGGTGGCGTCCGCACCTGCTGGCGTAGGGCTCCCTGCCGTGTAGCAGCGTGTAGTTGTCCGCAACGACAACGTCGCCTGCCTGCCAGGAGTGCGCGTAGCAGTGGTGCGGGTCGTGCAGCGCATCTCGCAGCGTCTGTTCGATCTCGGCGACGTACTCGGCCGGCACGTCGTGGAATTCCACCATTGACCGGTTGAGGTAGTCGATGTTGTCTGGAGCAGGTTCCAAATACCGCAGGGTAGGAAACCCGCAATCTGGGTGTTCGACAACGAGCGGTGACGTAGCCGCGCCACCGTAGTGTGACTCCTTGGCGACTCGGTAGGTCAGGGTCAGCCCTTCCCACAACGTCCTGGTTGCAGGGGACGTGCTGGCGAGTACCCGGGTCGTGTCGCAGAAGATGACTTCCACGTCGAGCTGGTGAGGGGGGCGCGTATGCGATGCTTCACGGTCATTTTCCTGATTTCGTCAAGCTCGCAGGTATCTGTATTGCGGGATTCTTGACGACCTCAATCGAATCAAGCAGGCGTTCGAACCTCGCGCCCTATAATGCGACGCCCTCCCGTCGACATAAATAAGCGCCGCGGCCATGGCCTCTGCCTGGTACCGCTTCACGAGGACGAACCTGCCACCCGACATCGACAGCCGTGCCGTGTCAAGTGGTAAGCTAATTGTCCGAGGTCTCAACAAGATGTATGCCGAGCTTGGCAGAACCACAAGGCTGGGTGTGAATCGACAATCGGACGGCATTCGGGAACCGCTCCGCGGCGTCTTAGCTTTGTGGTTATGGATGCAGGACGCGGCGGGCAAGCCGACCATTGCCCGGACTTCCAACCGTCCGGCCGCGCGGGGGACGCAGGGATCCGACTCTCGGGTGCCCGGGAGCGCCAAAGGATCTTTGAGCTGGGCGCGTCGGTGTGGGCCTTCTCCGCGCTCGCGGGTGCCCTCGACGTGCTCGTTGCGCTCGACCTCGTCCAGGTTGCCGGGGACGCCTTCGTCTGCACACCCGGCATGTCGGCCTACACCAGCGGCCGGGGACGAGAGATCCTCAGGCGCCGGACACCTTGCCATCGCGATGTGCCACCAGTTCCCGTTGCGGACTCGCGCAGCGGACGTGCGGGGCCTCGATGAGCTCGCCGTCGTGTTGCACACCCGGACCGAGTTATTCGTGGTTGCCTGGGGCAGTCATCACGACCGCCCCAGGCAACCACACCCCCCGCGGGACCCCCACACGTGCCAATTTCTACCGTGTGTTGCTCAAGACGGAGGCAGGATCACCCAATGAAACATACCAGTGGGTGTGTTTGCGTCGCCACCTAGAAACTAAATGCAGCCTAGAGCGGTTGAGGCGGGTAGCTTTCACAGCGTCATGTCCAGCACCGGTCCGCGAAGACCCGGAGCCGGCGACAGCGACAGCGTAGGTCGGGGCGCGCTGCAGCCGCGGGCCCGGGCGACTCGGCTGGCGATCCTGTCCGCTGCTGCCGAGCATTTCGCTCGCAACGGCTACCACGCCACCTCTTTGGACAGCGTCCTGGCCGACAGCGGTGGGACCAAGGGGGCGCTGTATTTTCACTTCGCCTCTAAGGAGGCGCTTGCGCGGGCGGTTATCGCCGAGATGGTACAGCGATGGCGAGACGTTCGTGGACAGGTCAGCCGTCGCGGGCTTGACCCGCTTTCGGCGCTGTTGACACTGGTCGACGAGGTGATCAAACGTCTGATCGAAGATCCGATCGCCCGTGGTGGTACGCGGTTGCTCAACGACCTGCCGAGGTGCACCCAAGACTCCGGCGGGCACTATGGCTGCAGCGAGCGCGACGCTTCGGCTTTGTTGGCCCAGGCCGCGCAAGCCGGCCTGCTCCGGGAAGGGATCGACCCCGCACTGGTCGCTCGGCAGATCGTCGCGCTGATAGCCGGCCACCGGCAGATCTGCGACGTCGTGGCGGATCGCCACGACCTACGGCAGCGAGTCGATGAGGCTTGGACGTTCCTGCTCCCGACGATCGCCACCGACGCGTGGTTGGCCACTCGGCGCGCGGCGGGCCCTTGATAGGTGTCAACAACTTGGAGAAATATCGGGTGTGTCGCAGCGTGTTGTGGAACAGGTTGCGGTAAACATTGCGCGGAATTACTTACAGTCGGTGCCTGAACAAGAAACGATCAGTTGTAGGAGGGCCCCGGCGTCACGGGGGC
>QHBY01000261.1 GCA_003244245.1 Pseudonocardiales bacterium
CTCGCATGTGCGACCGCAAGACGAGAGAGGCAGAGCCCCAGGTCGCGACGAAACTCCGGTTTCCACCCCGCAAGACTGTGCTGCAATGTGCCGATGGCTTTATCTGATTGCCCTAGTTCGATCCAGCAGTTCGCAGCTTCCATTTCAACATATTCAGGCGTACAGTATTGCGCTAGATCTTTCTCCGAGTCGACGCCTCGCTCAGCGAATTTGAACACCCCTTCGAGGGTGTTTGCACAATCGTCCGACTGGGCGAGCTGTGCAAATGAATGCGCCCGTTGGCGTAACGCGACAGCGCAATAACGCGGAGGAAGATGGGTCGCCATGTTCAGTGCGGCGTCGGCGAGCTTCAACGCTAGATCGGGTCGCTTCGCATCAGTGGCGATATTGCTGCGCCGCATCAAGATATACGAGATGAGCGTCTCGTCACCCGCTTCCTGCGCGAAATCGAGAGCGATACTTGACATTTGCATTGCACTGTTCAATGCGCCCGTGTCCTGATAAATCCATCCGGCAAACTCCGCGTAGCGCGCTCCTACATGTAGAAGTTGTTTGCGATCTTTGCCGCGAGCATTCGATAGAAGATCCTCAACGAATCGCAATTGCTGTGGTGCTATGTCCACGAGGGAATGAGGGCCAGCCAGGTTGTCCATCTTTGAATACAGCTCGAGTGTCTCTAATAACGAATCGGCGAGCGCCGACTCTGTGTGCGAACTGGTAGCGGCAACTAGCGGGCCATCAGGCAGGGCGAATACGTCACCGGAACGCTTCGGAGCCTCCGCGTTCTCCTCTGGCAGCTCGAACCACAGTAAGTCCGCCGGCATCTTCAGCGATCGCGCGTAATGTATGAGCTTGTCGAGCGTGTCTACCCGGTTCCGCCCGGATTCGATCCGACTCAGCTGGGACTGAGTAACCGTGCCGAGCCATCGACTCACGGTCTCCTGCGGAAGTGCCTTGTGTCCATGTGCCGGGTGATATCTGTACGCTCGTACAACCGCCCCCATGTCACGAGACGCGAATGAGTCTCGCATCTGGTCTGTGTACCAGAAGTCCGCCCCAAGATCAGGGGCATGGTCGGACCCGATCCCGCTCAGTTGGCGACACGGTGCGCACATGCTGGCGCGGCTGTCGCGAGTCAGGCGACTGCCGCACCGCATGCAGTACCGAGGAGCAGCGGAAGTCATGCCCCAACCCCTCCATCATCGACCGTCGCCGTTGGATGCGCTCGCGCATCCTAACCCCTCCTCAACGCCCAGTATGCGCGGCCCGCATAAAAGTCATGCGTGGTACGGGTATCTACCCAGCATGTCCGCTCATAGCTTCATGCGAGGCCCGCAACCCCAGGCGCCGTCCGGCCCCCGAGCCGCCCAGGCCAGAACGTAGACAGAATGAGGGTTTCGACAAGATGAGCGACCATGTTCTCGAAGTCCACCGTCGCGCACTTTCCGATTACAGAATTGCTCTAGGCTTGGAATTGCGGTCGCGACGAATGAGCGCAGAATACTCGTTCGAAAAACTGGCATCGCAGACCAACATTCCAGCGGAAACACTGCGCTCCTACGAGAAGGGCGCATCTCTTCCTCAACTGGTTAGGCTAGCTGAGATCGGAAACGTCTACGGTGTAACCCTGTTTGACATTCTAGAATCAACCGCAGAATACATCTACCGTGCAAGCGGTGATCCAGCACCCAACCCCGCTAGTACTCCAGTTGACAAAATTGCCCTCCACGCGGTCGTCTTGTACTGCGGGGTCACACCTACGCAGTTGCGAATGATGGAAGTTCACCCGCGTCGCTGCGAAACGATCTCAGAAGATCTCTTCGGACAATAGCAGAAGAAATCCCGCATAAGTCCATCACCGCGCGGACCACCGGCTGGCTATCGGTTGAGCGAGCGGCCCCCGACGCTCGGCTCCCGGCGGCCAGCCGGTCCCAATCAACTCCCGGCGAGAGGGAAAGGTGCTCCATGCCCACACCAGCATTGCGATCGGATCATCACCGATGGTGCGACGTCGACGGTACCCACATTTCCTTATTCCGCCGGGTCGAGCAGGTTATTGAAGACTCGGACCCCGGAGTGTTGCCCTCTCGGCTGCACCAGCGCGGCCAGGTTCTAGGCCGGGGCCTCCATTCTCTCTATGTGTGCTTTTCCGGCAATGTGCTGGTCAGCCTTCCACCCCACCTGCTGCGCCTGCTCCCCGACGCGCCAGACGTGCGGAGCGCACGACACCACTCACCGGGCACGCGGGCGGCCCCTACTCCCGCGACTAGACCCCAATGCTATCGAGTCGGGGGCTAAATGAGCAACAAAGGCGGGTGTACACCCAGCACGGCACCGACTGGGTGGGTATTCCTTGATCGTCTCCGTGCAGACGGATTTACTATTCGTTGGCAAAGAGGTGATCGGGTGGCATATGTGCTGAGTGGTCAGCGGCTAGGCGATCACGGGATGACCGAGGTACTTGGCACCATACCGGTCTTGCCGGTTGGGTGGACCGATCTAGCAGAGCTACGGACGCTTGGGCAACGGTGGATGCGAACGAGAAGTGTATGAACATAGAGAAGCGCGAAAACGGGGAACATGCGCCTCCCGGGAGGACTACGTGGCCCAACGTGGGCATGCCCCGCAGGGGTGTCCATTCAGGGGTCC
>QHBY01000262.1:0-1796 GCA_003244245.1 Pseudonocardiales bacterium
GGGGATCGGGGTGACGCAAGAACGCTAACGGAGCTCCTCGTGTTGGCGATACGCAGCTCAGGCGCTGTGCAGGATTGATTTAGCTCCACTCTAGGTCTGCCGGAGCGCCCCGACGAGAAAGGCACGAGGATGAGCTACTGGCTCGGGATCGATGTGGGCACGACCTTCACCGCTGCGGCGATCTGCCGGCAGGAGGCTGGGCGGCCTGGGGTGCCTGAGGTGGTGGGGCTGGGTACCCGGTCGACTGCGGTGAGTTCGGTGTTGTATCTGGCGCCGGATGGTCAGATCGTGGTGGGGGAGGCTGCGGAGCGTCGTGCGGTGACCGATCCTGATCGGGTGGTGCGCGAGTTCAAGCGGCGCATCGGTGATGAGGTGCCGATGGTGGTGGGTGGTCGGGCGCATGCGGCGCCGGAGATCGCCGCGATGGTATTGGGGTGGGTCATCGAGCGGGTCGCTGCGCGTGAGGGTGGCCCGGCCGCCGGGATCGTGGTGACCCATCCGGCTGGGTGGGGGCCGTACAAGATCTCGACGATGACGGCTGCGGTGCGTGCGGCGGGTTTGGCGTCAGTCACTTTCCGCACCGAACCCGAAGCCGCCGCGGCGAGCTACGCGGTGGCGCAGCGGATCGAGTCGGGGAGCACCATCGCGGTCTATGACCTTGGTGGGGGCACATTCGACGCCGCCGTGGTCCGCAAGACCGGTGCCACGACGCTGCGGGTGCTGGGGGTGCCGCAGGGCCTGGAAGCACTTGGTGGCGCGGATTTCGATGATGCCATCATGCGTCACGTGGTGGCCGCGGTGCCGGCGTTGGCGGGGTTGGACCCGGAGGACCCGGCCACGTTGGCGGCGACTGTGGCGCTGCGCCGGGAGTGCACCGAGGCCAAGGAAGCGCTGTCGTCGGACACTGAGGTGACCATCCCGGTGCTGGCCCCTGGGGTGCAGGCGCAGGTTCGGTTGGTCCGGGCCGAGTTCGAAGACATGATCCGTCCCCAGGTGGTCCAGACCGTTGAGGCGCTGCGCCGGGCGCTGCGCTCGGCTGAGGTCGAGCCGGGTGACCTCGACGCGGTGCTGCTGGTCGGTGGCTCGTCGCGGGTCCCGCTGGTCGCCCAACTCGTCTCCGCCGAGCTCGGCCGTCCTGTCGCCATCGACGCCGACCCCAAAGCCGCCATCGCCCTGGGCGCCGCCCTGTGCGCGCTACCCGCTCCCGCCGCCGACGTCACCTCGGACGGGCCAGTCGGGGCCGACGCCGCGTCTGAGCCGCTCATTCCTGAAGCAAATGTGCCGGTATCCGGCCCCCTGGAGACCCCCCGACGACCATCCTTGACGGCCATCCCGCTGGACGTCGAACCCGCCGCGCTCCAGCTTCGCCGGACCAGATCGCGGCTGGTCAAACGGGTCGCCGTCGCGGGAGCTCTATCCCTTTTCGCCGCTGGGGGCGTGGCGGCAGTGCCTTTCCTCACCTCCCAGAGCGGTCCTGCCCCTCAGGCGGCCGCCGGAACCTCGGCGCCCGAGGCCTCCAGCGGGGCTCTCCTTAACGTGCCCATCGCGGGGCCGAACAAGCTGGCCAGTGGAACCGCCGGGGCAGAGGCCGCCCCGGTGCAGACCGCTGCGCTTCACACCGGTGGCTCCAACTCCGCAGTTCCGACCCGTAACTCCAGTCGCGTCATCCCTCCGGGTAGCACCACCCCTTCTGCCAACACCGACTCCAAACCGGTCGATCCCAAACCCGTCGACCCCAAACCCGTCGACCCCAAACCCGTTGACCCCAAACCCGTCGACCCCAAACCGGTCGACCC
>QHBY01000262.1:1890-4029 GCA_003244245.1 Pseudonocardiales bacterium
TCGACCCCAAACCGGTCGACCCCGGCACAACCACCGCACCCAGCTCGCCTGGGAAGGCCGCGTGACCAGCCAATCGCACGTAGCTGACTGATGCCAGCCCGACGTGGGTACGCACTCGTCGAGCCCCCAAACACGTACGGTGGACGGCATGCTCCCATGGTCTGCCGTACTCGCCGGCCGACTCGACGAACTTGTGATCGACAGTGTGTTGCTGCGGGACAATCCCTTGGGCGATCCCGCACGCCGCCCGCTGTGGGTCTACGTCCCGCCCGGCTACGACAGCTCGCAGCAACGCTACCCGAGCGTCTATGTCATCCAGGGTTACACCGGACACCTGGCGATGTGGTGCAACCGCAGCCCCTACCGCCAGCCATTCCCGGAAACCGCTGATGCAGTCTTCGCCGCCGGCGACGTCCCGCCCGCCGTCGTGGTCTTCGTCGACGCCTGGACGGCCTACGGCGGCAGCCAGTTCATCGACTCCCCCGGCACCGGGCGCTACCACAGCTACCTGTGCGAGGAGGTCGTGCCGTTCGTCGATGCGCATTACCGGACGCTGCCCGACCGGGCGCACCGGGCGATCAGCGGCAAGTCCTCCGGTGGGTTCGGTGCCATGATCACGCCGATGCTGCGACCAGACCTCTTCGGTGCTCTGGCCAGCCACGCCGGTGACTCGTTGTACGAGCTGTGCTACCTCGCTGAGTTCGGCAAGTCGGTACGCCATCTGCGCGATTACGACGGCGACATCGGCGCCTGGTGGGCTGACTTCCAGTCCCGGTCCGCGTTCACCAAGCCCGCCGACGAGCACCTGCTCATGATTCTGGGCATCTCAGCGTGCTTCTCCGCCCGCGAGGACGGCACTCCGGAGCTGCCGTTCGACCCGCATACCGGGGTGCTCCGTCCGGAAATCTGGCAGCGTTGGCTGGACTGGGACCCGGTGCGGATGGCGCCTCGGTACGCCGAGGCGCTGCGCTCGCTGCGCGCAGTGTGGCTCGACGCCGGCACCCGCGACGAGTGGTATCTCGATCTCGGCACCCAGGCGTTCCGCGACCAGCTACGTACCGCAGGGCTACCCGACGAGCGGGTGCACTTCGAGCTGTTCGACGCCGGCCACGGCGGCATCGACTACCGCTATCCGCTCGCTCTGGCGTGGCTGTGTCGTCAAATCGGCCGTTAGATTGCAGCCACGCCGAGCAGCGCGGCCGCTCGCTAGCGCGAGATTCCGCGACGGGAGTAGGCACCCGCGGCGATGGAGACGCCGATCGCGGCGATGATGACCTGAATGATGATCTCGATCCAGGGTATGCCGCCGTTGGCGTTGGCGTATCCGAGCGCGGTCGCGATTGCCGCGCCGATGAACGCGGCGATGATGCCGATGATGATGGTCAGCCAGATCGGGATTGCCTGCTTGCCCGGCACGACGAGGCGGCCGAGGGCGCCGATGATGAGTCCGATGATGATCGCGGAGATGATGCCCGTGATGGTCATGTCGCTTCCCTCCCGATGGATGCCTTCTGCCGAGGGTGTACCCCGATCGCTGATTTTCCACCCCACATCAGCCCGCGGGTAACCGACGACCCTGCTCTGTGTCGGAGGGCTGTCACGCGGCGGAGGCCGGGTTCAACCAAACTGACCACCGAACGCCATAATCGCGATCATGCTGGCGACTTCCTTGCTGCGTGTAGCGCAGGAATCAGGGTGGTAACGACCGGCAGCCACCGCCGAGACGAGGACGTCAGCACCTGATGAGTCCCGAGGACATCAGCACAGTCGATTTCGACGGCGCCCGCGTGTACGCCATCCCGATGCGCGTCCGGTTTCGGGGGATCGCCATCCGGGAAGGGATGCTGATTGAGGGGCCTGCCGGGTGGGGTGAGTTCTGCCCGTTCGCCGACTATGACGATGCCGAGTCCACCCCGTGGCTGGCTACCGCCATCGAGCAGTGCACCATCGGCTGGCCGCCACCGGTGCGCGAGCGCATCCCGATCAACTGCACCGTCCCGACGGTCGGCCCGAAACGTGCCCACGAGATCACCGCTGGGTCCGGGTGCCGCACCGCCAAGGTCAAGGTCGCCGACCACCCGGAGTCACTGGCCGAGGACCTGGCGCGGGTCGAGGCGGTCCGCGACGCGCTGGGCCCCG
>QHBY01000263.1 GCA_003244245.1 Pseudonocardiales bacterium
TAACGCGGATTTCCACGCAACTGGTTCGGGGCAAGGGGTCAGGCGATCTCGTAGCGGAGGGTGCGGTTTCCCCACCAGGGGACGGTGGTGTCGGTGGGGAGGTCGGCTTGGCGGAGTACGGGTGCGTAGGCGCGTCGGTTGAGGCGGACAGTGATGGCTTTGTTGGTGGTGATGATCGTGCCGGGGGTTTCGAGGAACCTGCGTTGGATGACGTCGGGGGTGACGCCGGCGTAGCCGGGTAGGCGTGCGCGTAGGGCGGCGATGAGGGCTTGGGCGAGCACGCAGAGCATGATGTCGAGGTCGACGTTGAGGTTGACGGTCGAGGACAGTGCGTCGGCGTGGAAGGCTTGGATGATCTCGGCGAGGCGTTGCTCGATGGTCATCCGTCTGGCGTAGTGCTCGATCAGTGCCTTGGCTGGCAAGTCGTCGTCGTTGGTGATGATGACGGTGGGTGCGTCGCGCCCGAGACCGGTGAGGATGAGCTGACGCACGGTGGCGGGGTAGCTGGTCAGTCGCACGCCGGTGGATTCGTGGACCTTGGGCCGGTTGAACTTGCCGGGCCGGTCCAGGGTGATGGTCTTGAAGTCTTTGCTGGTGAGGGTGTTGATCTGTTTGACCAGCGCGGGTGAGCGCATCCGCAGGGTGAGGAACTTGACGCCACGGGCGTTGAGCTCGCCGAGCACGGGCTGGGTGGTGACTTTCTGGTCCATGATCAGCATGTGAGGGTCCGCTCCGGAAACGGCCTTCCAGTGGTCGCAGAAGGCGATAGCTTCCCGGGCCTGGGTGGATTTGGAGATGTCGGCGTTGGCGTAGACGAGGTTGTGGGTGCCGGTGTCTTGGGCGAAGAAGGTCAGCACCGAGCGGGCGCGTTGGGAGCGGGTGGGCACGTAGTGCTTCTCCAGCACCGGGTCAGCGCCCCAGTGCATGACGGCGTGGAAGTCCAGATCAAAGATCGCGTCGGAGTTGGTGGCGAGCCCACCGTCGATCATCGCGGTGTCCAACGCGGCCAGGAACGCCCGCTGGTTGTCATGGCTGGTCCGGTAGGAGTAGTCGGTGAGCGCGGACTTCTTGGGCAGGGTCGTCAGCCCGGCGAACAGGGATGCGGCCGGATCGGCGAGCAGCAGGTCATCGACGTGGGAGACCCGCCTGGTGCGAGTCAGTTTCAACGCCAGCAGCGACAACAACCAGGACACGGCGGGGACGACGCGGGTGCCGGGATACTCGCCCTGGCGCACCAACTTCGGCAGGTCGATGCCGACCAGGTCGGGTAGGAGCAGCAGCAGTCCGGCCTTGCCGGTCTCCACCGTGTGCGGCCACGCGGCCAGGTCGAGCTTGGTGGTGCGGGGCAGGTGCGTGTCCCGTCCCGGGGTGGCCGGACAGGTGCTCGCCACCGGGTCGGGACGGCGCAGCAGCCGGCCGAACCCTTCCTCGGCGAGGACTTCACCCACGCTGGTCCGGTTCAACGGAGTGCCCTCAACGCCCAGATGCGCCGAGATCTCATAGGTCGACAGCCCTTGCCGGCGCAGCTCGATCACCCGGGCGCGGGCTCGGTCTTTGGCCGGGGCTACCCCGGGGGCGGGGCCGGGCTTGCGCGCCGCGGCGAACAGGTCGAGCTTGCCGGCCCGGTACTCACGCACCAGGTTCACCATCGCCCACCGGGTGTAGCCGAACCGCTCACCAGCCTGGGCGTGGGTCAGCCCGTCGACGAAGTATGCCCGTAGCGCCTCGTAACGGCGGTGGTTCACCTGTTCCGGCACGGTGAACCACACCGCACCCCGAGATTGTGGTGATCCAGCTGCCATCCGGCAGTTCTACCACGCATCTCGATGGCTCACGGGCGGTCCGTCACGGCCGCCGATCGCGGTGATCTCCACATTTTCCCAGCTCAGACCTGTTCAGGCGAGAGCCGAACCAGACCGTAACGACACGATAACGAATGTCATTTATGTTATTCACCAGATGGATCGCACAACACCAGGTGAGGACGCGACGCGCCTCGTTCGAGCATCACAGCAGGCCAGCAGCCCTGAACGCCTCCTGGGCCGCAAACGTCGCTGTCGCCAGGGTTGCGGCGAATCAGCTATGTGGAAATCCGCG
>QHBY01000264.1 GCA_003244245.1 Pseudonocardiales bacterium
AGGAACACGATCTGATCGGCGTCGGTCACGGTCAGCAGGTTGTGGGAGATCACCAGCGTGGTCCGCCCGGTCATCAGCCGGCGCATCGGCGCCAGGATGCGTTCGGCGGAGCCGGCGTCGAGGCCGGTGGTGGGCTCGTCGAGCAGCAACACCGGAGCGTCACGGATCATTGCTCGGGCCAAAGCCAGGCGTTGGCGTTGCCCGCCGGACAGCAGCCGCCCACGTTGCCCGATCTGGGTGTCGTAGCCGTCGGGCATGGCGCTGATGAAGCCGTGTGCGTCCGCGGCCGCGGCGGCGGCCACCAGCTCGGCTTCGGTGGCGGCGGGATTGCCCCACAGGATGTTGTCACGGATGGTTCCGTCGAAGACCAACGTCTCCTGCAGGACCGCCGAGACGTTGCGGCGCAGCGTGGCCAGGGGCAAGTCACGCAGGTTGCACCCGTCGAGGCTGATCCGCCCGGCGCTGGGATCGTAGAATCGCAGCAGTAGCTTGCTCACCGTGGACTTGCCGGCCCCGCTCGCGCCGACAACCGCAACCGTCTGCCCCGGGGCGACCGCGAACGTGACCTTCTTCAGCGCCAGGCGGGCGGCGCCAGGGTAGGCGAAGGTCACCGCGTCGAAGTTTACCCAGCCCTGCGCCCTACTTCCCGGGCCGCCGGGCAAGCTACGCGGTTTCGCGGGCTCGCGAACGTCGGGTTGTTGGCTGAGCAGGTCGATGATGCGTTCGGCGCTGGCGCTGGCCGCATAGAGCGTGTTGGACAGCCGACCGGCTCCCCGGATCGGGCTGTAGAGCCTGGTGAGGTAGGTCACGAACACCACCAGACCGCCAACGGTGATCTGATTGTGCGACAGCGCCCACACGCCCACCCCCAGGACCAGCACCACGGCCAGGGTCTCCAGCAGTTCGGTCAGCGGCCGGTACAGGGCACGCAGTCGCGTTGCGGCCATCTCGGCGGTGAACCGGCCGAGGTTTTCGCGGTGAAATCGCTCGGTCTCGGCGGCGTGCCGGTCGTAGGCCTGCACCAGGGCGACGTTGGCCAGGGTCTCCTCGGCGGCCGCGGTGACCGATCCCGATCGCCGTCGCTGCTCCCGGGAGGCTTTCTTGATCCGCGCCGAGAAATACCGCGCGATCACCAGGAATGCCGGCGCGGCGACCATCGCCGCCAGCGCGAGGTGCCAGTTCAGGTAGAACAACGCACCGGTGAAGAGCACGATCTCAAACCCGTAGGACAGTGTGCTGGTGACGCCCGAGAGCACCAGCGCCTCGATCGAGTCGATGTCCCCGGTCAGCCGGGACAGGGTGTCCCCGAGCTGCCGGCGGTCGAAGAAGTCCACCGAGAGCCGGTGCAGGTGATCGAACAGCCGGGTCCGCAGGTCGAGGACGAACCGCTCCCCCAACCAGGCGGACAGCAGTTCATCGGAGAACGAGCCGAGCCCCTGGGCCAAGCCGATCCCGATGTAGCCGGCCGCGATCGCGGGGAAGGCGTGGAAGTTGCGCGGGATCAATACGTCGTCGATCAGCAGCTTGAACATCCAGACCTGCGCGGTGGCCAAGACTGGTCCCACGGCGACCAGCAGCAAACTGACGAGCAGGCGACCACGGTACGGGCGGGTGGCGGGCCAGAACCAGCGGAAGATTACCCGGATGCCAGCCGCCGGGGTTGCCGTCACCGACCCTCTGGGCATTGCCTGGGCCGCTGAGGAGCTCCCACCCGTGCGCTCATCCCGCCGCTTCGACACTGAAAGCCAGTCCTCCCATACGGCTGCTGGGGCCCCACCCCAGCGTTCGTGAGGTGAGGCCCCTGCCGTTCACATCATGCCGTTACCGCTTAGTAGCCCCAACCCCAGCCGCGGCCACTGCGGCTGCGGTCGCGACGGTGGCGACGGTGGTGGCGGCCGCTGCGGCTGCCGCGGTCGCAGTCGTCGTTCCGGTTGTGTCCACAGAGCGCGCGGTCGAATGACTTGAAGTAGCCAGTCACGACTTCATCTCCCATTCATGATCAGCGATGGTTTTGTCAACCATCTGTACGAATGATGTTCGGCTGACGTCCCGGGAACGTTACACACAATCATCGGGCGTTACTTAACTACCTGTGCACACCTGTCACGCTGCGATAACTCCGGGGAGCCGACCGGCCGCGCAGCGCCTCGTCGCACAACCGGTTGCTCCCACCGCGACACGCCACGCCCCAGATCGTCGTGTTGATGTGTGGGGCCGGCCGACCGACGTGCACAATGAGGTCTGGGTGTGCTCCGTGACCTGCCGGATCGCACGGACGGCGGATGCGGGGAACCGGCGCTGTCCCAGGAACTTCGAGACGCGCTCACCCTGCTGCATGAGCGCAGCGACAACGACGACTTCCGCGCGCTGGTCGATGACGTGCTGGCCGGTCGGTGCGGTCTGGACGAGGCGTCCGGTACGGCGGCGTTCAGCAACGTGGTGTTCGCGAGTATCGCGCAGGAGTTCGACCAGCTGACCTCAGATGAGAAGGCACGTCTCGCCGCCCAGGCCGAGTCATCTGAAGACGCAGCAACGGCCTGCGGTTCGCCATGCGCCGGCTGCGCCGGGGTGTGTGCGCTGCGCGGCAGCCCGAGCCAGTGACCAACGAGCAGCCTAGGCACGCCCGCACTGGGACCCGCCTGAGAGCTATTGCATAGCGCTATCGCTATCAGATAGCTAAGCTAGACCGGTGAGCGAGACGATCAAGCAGTCCGAGTTGCGCAACAACAACGCGGAGATCATGCGACGGGTGGCCGCCGGTGAGTCCTTCACGGTGACAGTGCACGGCCAACCGATCGCAGACCTGGTACCGCACCAGCGAGAGCACCAACGCAGGAGGCGCCTCGTCCCGGCCGTCGAGTTCGATGAGGCATTGGCAGCGCTGCCTCCCATTGACGTGCAGCGGTGGCAGCAGGATCTTCGGGAGGCGGACGAAATCTTCGGTGCGGACCTACCGACGGACCCGTGGGAGCAGGCCCATAGGAGATGACCCGGCCCGCTGAGCGCAGGGTGCTCCTCGACTCCTCAGTCATCATTGACCCGCCTTCGCGGGGCCACGGCCTCGTTCGCCGACGTGGTGTGCGTCAGCGCTGTCACAGCGGGCGAGCTGCACTACGGGGTAGGTGCGACCGTCGATCCGGTCGAGCAACTACATCGCCGACGTAGGCTAGAGCTCTTGCTCAATACCTACGATGTCCTACCGTTCGACTCCGACGCGGCCGAGTCGTACGGCCTGCTCACCAACATCGTCCGGCAGGCCGGACGGAACCCGCGGCCGCGCAGGATGGACCTCATGATCGCCGCTACCGCCGTATGCCATGGGCTCGCACTGGCAACGCGGAATGGGTCGGCCCTCCATTATCTGCAGCGGGTACTCATCGTGATCGACGTTGACTAGATCGACGTGGGCTAGAAGGACACGGACGTCACCGCGACCCCACCAGGCTGCGACGAAGGCCTCCGTTGAGCAGCAGTGGGAGCTCCTTGAGAAGCTCGCCTACGACATCATCGTGAAGTATGCGCTCACCCGCCATCTGACGCATGAGTACGTTCGCGCACGCGTTGATGAACACCTCACCCAGTATCTTCGTTGTGGTAGACGCTATGGTGGTGTTGATCGTCGTTCCGGTACCAGGGAAAATCTTGAAAAAGCTTGCCGCCGTTCGGGCCACAGAGGCCACGCCAAGGACGGTCGCGAACGCGGTGGCGACGGCTCTGGGATCAACCTTGAATCCCATGATAGTGGCGATCTGACCCAGCATGCTGATCTGTAGTGCGCTCAGCGGAATGGAATCGACGAGTGGAATCGGAGTAGCCGCGATCAATGCAGCCGTGCCCATGTTGAAGTTTACCGAACGCTTCGCCTCAGCGATCTTGAGCTCTAGCGATACACGCTGGCAGCTGGCTAACGTATGCCGTTCTGCATCCGGCAGCTGGTGGTAGATCGCGCTCACGAGATCAGGAAGGCCGAACGGCGGAAGCGTGACCCCCGCGACGTTGTCTTCTTCCGCCAGGGTCATGAAACACCGCCCGTCGAGGACGGGAAGCTCGAGTGAGGTGAGGTACCGGGCGAATCTGTTGGCCCGAGAGTCGTCATCAGTGGGGCACTGCGTGAGCACCAGCGCTACCAGTACATCCTTCGCCAGCGCCCTGACGATGTCCGACTCGACCGTCTCGAAACGTTCGTCCCGGGTCCGGACGCAGTAGAGGCAGAAATGAATACGGGCATCATCATCGTCCATCTGCCTCCTGATTTCGGTCAGGTAGGTTTTCGCTATCAATTCCGCCTCCACACCGAGCTCTATGCCCGGCGTGTCATACACGGAAATCGGGAGGTGAGGCTGCACATATCTTCGAATACTCTGGGTGATCGAGGTGCCGACACCGACCGGAGCGATAGGCTCGCCAAAAATTGCGTTGACCAACGTGCTCTTTCCGACACCGACGCGGCCGGCGAGCATGACGTTGAGCCGAGACCTTCCCCGCAGCGCCTGAGAGAACCCGTCCCGGAAGAACTTCTCGAGGTTGAACTCGTCCTGGCCCTCTGTGTACCGGAGTAGGCCTGTAGATCCATCCATCGGGTCCCCTCTCAGCCGGTTTCCCAGCGCTGACCTATATGACCCACGAGCGCAAGATCAAAGCGCTCGTAGGTTGCGGCCGCGCTGATCTCGGTGGTGTGGCGGCGCTGCTCTATGACAACGACCTGATGAGCGCGGCGTTGCCTTGTAATTTAATACCGATCTTCACTGATCACGACAAACTTCCCGGACGGTACGATCCACATCCGATCCGACCTGGTCACGATCGGCGTCGTGACGCGCCGTTGGTCAGGCGGCAAGGCCGAAGCGCTGTTGCAGGATGCAGGTGCTGACGATGCGAAGGACCACTCCCTCAAACGCGGCCCGGTCGGCAGGTTCCATCGTGGCCACCTGATCCATCAACCCGCGGATCCGGCACGGATTGAAGAACGGCTGGTCCTCAACGGACCGAGAGCGCAGCGTGTCCTGGCAGAACACCGAGAGTGCGTCACCGGTGTTTCGGGCCGGAGGCGACATGAAGGGGTGCTTCTGGCGGTCGTACACCTCGGGCAGGACGCAATCACGGACAGCCTCGCGAAGCACGTGCTTCTCCCGCATCCCGCGGATCTTGTGATGCACAGGGATCCGTGCGGCGTACTCCGCTACATGATGATCGAGGAAGGGCACCCGCCCTTCGACCGAATGTGCCATCTCCATGCGGTCACCGAGGACCGTGAGGATGTAAGTGGGCAGCACCGTCCGGGTCCAGATGTAGAGCGCCTGGTGCACCGGGTCGCGGCCGGCGAGGCGGCGATGCACGTCGATGGTGTCGAGCAGTTCGGTGTAGGGCTCGGCGCGCAATCCTGCCTCGAGGTAGGCATCGGTGAAGAAGGGATACATCTTGGCGGCGAGGGTGGAGAACGCCTCGATCGCCGAGGGGGTCCAGCCGAGGCGTACCACGAATGCGTCGAGTCCAGGGGCAAGCGAGCCGTCTGCGGTGAGCAGCCCACGCGAGGTCTGATTAGTGGCATCGAGTTCGGTGAGCAGCTTCTCGATCTCCTCCGGAGGCTGCTTTTCAGTGTTGTGCAGCAGCAAGTCCCGGCGAAATGGAGGGTAACCACCGAGTATCTCGTCGGCACCCTCGCCGGTGAAGACTACCTTGATCCCCGCGTCGCGCACGGCCCGGGACAGCAGGTACTTGGCGACGCCGTGGGCGTTGAAAACGAGGGTCTCCGCGTGCCATAGCGCGTCGGGGAAGGCGTCCGCCAAGTCGCGCTGGTTGACGGGCACCGGCACGAATGTGGCACCCAGCCATTCGGCGGTCTGCTGAGCCAACCGCTCCTCGTTGTACAGCTCTTCCCCGAAAACGATCGTGAACGCCCGGATTGGACGGTTCGACCTCCGCTGGGCGAGGCCCAGCACCGCGCTCGAGTCGATCCCGCCGCTGAGGTACGAGGCCACCTCGACGTCGGCGACGAGCCGCTCCGCAACGGCCTTGTCGAGCGCTTCCCGAAACCCGGCGGCGATGTCGGCGTCCGAGCGTCCGTCGGCGGCGAGCGACTCGCGGCTGGGGTAGTCGGTGTCCCAGTACGGCCGAACCTCCACATGGCCATCGCGGGCGATGAGCGTGCAGCCGGGCGGCACCGCACGGATGCCGGCGAACAGGGTCCGATCCGCGGCCCGGACGTGGTGACACTCGGCGAAGAACGCCGCTGCGTCCCAGCGCGCGGGCGCCCCGAGCGCCAACAAGGCCTTGATCTCCGAAGCGACGAGCACATCGCCGCCCTGGACGGTGTAGAACAGCGGCTTGATACCGAAACGGTCCCGCACCGCGATCAGGCAGCGTCGACGCTGATCGGCGATCACCACCGCGAACTCCCCGCGCAGCTGATGCACGAAGTCGCCGCCCAGCTTCTCATACAGATGCAGCGCGATCTCGCTGTCGGAGTCGCTGGCGAAGTGCCGTCCCTCCGCTTTCAGCGCACAGCGAATCGCCCGATAGCCGTACAGCTCGCCGTTGACCACGCAGCGCACCTCGCCGCCCGCGCCGACCAACGGCTGGTCACCATTGTCCAGCCCGATGATGCTCAGCCGCACGTGGCCGAGCACCGTGCGGCGATCGGACGAGCACCACCAGCCCGTGTGGTCCGGACCGCGGTGAGCGATCGTCGCCAATGCGCCTGCGATTCGCTCGTCTGTCAGACTCGGCTCAGCGAGCAGCGCCCCGATTAGACCGCACATCGACCGGCTCCTTCATGATCAAACATCATCATGATCCCATGGCAACCCGGGCCTCACGAAGAATTAAGAGCCGGCTGCGCCCGCCGTGGATACAAAAAACGACCCGCTGGATCTGCTATGTCAACCGGGGCGTCGCAGTGCATCTCGCAGCAGCTGGGAATGGGCTCGCCGGGGTCTCGTGGCGCGCGCGCTCAGCCAACGGTGCCCTCGATGATCGTGACGGTGCTGCCGCTCGGGAAGTGCGCCGGTGGGGGGCCGAAGACGCGCCGGCTGGTGTCGACCACCACGCGGCCGAAGGCCCGGTTGCCCGCGGCCCCTATCGCCACGCCGATACCGAATGGTGCGATCCGGCCGAGTGCCAGCACTCCCTGCTTGCGCCCGTACCTGGTCAAGAACCAGCGGCCCAGCGTCTTGTTGATCGCGGTGATCGAGGACATCGGGATCGCGTCGGGCAGCAGCGCTCCCCATTGCTGGCCACCACGCCCGGCCATCTTTTCCACCAGCATGGCGCCGTTATCACCGAGAGCGACGGCGAGCACCAGTGTCCGCCGTCGCTCGACCTCCTCGACCCGGATCCCGTGCACCTCGGCGACGGCCAACGCGAACAGCGCTGTGGTCTCGAGGAACAACGCCGTCTCACCGCCGGTGAGGGCGAGCGCGGCGACGGTCCCGATCCCGGGGACGACCGCGACGCCGCCCGCGGCGGCGCCAGTACCGGTGACCGTCGCCAGGTACTGCTTCTCCAGAACAGCGACGATCTCGGCCGGGGTCGCCAGGGGCCGCGCCCGGCGCAGCCGTGCCACATAGCCGGCGACCGGCGACTGCGCCATGGTGATGGCCTTGCCCAGGGCCCTGTGCAGCATGTCCTTGGGCAGCATGGCCTTGGGTAGGACGTCTGGCATCCCTGGATCCACGTTCAGACCTCCCGCCCGCAACGTCCGTGCTCTGTTTCCCCGCTGCCTCCAGTATCCCAGCGCGAGCGATCGGCCGCTGCGCTAGCCGAGCTGGCCGCGGATCGCTCCATCCGGGAACGCGGTCGTGTGGATGATGACGTAGTAGCCGGCTGGATGGCCGATGACGGCCTGAATCTTGTCCCGGGTGCTCGAAGAGCAGCCTGAGGCCGTACTCCCTGCTCCGGAGAAGTGCTGGTCAGTGAAGAAATCGATCGGATGTGGACCGTCCTTGCCTCGCGGGGCGAGGTGAATATGCGCCATGGTGACGTCACCATGGAGGTCCTTCCACGACAGGGCGTAGCAGACTGTCTGCTTGGCAACGTCGAAGTCGACCCGAGCTGAGCCACTGCCGCCGTGATCGCCGCCGCCGGTGACCTCCTCGGGAGTCAACGGGATGCTGTAGTGGCCGGGGCCCTGCGGCTGCGGGTTGTCCTGCGCTGCTGCCGTGCTCGGCAGGGCGGCGACGACGAGCAGCGACGACAAGGCCGCAAGGCACGCTCCGAAACGTCCCAGCATCGTGAGCTCTTCCTTTCTGAAGTACCACGCGGACGAACCGATCGAGGAGGTCCGTTGTGCTCAGGTGTGACCGGCTCACCACTATACGTAATCGCCGACGCGGTTCAGCTCGTTAGCTCCGTGTCGCGACTATGTTGCACTCGCTACGCTCGCGGACGTGGAACCGCTGCTAGCGGTGCGCCAGTTCGCGGCCTTCGGACTGTCCCACCGCGTGGTGCTCACGGTGCTCGTCGTGGTTGGGGCGGCGCTGGTAGTCCTTGGTCGGCGGTATCGCGGGACCCCCACCGAGCGGTGGTGCAGCCGCACCTTGGCGCTGGTGTTCGCCGGGTTCCTGATACCGGTGGAGCTGTACTGGCTGCTGCTTGGCCACGGGGAGATCAAGTATTCTCTGCCGTTGCAACTGTGTGACCTGGCGGCTATGGCCGCGGTGTGGACGTTGTGGTCGCGCTCCTCGACGACGTTCGCGCTGACCTACTTCTGGGGCCTGACGCTCACCTCGCAGGCCTTTGTCAGCACCGAGTTGACCGCTCCGGACTTCCCGTCACTGCAGTTCCTGTCCTTCTTCGGCATGCACAGCTTGGTGCTGTGGGCCGCGATCTACCTGACCTGGGGGGTCGGATTGCGGCCGGACTGGCGCAGCTACCGGATCGCGGTCCTGGCCACGATCGGCTGGGGCGTCGTGATGTTCGTGTGCAACGAGCTCGCAGGCACCAACTACGGCTTTCTCAACTCCAAACCGGTGGTCAGGTCCCTGCTGGACGTGTTGGGTCCGTGGCCGTGGTACCTGCTCTCCGAACTGGTCGTAGGCGCCGCGGCCTGGGCATTGATCACCTTGCCGTGGGTACGGCCGCGGGCCGAGCGACACGCCCACACCGCAGCCTGAACGAACGCCCAAGCACCCGACTCAACGACCCGGTGCTTCCCAACTCGATATCAGAGCTGCCGACGTTCTGGTGGACAGCTCTGATATCGAATTCGGGGCAGCGGAGGCAGGGACGCAAGAACTAGGATGAATCGGACTCTTTACTTCCGGTAGTTCTTGCGCCTGTCCCGGATGAGTTGCTGGTCGTACCGGGCCCGTGCGTCCTCTGCCCACCACCGTCCGACAAACCATCCGCCGACTCCGCCGAGCGCGAGAATCGTTAGCAGTGCATCAGTAGTCACTATTGCACCCCCTTGGGTGACGTGACCCCCTCCGGGTGATATTTAAGCACAATGTCTTGACTCTTTGTAATCACCCGGGAGAGCGACGGACCGTGACCAGCGGATGCGGGCAGAACCACGCACAACGTCAGACAATTGGGGCAGACTTCACTCGTGATCGACGACCCACTGGAGCGGCTGCGGGCAATCTGCCTGGCGCTGCCCGAGACCACCGAGCGGCTCAGCCATGGCGAGCCGGCCTTCTTCGTCCGCCATAAGAAGGTGTTCGTCACCTATGCCGACCACCACCACGACGATCGGCTGAGCTTCTGGTGCCATGCACCCGCCGGCGCCCAGCAGGCGCTGGTGGAGTCCGATCCGCAGCGCTTCTTCGTCCCACCGTACGTGGGCGGGCGCGGATGGGTCGGGGTATACCTCGACGTCGAACGCGACGACGCCTTCTGGGCGGAGATCGTCGAGTTGGTGCAGGACGCCTACCGGATGGTTGCGCCACGTGTCCTGGTCGCCCGGCTGGACGCTAGGGCATCCGACGGTTAGCGAGCGACGTGTCGAATCGAACCCGGGTACGGCCGCTTTTCCTCGTCATCGGGTCACCGTCGAGGCCACTGAGCTCACGTTCCGTAGCGAGACAGACTCTTGCCGCTATCACTAGTGGGTTAACCATATCGATACCGAGTGAAGCTGCCGATCCTGCTCGCCCACCTCTGATTGCCAGTATCCGTGCGCTTGCGACACTGGTGCGGTGGACGATCCGGCACGGCTGCGCGTCACGTTTCCGTGTCAGCACGCAGGCTGTCCGCGCGCGGCGGCGATCGTCGAGGTGAGCCGGCGCGGGCAGCTGTACATCAATGACGAGCAGGACATCATCTACCGGGTCTTTCCGGACGCCCAGGGCACGATCCGGATCATCGGTTTCCTGCCCTACACAAGTTTCGCCAGTCAGGTCCCCGACCTGGCCGCGACCATCCTCGCGGTCCGGACCATTGACGCGGCCGCGCTTCACGCGCTGGATCGCACCTGGATCCCGTTCTACTGCCCGCAGTGCGATCGCTCGTTCTGCCAAGAGCACTGGAACCTCGAGCCCACCTTCGACTGGGGCTTCGATCACTATTCGGGCACCTGCCCGGCCGGACATCCACACTTCATCGATCATTGCTAGGGCGCACTTCCATCGCCACAGTGCTTGACGCACCGGACGGTCCAGGTGCATCCTCAACATATTCAACGATTGATGAGAAAAGAAGTGATCGAGATGACCGAGCACACGGGCTGCGTGGTCGTCGGTGGCGGCCCGGCCGGCATGGTGGCAGGGTTGCTGCTGGCCGGGCCGGGGTCAAGGTGACGGTGCTGGAGAAGCACCCCGATTTCCTGCGGGACTTCCGCGGCGACACGGTGCACCCCTCCACGCTGACCCTGCTCGACGAACTGGGGCTGGGCGAGAAGTTCGACGCCGTGCCGCACAGCGAGCTCACCTCAGCCGGGTTCCCCACCGACGACGGCGGCATGATGAAGCTGGCCGACATGACCCGGCTGAAGGTGCCGCACCCCTACATCGCGATGGTGCCGCAGTGGGACTTCCTCGACCTGCTCGCCGACAGCGCCGACAAAGAAAAGACGTTCACGCTGCGGATGAACACCGAGATGACCGGCCTGATCCGCGAAGGCGGCCGGGTCGCCGGGATCCGCTACAAGACAGCCGAGGGCACCGAGGGCGAGCTGCGCGCGGGCCTGGTCATCGCCGCCGACGGCCGCTGGTCGCTGGCCCGGCGCGAGGTGGGCCTGGTGCCCAAGGAGTACGACTGCCCGTTCGACGTCTGGTGGTTCCGCCTTTCGCGCCACGACGACGAAGGCGCAGGCATGCTCACCCCGCGGATGCGCCACCGCCGCTTCGCCGTGCCGCTGCCGCGCACCGGCTACTTCCAGATCGCCTACCTCGCACCGAAGGGCGCCGACCTTCGCAAGGAAGGCATCGAGGCGTTCCGCGCCAACGTGACCGAGATCTGTCCCGAGTTCGCCGACCGGATGCACGAGCTGGAGACGATGGACGACGTCAAGTTCCTCGACGTCCGGCTGAACCTGCTGGCCCAGTGGCACATCGACGGCCTGCTCTGCATCGGCGACGCGGCGCACGCCATGTCGCCGGTCGGCGGGGTGGGCATCAACCTGGCCGTGCAGGACGCCGTCGCCGCTGCGACGCTGCTGGCGCAGCCGCTTCGCCGTGGCCAGCCGACCCTGGCTGACCTGGCGAAGATCCGGTCGCGCCGGCTGCTGCCCACGATGCTGGTGCAGGGCCTGCAGCGGATACTGCACCGGGCCGTGATGCGCCCGGTGATGGCGGGCAAGCGCAACGGGCCGCCCGCGGCGATGATCAAGCTGTTCGCGCGGTTCCCGCGACTGTCGTACATCCCGGCCCGGCTGCTGGGCCTCGGCTTCCGGCCCGAGCACGCCCCGGACTTCGCGCGCCGCGCGATGGAGCGGGTCGAATCCTAGAAACCTGAATTAGCTGCGCTGAGGTGGCATGCGGCCGAATGGTGCACAACCAGCGAGCATATGGAGCAACGTGAGGGTCTGTCGTCGCCCGCAGCGCACCGATGGGCGCTCTCACGGAACCAGAGCTCTCAGTCCTCACCGAGATAACGAGCCGCTTCCGTAGGGTCCCGGCGTGCGAAATACGACAACCGTCCCTCAGCCCGCTGTGCGGGTTCTTGCGGCGATCGGCGCCGCCGTCCTCAGTGGACGCTGGTCGCATGTGGCGGCGGCCCGTCGGCTGAGGTGGGTTCCGTAGCGCCGGCTGGCGCAGTGATTCCCGCAACCCCCGGCACGCCTGGGGCAAGTACGACGAAGGTGTCGGCCAATTCCGCGAGCGAGGGTGACATCGCGACCGCACTCAAGGCCTCCGGCGTATCCAGTCCCAAGCGATGGGCCGCTGAAGTCGTCGAGTACCGGCCGTACCCCAACGACGACCCCGACCTAGCCAAGTTGCGGCAGAACCTAGCAAAGTACAATCCCGGCCAGCAGACCGTCGACAAGATCGTCTCAGCGCTGCACCCGTGACTCAGGTGCGCCACGCGCGGCGGGCTGATCCGCTGCAGCTGCTGCGCGGCAGCCTCAGCGGCCTCACCGCGCTCGGCATCGTGGGCACCGCCTTCGAACTGGCGACTCTTGCAGCACTGGAACGGCGCCATGCAGCTCGTGCCGTGGGTGGCGCTTGCTGTGCTCGCCGCGGCGCTGGCGTTACATGCCGGACCGTTGGACCGCGTACCGCGGACCTGCCTGGTGCGGGTGCTGGCGCTGCTCGTGCTTGCCACCTCATTATTCGGCGTGCTGGAGCACGCGCTGGTCAACTATGAGGCCGGTCCACTCGACCAGCGCTTCGCCGACACCTGGGACGCATTGTCTATCTGGTTGCGCTGGTGGTACGCCATCACGAGGACGGTCGGCCCGGCACCGACGCTCGCACCTGGCATGCTCGGCCAGGCCGCCGCCACCTTGATGCTCGCGACGGTCGGCCAGCGTGCCGCGTCCACCACCGCCATGTAGGCAAGGCGGCATCACCGACATGCTCAGGTTTTTGGGCGGAGGTAGCCGCAGCCACCGGATACCTCGGCGCGGCGGATGAGGAGCAAGGACGCTCGGTGTGCCGCGTAGAAAGTGGCTCCCAGACTCGCGACGAGAACGAGCCCCAGAGCGAGGATGGTGCCGTCGACGGTGGGAGCTGCACCGTCACCGGCCTGAGCACGGACGGAGCCGGTCAGGAAAGGCACGGTGAACAGCACGCAAACTCCGAGTGCGGCCTCAGCGGCCACCACGGCGGGAAAGTGACGCAAGGTGAGGATGAAACCTTTTCCGATTTCACCGGCCGCGTGTGACCTTGCGATACGTGGTGTAAGCAGGAACTGGTTGTAGGCGCCGGCCGACACCAGAGCGAGTACTAAGAGGAGCTTGACGAGCAGGAACCGCCCATATGTCGTGGTGGCGAACTCTGAGACACCCCCGACGTGCTTCCACGCCAGCCAGGAGCCTGAGATGAACATCGCGCCCACGACGGTGAGCGCGAGGACGCTGAAGTGTTGCCAGATGCGAGCCCAGAACAGCCCCGCGTGCGCGCCGAGTGCACGCCGGGTTCGACTCAGCAGCGCGAGGCTGCCAACCCGCCCACCCAGATGCAGCCAGCGACGATGTGCGTCTGGGTCATGACGATGCCAAGCGCGTCGTCGAACGTCTCGGCACCCAGGTTCGTCGGCAACGAATTCACGACCGAGGCCGTCACCGCCAACGATGCGGCGAGCGTGGCCACACCGTCGAGACAGTCCCGGACGCCGGGAACGAACAGGGAGACCAGTAGCACGGCCACCACGACGAAAAGTGCATTCTGTACCAGGATCAATGCTCCCGACGACACCCAGGAACCAGCCTTCGCGGGCTGGAAGAGGAAGTGCCACATCCGGGCGCGACCGCCACTCGCAGGTCCCCGGCGACCGGGGCCTGCAAGCGAGCAGGGTGATGCAGCGCCGCTCCGTACTATCGAGCATCGCATTCATGTGGTCACGGTCAGAGATGACTTTTCCAGCGAGCGCGAGATCACTCTGATGCAGCGCGATCGAAGCATTGGTCATCATCTGGCTGGCCAGCCCGACCATCCTCGCGAGCTTGGCAATCAGCTCGTGCAGCTCGGCATGGAAAGCGGCCCGCATGAGCATCACCTCCTGTTCCGCACAGGCGGACGTCAGTGAGCCACCTGCAATTTGCCGAAGATGGCTTCCTTCTCCTCAGCCGGTCCTGCCGTGAAGTACAGTGCATCTGCGTCGCCGAGGCTCTCCCCGTTGCCGAACAGGATGTTCCAGATGCCGTCGATGCCAATCGGTACTCCCTGCTCGTCGCGCATATAGTCAATGAATCTACCGGTGGCGTCGTCGAACGCCGCGATTCGCCCGGCCCCGCCGAAATTGCTCACCAGGACCTTGCCACCCATCGGACCGAAGCCCTCGGGAGCCACCGTGACTCCCCAAGGAGCGTTCAGCCTGCCGTCGTCCTCGAAGACCCGGACCAGTGCCCCGGCGTTGGTGAATTCGGCGAGCTTGCCCTTGTCCGGGTAGCCTGCGGTGGTCTTTTCCTGCTCCTTGTTCAGCGAGTCCTCTTCGCCAGCGTCAAAGGCTGGGCCACCCGGCTCGGGCCTGTCGGGTGCCTTGGAGATGGCGTAGGTCACGAAGACTCGGTCGCCGACGGTGGTGATGTTGAACGGGACGGGATCACCCGGCTTGGCCAGTTTGCCCTTGGCCGGATCAGCCGGGTCGGCCGGTGCGCCGGCGGCGAACGGGTTGGCGAAGCCCTGGGTCGGCATCAATTTCCAGTTCTTGTCGAACTGCCGAATCTGCGGCGCGGCACCGAAGTCGGCGGCCCACAGCGTGTCGAAGCTACCCTGCTTGATCGCCACCCCGAAGAACTTCATGCCCTGCGGATCCCCGTTGAACACCTCCTGGCTCGGCCCGTTTACCCGAACGACCTTGCCGTCGGGCCCGCGTTCGCCCCAGGCGGCGATGCGTCCGGAGTCGGTGGCGAAGATGAACCGCGCCGAGCCCCCCACCATGACCGTGCGACCCTCAACCTGCACTGGTTGGTTGGTCACGACGAAGTTGTCCGAGTTGATGTCGGCGCCGTTGAAGACCACCCCGGTGGCCTTGCCGATGGACGTCGCCTCGGTGCTGGCGTCGGTGCCCGGGATCGTGACCGCCTTGAGGGGATCCTGGTGCAGCTCGCGCATCTTCTGGCCATCGGACGCGCTGACGTCGCCGACGAACTCATAGGACGCCTGGCCGGCGGCGACCCAGAAGTGCCCGCCCGCGCCCTTGGGGCGGATCGCGACGCCCCACGCGTTCACCATCTCCGGCATCGTGAAGCGCGCCTTGTACGCCTCGGCGTTGGCCGCCAGATTGACCTGGCGGTAGTGATTGTCCGGCGACGGCGCCGGGCCAGCGGCGGTGCCGGTGCCGGTGCACGCAGCCACACCGACGACGGCGAGGCAAGCAACGCTTCGACGAACCAGCCCGACGCGTCCACGATGGGACATAGGAACTCCAAGTCAGTTAGCCAACCCTAAGAGATGATAAGGGTAGGCTTATTTATAGGAAAGAATCAAGTATTCGTCGGGTAACCAAGTGGGCACTGATTGCGGTCACTCGGCCTTCAAACAGCGTTGCGACACTAACGGCGCGTACAGGCGAAGTTACCGAAGCAGATGTACCCCCGTCGCTGACCCAGCACGCCCCATCAAAATCGGATCATCACACTGCGCGCCTCCATCACTGCGCAAGGTAATTGTTGCGTTTGGCGGATAGAGCTTTATCAGCGCTGTCGACCCAGCCCAGAGGACGTAGCTATTCAGCTGGGGTAGCGGCGGGTGGTAGCCA
>QHBY01000265.1 GCA_003244245.1 Pseudonocardiales bacterium
TTTGCCAACTGGCTGCGCGAGCATCCCGGCACTGAGGTGATCTGCCGCGACCGCGGCGGTGCCTACGCCGAGGGCGCCCGGCAGGACGCACCGAGGCTATCGCTTTCCGGCCCGGTTGGCGGTGATGGTGGCCTCCCGGTCGAGTAGGTCTGATAGGGCGACGGGCTGGTCGCAGTGTGGGCACGGGCCGCCGAGTTGATGATCCGCTCTACAAGATCCGCGGACTACTGCGCCACGGCCACGAACACCTCAGCGACAAAAAGACCGCTCGCCTGAACGCCGGACTCGAAGCCGGCGACCCGAGCTGGGAAGTGACCGTGGCCTGGCAGTGCTATCAGAAGCTGCGCGCCGCCTACACCGCCACCAACCCCGCCGAGGGCCGCCGCATCGCCGAGCAGGTGATTAACTCATTCCCGTCCTGCCCGCTCCCCGAAGTCGCCCGACTCGGACGCACCCTCCGAGCCTGGCGGGCGCAGGTGCTGGCCTACTTCGCCACCAAGGGCGTGTCCAACGGCGGCACCGAAGCCGTCAACCTGCTCATCGAGAAGACCCGCCGCCTGGCACACGGATTCCGCAACTTCGCCAACTGTGGTGTGCAGTCTCAACCTCATGACATGCGTGGCGCATCCCCTGTGCGGCTTCGTCAGTCGCGACAATCCTTCGTTGGCTCTTCATGTCGGCCTCTTCATCTGCGGACCGAACCGCGAGCACAACAACAGCGAAAAGGGGATGGAAGGTTCGCGTGGGCGATCACCCACGGCGTCGACGCGCTCGAGGATGTCCCGATGCTCGGTCATCGCTGCGACAATCCGCTCTGCCAGATGGTCGGTCCGCGTCATGTGGAGGCGTCGAGCGCGTGGCGCAATCGGCAGGAGTGGGTGATGCGCCGGCACACGATCGGCGGGCCGCTGAGGGATCGGCGGGGCGCCCGCGGGCGCGCGCTCGCCGTCCGGGATGCGCTGCGGGTCGACCCCAGTGGCGCGACGGCCGCCGCGGTGATGCGCTCCGGGCTGTCGGCCGACATGGCGCAGATGCCGCTGTGGGACTGCGTGCCCTAGGCGATCGGTGCCTGCTCGACGTAGGCCTGCAGAGCCCGACGGATCACGTCGGAGACGCTCTCGTCCTGCTGGGCTGCGCGGCGCTTGGCTGCGTCCCACAGGTCGGGCTCGACGCGGATCGTGCGATGCGGCGTCTTGGGTTGGTTGGCCATGGGAAACCGATCAGAGTTCGGCTGTGACGATCGTGCCGACGGCGTGCAGGCTGGCCGGGTAAGCGAGGTTCATGATCTCGCAGTAGCCGGTCAGGTTGATGCCGTCGATCTCGCCGGCGATGTCCCACGCGATGACGTCGGTCATGCTGGTCCGCGCCAGCCGGTCGAAGTCGCGGGACGGCAGCGCGTCGAGCGTCCCGCCGGTGCTACTGCGCATGAAGTCCTCGACCAGGGCGAGCAGGTCGTTGTCGTCAGTGCCGATCGCGTCGGCGATCGCGCGGCCGTAGCCGAGTAAAGCGCCGTAGCTGTCGCGGGTTGTCATCACGGTCTCCTTCTCACGATGGGTGTATGTACACCTATGAAGATAGCAGGTGTACATACACCGAGCAAGGTCGTGTTCAGCGTGAGTTTGAGCGCCGGGCTGCGATCGGGAGTGCTACTGCTCCGTGGTCTTCCGGTTCGAAGGTGTCGAACAGGGTGGGCTGGCCGAGGGGCCGGTTTGACCACAGGACTTCGGTGCGCCGGCTGCGTTCGCCCGTGGGGGAGCCGTTGGTCGTGGAGCCGAAGCTGATCCGGTGCCACCCGTCGTAGAGCTCGTCGTAGAGCGGGCTGTCGTAGCCGGACAGGATGACGGTGGCGCGGGCGGTGTGCAGCGCGGCGGCGAGGGTGCGGTGCTCGACTGCCGAGGACATCTCCACCAGGTAGTTGCGCCCGGAGCGGGCCGTGCCGAGGTAGGGCGGGTCGACGTACATCACCATCCCGTTGGCTACCGCACCGTATTGCTCGATCACCTGCAGGGCGGGGCGGCACTCGAGGGAGACGTTGGCTAGGCGCTGGGCCACGGCTGCCATCCGGTCGCGGTAGGCCTCGAGGTAGCCGGGCATCCCGATCGAGGACCCACGTGGCACGACGTAGTTGCGCCAGCCGGTGCGCCGCTGGGTTCCGCCCCGGCCTTGGCTGAGCCGGACCCACACCCGCCGCGCGGTCTCAAGCTCGTCGCCGAGATCATCGGCGCTGACGTCGAGGCAGTGCTGGTACTCCGCTCGCGAGTGGGGCGAGAGCGCGCAGACGCGCTGTAGGTCGGCGGGCCGGTCGCGCAGTACGCGCCAGAAGGTCATCAGCCGCCCGTCGAGGTCATTAACCGTCTCCATAGTCGAAGGTGGCTTGGCCAGCAGGACCGACGACCCGCCGCAGAACGGCTCCAGGTAGTGCTCATGGGGAGGCAGCAGCCCGACGATGCGGGCGGCGAGGGTGGTCTTGCCGCCGAAGTAGGCGAACGGCGGCTGCAGCGGGGCGGCGGTCATCGGCTGGCCTCGAAGGACAGGGTGGGCGGGCCGATGCGGCGGACTCCGTAGTCGCGAAGGTTGTAGTACGGCGGGCTCGTGACAATGCAGTCGACCGACTGCCGGGGCAGCGTCGCGATCTGCTCGCGCACGTCGCCCTGCAGCACGGTCACGTCGTCCTCGTCGATCGCGACGCTCACCGCGACTCCTCGTAGCGGCGGTTGATGATCTCGACCATCTCCCGCCAGGGCACCGGCTCGGCGCCGAGCTGGATCGCGCGCAACCGTTTGCCCGCGGTCACGTCGTAATGCCAGTTCTCGGCCGCGCGGCTCCCCGGCCTCGGACGGACGCCGGTGGTCTTGGTGAGCGGGTCCTGGAACCATCCGCGGCGCAGCCCGAGCCGCGCGGCGAACGCCTGCAGCTCGGCGGCGTCGTCCGCGATCAGGTGCGACCAGCGCGACGTGATCCGCCCGACCGTGGCCGCGATTGCGGCGTCGTCGACGTAGACGGTCATCGCCGGTACCAGCGCAGCTCGACGGCGCGGACGTCGGCCGGGAGCGCGCAGTGCTTGGGCAGCCGGTGCACGGTCATCTGCCACCGTCGACCGGGTCGCGGCCAGCGCGGCCGCCGCACCAGCCGCGCAGTCGCGACCAGATAGCGGGAGCCGGCCTCGGTGACGATCCAGTCGCCGGGCCCGATGCCGGGCTGGTCGCGAGTGGCATGTCGATGTAGAGCGAGCACAGAGCGCCGAGCAACGGCCCGGCACTCGGGGTAGCCGCCCAACTGCACCCCGTACTCGGCGTAGAGCTCGACGCAGCGGCACGGCGGCCTTGGTCAGCCAGCCGGGCTGATGGCTACCGAGGTAGAAGACTGCCGCCTCACGTGCCGGGCAGGCCGGGTCGGAGTGGCCGACATGGGCTCCTCCGCCGGAGGAGACGTACCGCGGTTGCTCGCCCATCACGCAACCCCTGCGCCCGGCCACGCGGAGAAGAGGTCCAGCTAGTCGCCGACGTCGGCGTCGACGCTGCGAGGGTAGCGGCCTGCGGGCAGGCCGAGTCGGATGCGAGCCCGCTGCCGCGCGCTGGGGGCGAGCGGGAACGCGTAGCGGTGATTGCCGCGATGCCGTAGCCGGGTCGCTCCGACGTCGTTGAGCGCCTCGACCAGCCACTCCGACCCGGCCTGCCCAGCGCGCCTGCTGGAGGCACCGAGTGCGACGAGGTGCTTCTCGACGTGGGCGTGGCCACGTTCGTCGCGCCGCACCTTCTGCGCCGAACGGTCTGACAGCACCCGACCGTCGCGCAGGACGGTGAGGTTTCGGGCGGTGGCCCGGCCGAGGTAGGCGGCGTTGCTGGCCATGTAGATGACGCCTCGGTGACCGGGGAAGACCAGGCGCCGGTCGATGCGACGCGGCACCGGGTCAGCGAATGCGACCACCCCGCGTACGCCGGCCGCGAGCGCGTCGGCGAACACGCGGGCCAGGAACCACGATTCGCCGTTGCCGGGCACGGCGTCGGCCAGGACCAGCCGCGACAGCTCCAACGACTCGCTCATCGGCTCCAGATCGGGGAACACGTTGGTCAGCACCGTTGCCGACATGGGGATGCCCAGCACGCACACGCCCAGCAGAGTCCGCTCACGGTCGAGCAGCCCGTAGCGCCGCGACGCGGCGGGGTAACTGCCGGAGTAGTGATGCTCGACGACCCAGCGGCGCGCGGTCGACTCGCTGACAGGCTCGACCAGGTAACGGTCCGGGTCGAACCCGCCTGCGGAGGTGTGCCGCCATGTGTGGCGTCGCCCGGCCCAGCGCTGACACCACTCCGAGGACGGACTTACCTCGGGCACCGTGCGCGGCGACGGCCCGAAGCTGGTCGGGGCAGCGGTCACGGCGTGCCGCCCAGCTCGGTGAGCCGTTCCTCGAACCCGCCGCCGCAGTGGGTGCACCAGCGGACCTGGATCGTGGGGTCAGGCTGGCCGCCGACTTTGACGCCGTAGCGCCAGGCGCTCCATTGGTGGCCGGTGGCCTGGCAGTCGGCGTCCACGGAGCAGCCTCGGCATAGCAGCCGCCCGGTGGGCAGCCGGGTCCAGCCCATCCCGGCCTCGCCGAGGACGTACTCGAGCGCAGATTGCTCGGACTCGAAGTGGTACGGGCCCTCGTCGGGCCAGCCCTTGTCCCGGTCGCAGCGCTCGCCATCACACTCGATCCACACGCAGGTGGCCGTCTTGACGGTCATCTGTGTGTCCGTCGGTGGCCGGTCCCAGCTTCGGCCGTGGAGGGCGTGGCTCGGCGGGGCGCGTCGGGGTGCTGATTGGCGATGGCAGCGAGGTGCTCGGTGATCGCTTCGTGGAGTTTGAGGCTGGCCGCCATGATCCACGAGTCGACGTGGCTCTGATGGGCGATATGCAGGGCGCACTCGGCGTCGTACATGTGGCAGGCGGCGGCGCGGATCTGCTCGTCGGTGGTGCTGGTCGTGGTGGGTGTGTTCGTGGTGACCATGGCGGCGCTCCTTCGGGGGCTCGCGTCGGTCAGGCGCGGCGGGTTTCGGCGGCGTCGGTCGGCGTCGCGTGGGTGGTGCTGGTGGACCGGGCACCGAGTGCGGTGAGGTGGTCCTCGAGTGCGCGGGCCGCAGTGCTCGGCGTGCCGACACTCGATGACGGGGTCACGCGGTAGCGGCGGTTGTGGCGACGGGTCAGGGTCGGCTCGGTCATGCCGCGCTGCCCTGGCGGCGGTGGCGCGAGACGGTGCGCTTGCTGGTGGACAGCAGGTCGGCGATGGTGCGGATGGAGCGGCCCCGCTCGGACATGCGGCGCACGACTTCGATCTGCTCGGCGTAGGTGAGGTGCACGCGGGTGTCTCCGGCGATCGCACGTTCGATCGCGATTTCGTCCAGGGCGTCGTCGTCACTGCTGGTGTGGGGCTGGTTCGGGTCGGGGTCGGGGTCGTTGTCGATGTCGTCCCAGGCCAGCGGCGGCATCCAGCCCTGCAGCGTGGCATGCGCGCGGGCGGCGTCGCTGGCGTTGCGCTGGCTGCTGGTGTGCTGCGGTGGTGGGGCGTCCCAGAGTCGCTCGTACATCTCGTTGACCAGCTGCGCGGTGCGGGCGGTTACGGTGTCGGCGATCATGCTGCGGCGGAAGTTGGCCGGTGAGCGGTGCAGCTCGCGGGCCAGCCAGGCTTGTGCCCACCCGACGGCGATGAGGGCTTGGAGGCGGCGGCGGGTGCCGGTGGCGTCGACATGGCTGTTCGCGGCGCGGCTGCTGTCCTCGACGGGAACGGCCAGGATGCGTTCGGCGGTCTCGCGGCGCACCCGCTGGTAGGGGGGTTTGCCGGTGCTGCTCGGGTAGATCAGGCCGCGCACGTGGCTGGGGGACAGCCCGGCGAGCTTGGCGATCTGGTCGATGCCGATGCCGGCGGCGCGGAGTTCTTCGATGTGCGCGCGGGTGGGCCCGGCGTCGAGGTAGGGCTCCCAGCGGCCGAAGGTTCGTTCGCGGTGCATCTCGTTGCTGGCGGCGGTGTTGACGGTGGTGCACTTGGCGCAACGGCACCGGTCCCGTACGTAGGCGGCTCGGGTGCCGTG
>QHBY01000266.1 GCA_003244245.1 Pseudonocardiales bacterium
GTATCCCCATTGCCTTGAGTTCGTTTGGCGGCCTTTTACCTTGCGGTCCCGCCGACCCGGCGCTGTAGGTGTCTATTGCAAGCTGCCGACAGCCCGACGAATGATCAGTCTTCCTGAACGATCTGTTACCTTGTAGACGACCCAGTCGAGAGTGTGAAGCGGGGCGTCGGTGTCTGTTGCGGTGGTGCGGTCGCTGGGGACGGCGCGCAGTCTGCGCACGCAGCAGGAGCTGGAGGATTTCGAGCAGGAGCTGCTCGATCAGTACTGCCTCGCGATGGCCGCGGCCGGGATCACCGATGGCCACATCTCGAACGAGCGTGGTGTGCTGTTCGAGTTCGTGCACATTCTGGGCCGTCCGGTCTGGACGGCCGACACGAGCGACGCGGACAGCTACCTGAGCGGGCTGCGCCGGACCGGGCAGGCGAAGTCCACGGTGGCCGGCAAGGCGCGGGCGTTGGCCCGATTCTTCGACTTCCTGATCAGCCGCTACTCCGGAGACATCCACGCACTGTTCGACCGTGTTGTCGATCAGCCGATCGATGAGTTCAACCGGCCCGCCAACGTCGCCGCCAGCGGCACGACCCGGATCCCGCCGCGCACCGATGAGGTCCAGGGGCTGTTCGAAGGCTGGGGTGAGGCGCTGCCCGAGGCCCGCAAGTATCTTCCCGCCGCCCGCGACTACATGGTGGCCTCGTTGTGGCGTCGGGTCGGGCTGCGTATCAACGAGACGGTGATGCTCGATGTGAGGGATTGGCATCCCGAACTCGGCGAGCACGGCAAGTTGCATGTCCGCTTCGGCAAGGGCAGCCGCGGTCGCGGACCAAAGATCCGGTTGGTGCCGGCGATCGATCAGGTCGACGATCTGTTGGAGTGGTGGCTCAACGACGTCCGTCACCAGTTCGGTGACGACTTCGACAATCCTGATGCTCCGTTGTTTCCCAGCGAACGTCGCGACGCGATGACCGGGTACTGCACACGGGTCGGACAAGAGGCGATGCGCACCGGCCTGAACGAGGCTGTCGATCGCTGGCTTCCGGACTGGAACAGGCGGTTGAGCCCGCACGGGCTGCGTCACTTCTGCGCCTCCCACCTCTATGAGAAGGGCATGGACCTCAAAGCCATCCAGGAGCTTTTGGGCCACGCTTGGCTCTCGACCTCGAGCCGGTATATCCACGTCCACGACGGACACATCGAGAAGTCCTGGGCCGCCGCCAACGACCGCGTCGTCGCCCGCTACAACGACCCCCCCGCCAGCGACCAGATCGAGGATTTGGAGAGGTGAACTGATGCGTTGGAACATGCGAATGAAGGCCGCCGAAGCCGGGATCTGGAAGTCGACCGAACTACGGCGACGACTGGCCGATGCCGGCCTGGAGATCAGCGCCGGGAAGATGTCCGGGCTCTGGACTGGGACGCCGACCATGATTCGCCTCGACGATCTGGACGTGCTGTGCTCGGTGCTGGGCTGCACACCGGCCGACCTGCTGATCTGTGAACCGGACGTCGTCGCCGCCCGCCGCCCGAAGAAAGCCGCAGCAGCGACCCGTTCAGGTGTTCGGGCCCGGCCAATCCCGGGGCGGCGCAGGAGCCGACCGCCGGCGTGAGTCTGGCGCGGATGTGTGAGCGCTGCGGCCTGCGACCGCAGAGCTATCACGGCCGACGCTGGTGCTATGACTGCAAACCCGGATGCGGCGGCAGGCCACTGCCGTGTCGACGGTGCGGATCGGTCGGCGACTACTGGAGCGAAGGTCTGTGCCGACGCTGCCACCAACGCGCCCCGGCCCGGCCGGAGTCCTGCCGCGACTGTCTGGCCTGGGGCGCACGGCGCACCCACAAGTGGCTCTGCGGCGGCTGCCAGTCCTGGCGGGTCCTGCAAGCCACGACGAGCGCTTGTGTGTCGTGCGGTCGGGTACTGGCGATCAATAACCGTGGTGCGTGCCGGCTGTGCTGGTTGCAGACCCGCGACCAATCTCAACGCAACGAGCCGATCGACGTACCCGCCGCGAACCGGCACGGGCAACAGTTGGCGTTGGCGAACATGTCCTCGTCCAAGAACGGCTGGCGGCCGCACCCGCGCCGCGATTTCCGGCGACCGCCCTACACGGCGCCGCGACCAGAACCGCGACCGGCGCCCTGGCCCGATCAACTGAACCTGTTCGCGTTTCGCCCGATCCAGGACCCCGCCCTTCGCTACGGATTCGGTGATCCGCCCAACCCCCAGCTGGCCCGTCTGCTCGACCAACTGGTCTGCGAGCATGCCGAGCAGCACGGCTGGTCGGAGCAGCAGACCACCCGCGCGCGGGTCGGACTGCGGGTGCTGCAAGCCAGATGCGGCATCACCGCGACGCCGATCAAAGCCACCGATGTCTTGCAGCTCACTGCGCTCGGATTGTCGGCCAACAGCCTGCTCACCGCGCTGTCGTCCAACACGCTGTTGGAGGAGGACCGGATCCCGGCCATCAAGACCTGGTTCACCCGCGCCATCCACGATCTGCCCGAACCCATGGCCGCCGAGCTGCGGACCTGGTTCGACGTCCTCTACAACGGCAGCACCATCCCACCGCGCAGCCACCCGCGCAGCGGCACCACCATCGAAACCCGCACCCGATGGGCACTGCCGACCCTGCACGCCTGGGCCGACGCCGGCCACCATTCTCTGCGCGAAATCTCCCGCGAGGACGTGTTCGCCGTGCTGCCTGCTTCCGGCACTGCCCGAGCCACTCTCGGCGGCGCATTGCGATCGATTTTCGGCACCCTCAAACGCCGCAAGATCCTCTTCCTGAATCCGATGGCCCGCGTGAGTGTCGGCAATATGGAACGCCGCATCCCGATGCCGCTGAACACCGCCAACCTGCGCACCGCGTTCAACTCCACCGACCCAGTCCAAGCCGCACTCACCGCGTTGATCGGCGTCCACGGACTGCGCTCCAGCGAGGTCTGTGCCCTGCAACTGACCGACGTTCGCGATGGACGAATCCACCTCACCGGCCGCACAATCCCGATCGCCCAACCAGCGAAAGCACGCCTCGACGCCTACCTCGACGAACGCGACCGGCGATGGCCCAACAGCATCAACCCGCACCTGTTCATCCACTGCTGGTCCGCGACCACCACCGGCCCGGTCCAGCGACCCTGGGTCACCGAGCGGCTCGGGATGTCCGCCCAGGCCCTTCGCCAGGATCGGATCGTCGACGAAGCCCAAGCCACCGGGGGCGACCTGCGCCGCATCTGTGACTTCTTCGGAGTCACCATGAACACCGCCGAGCACTACGCCACGATCCTCAACCACCCCGATCTGGACACGCAGCCCACCCGACCGGACACCAGTTCCTGAACCCAAGGGCACAGACCCCGCCATTACCGCTCACCCCGCGTCAGGTTCGCGACGATGTCTACTTCAGTTTTCGTGAACCCATCGCTGTT
>QHBY01000267.1:0-18603 GCA_003244245.1 Pseudonocardiales bacterium
TAAACATATCTGCATACACTAGAGCTGGTAACATAATCCGAGGGCATGTATTTGCTGGAATTATTGGCCATCATAACAAGGCGCTCGCAGTTCCCGGAACAAGTCAAGACATAGACCTGCAGGATCATGCAGCGGCTCGGGAGCATCGCTTCATCTTAGTTTTTCCAGAAAGTGGCGATACGGGTGTAGCAGTTATGGAAACGATCGGGCGAGCATGTCCAATTGGCTCTTTGCAAAAGTGGATGGCTAAGCGGTCGAAGTCCGACGCGTTCCTGCGGCAGGCTCAGATCAAAGAAGAGACTGGACGGCAACAAAATGTGTCCTGGTGGAGGCTCCGCCTGAACCAGATGACCGATGAGGAACGGCTCCAAGAGTTGATTATGAATGGAAAGCTAGAAAAAATCGAGCTCACTAAGAAGCAAGTTACGCCTGACCGTAAACGGGAAATTGAGAAGTTTCGGCTGATTTCAACGAGTATCGAGGAGGCTCGCTTCGCTGAAATCGGCCGCATGTTGACCGGCTGGTTGCGAGAAGTCCGAGGCATTGGCGATAGTCCTAGACATACCGTAACAGCAAAGGAAGGCGCTAGCCAACTAGCGACGATTTTAGGAAAGGAAGTAAATAACCTTGACTTTGACGATGGTTGGATTGTAATAAAAGATGAAGGCGGCCAGAAGAGAGTCGGTCCGGATCGAATGCCGGAAGTTTTCACATATCTCATCGGCGAGTTAAAGCCCAGCGATGACGACCTATACCGTTGCGCCCGGGGTAAGTTTTTGCAGTTGAGGGAGTCTAGCCAGATCGACCTGGAGTGGCCACCCTTGCCCCCCGAGGAGGAGGTATAATGCTGAGCCGATTTAATCTAGCACCGCTTTTTCGGGCGCACTGGAAGGGCTTAACAAACGGAATTACATCACCAACTCCAGACTGGCCGAGCCGTCTCATTCTAATGTTTGTTCCTGTTATTGTTGGTGTGTTTTCAGCCCTCTTTGGCTGGCGACTTATGGCTCCCGGAGCTTTGCTGGCGGGGGTGACATTATTAGCCGGATCACTGCTTAGTGCATTTACTCACTTATCTTCCCTGCGGATGAAGATCAGTGAATGGACAGAAGAAAATAGTGATCGATTCAACGTGGAGCGGGCCATGCTGGATGAGACCGCAGCACACCTCCTGCTAGCAAGTCTTGCTTCGATAGTTAACGCGGTCATAATCGTTATTGGACTTAACTTCCACTCTGGCGTAAAAGAGGAAATTGACGGTTTTTGGGCAGCCGTTTCACTTGCTTTTAGCTCATGGACTGTGATGTTGTTCGTCCTGTGTCTGCCGAGGCTTTACAGTGCCTACGTCGAAATCAATCACGTGGAAGAAAATCTTAGCGGCTTTACTCGACGTAGAGGAAGGTCAAAGTGACCGTTGAAGTGATGCTTCCAATTGGCGCCCAGCAATAGCTGAACGTCATCATAATCGGTTAGTCACTGCACACTAGGAGTCGGTCACGGATGAAGGGCGAGGGAGGCGCGTACTACTTACGGCAGACCCCTGGCCTGCCGGCGTTAGCCGGCCGAGGAGCCGTAGGGGCCCCAGAGTCCAGCCGTTTACTCCCGATCCGTCCGGTCCTGCCTCACCAAGTACAGCTGGCCCGTGATCGCCTGAATCGGACGATCCACGGCGCCTGCCTGACGACAGGTCACTTGTCCTTTCTGAGCTCTGGATGGGACTGGCCGGCCGCCGGGAGCTGACGGGGGATGCTCAACCGGCGGCCGGCCGGGATCTGGGGGAACGTCAGAGGCTCGGTCAGCAAGGGCCACTGCTGCTTGCACAGCTGCTTTTAGCAGACTCGCCCGGCGTCGGTCACCCGGGATCCCTGTGAGGAACGGTGGTGGCGCTCAGAACATGAGCTTCACCGTGGGTCGTCATCTCCGTGGCCAGCCGGGCAGTTCGGACCCTGGCTCGGCCCAGGGATGGGAGCCGGATGGTCATCGGGCGTTGCTCAGCGCGGGGGACGTGCAGGTTCAGCGGCGCCGCGTATTCAGCGGTGGGTGCGTCGGGGTGCTGGGGGTGCATCAGGTTGAGTAATGCTTGCAGCGCCTGCTGCGGCGCGCCCTCGTAAGCCCATACCACGATCTCGGGAGCGAATACGTCCACCTTGCCTCGTTTCGGCACTCTGGCGGCGGTGACCCGATCGAAGTCCCGGACGGTGAGCAGATCGATACAACGACTCCACTCATAGGACGCGACAAGAGCGGTCGGTGCCGCTCGGGGTCCGCAACAGTAAAGGACGAAGCCATCGGCGACCACATCGACGAGTAGCCCTTCCGCAACTGGTGGCAGGGTCACTCGCCCGCCGCAATCCGAATCTGCTGACGGAGACCGTCTCATGTGCTGCTGTCTCCATGGGTGGTGGTTCACAGCGGGCCGGGTAGGAAGGGCAGCGGCGGGATCGAGGGCCATCGGGAGTCATCTGTGGCGCACATCAGTGCCGCCGCTGGTGAACAGGCCAAGAAGTTCGCCGTGAATCTGGTGCCAGACAATACAGGGAAAACGGCGGCGGCGCCCCTTCCAGCGGCGGCACGTAGGACATCGACCCGCAGGTGTGGGCTGATGATGTGCGAGGACGCGCCGCAGGGCGGCGATGGGCCTGGGGTGGTGACCGGCGCGCTCCAGCTCGGCGAGGGTGTCCCACACTGAACTGACCAACTTTCGGGCCTGGGAGTGGTCGGCCAGCCAGGTCGCAGTCTGGTCCGACAAATCGAGCCGCAGGTCCACCCTGGGCATCGGTGTAGTTGCTTCCCTTGGGTCGACCCAATGGTGGGTCGTTGATACCGGGGGCATTAGCAATCACCCAGTGTGGGATCGTCGAGGTCGCGACTCATCGAGAAAGCTTCACCCCGCTGCGTCCAGCCCATGAAACGACCACAAGCCGTCCGATTCGTGGATCACCAGCAGCGTGCACCTGCCACCTCAGTCGGTGTGGCGACGCTGCGCTGCGATCTCCCCCTTGGCAGAGGCGGGGCGACGTGGTCTCGTTCACGGCAGTGACGGTAGGGGCGCCCGATGGTCAGCCCCAAGGATGTTGCGGCATGTTGCTCAACTTAGGCCAGGGGCTCCGATGAGAGGTCAACGAGAGCCGTGTTAATCAGTTCTCTTGCCTCTTTACCGTACACCGCCGATCGTTGATGTCTGGCAAATTTCTTCTCAAATACCGTTATCTCGCTTCGCTGTGCGATGGTCAATCCCGCGGATGGAGTGTCGATATGTACGGTATGGCGATCGAAGATCCAGAATCCGACTGAAGCCCATGTGTGACGTCGACCCGTTGATGGAATGATCCCGAGACTAACTCGGTGCATTGACATGACCGCCAGCAATCGATCTAGCTGGCCTGCCATCACACTAGCTGCGTCGCCTACGCGAGTACGCAGAGCTTGTTCTTCCAGAACCACAAGAAAACGCCTATCGCCGGTGTAGAGGACTCGTTGCCGCTCCATACGTGCGGCGACGGCCTCCTCCAGGTCGTTGGGGATTTGATCGAACTCAATAACATGCGCAATGATAGCTGACGCATACTCCGGCGTCTGGAACAATCCCGGTACCAAACCCGGCTCGTAGACCCGGAACAATTCGGTTCGTTCATAAAGCGGTATCTTTGCCTTCTGGCCGTGTTTCATGCCAGAGTGCAAGGCGCGTCGCCATTCGACATACATGGACTCGATAGTGCGCACCGTAGCAATAAGATCTCGGGCCTGATCTACTGCGTCACAGGCGTGGCACCAGGCCCAGAGGTCTTCTTCCGATGGGTTTTGCGTGCCGTGCTCCAACTTGCTGACCTTCGTGAAGTGCCAGCCGCATCGGCTAGCAAGAACCCGCCCCGTTAGATTGGCGTCTTGGCGAATCTCTCGAAGACGGGCTCCCAGCGCCTCACGTGCGCGTTTTGTGACTGTCGACACAGTTAGGAGGGCCTGTACTCGCCGTGCGGAATGGCGATTGACCAGATGGCCTCAAACGCCGAGTTGCAGAGCTGGACGATGGTCGGGTCGGTGGTCAGTTGGCGTTCGAACACTTCACCTTCTCCGGTAAAGACGGTGAAGACAACGGTTGAATCATCGAAGAGCCAGAAGTCATTACCCGGCAGCGCGATGGCCGATGTCAATCTGCGAGGCAACCATTTGATCTCTTCTCCAGCTCCGACGTTGGGTCCCGCGCCCTCCCACTCATAGCGGATATAGCCCGTCGCAGGCTCGGAGACAATCCGCGCCCTCCTGAACACCTTTCCGGCCGCAGTGGCGTCCTGAATCATCGTCATCCATGGCCGTCGCTCTTCGGCCTCGGCGTCATGATCCCTGTATCCCGTCTCGAGGAACCGCGCGAACCGCTCCGCCTCATCCTTGACCGCGTATACATCCCGCATCTCCAGATGCAGTGCCGCACGCTTGAACGTGGTGAAGAACCCGTCTCGTTCTTCACCTGAAATGAGCTTCAAGAGTCTATCCCTCCGCTAAGAAGTGCTTCGATAGCCGCCTTGTCGACCTCCACCACGTCCTCGTGGCATGGGATGTTCATCTCTATGAGAGCCTCATGATCAGTTGCCCGCTTGCCCTGAACGACCAGGTTGCCGTTCTCCTTGACGTGAACGATCGGCGGAATCCAGCTCTTCACGGTTCCGCTGAGTCCATCCTTAGCCAGATGAGCCATAAGGAGTGAGTAGATTTCCACAACCGTCTCACTCTCCGGCACATCCAGTTTGGCCAAGATCTCCAGGTCGGTAACCCGCCATCCCTGAATGAAGTACGTACCTTGATCTGTTGCGTACAAGGTTGGAGAGTCTCCGTGCTCCGAAACCTTGCCCAGAAACCGTATCTTCATGATCGCCTCTTTCGTAGTGAGGTTGCCCGAAGTTGCGAATCTATTTGATCGCCTGTCGTTTGCCTGCGGATCCGGCAATGACGGTAGCAAAGGTGGGTGCGTCGACAGCACCCGTCCGGCTGGACGAATATGTGACGACACAGTCGTAGAGGTTAACGACTCGTCGCACCGGGATCTGAAACAGTGCGCCTGACCATCGATGGGCGGCGTGGACGGTGCGAATATACTGCCCACCTAACGATCGGTAGTAGTTCTGGAGCCGCTCGTTAGTCCTCCACGCGTCCCATCGCAGTGAGTCGAAGCCGGATCTTGCTGCCCAGTCTTGTGCCCACGAGAGCATGAGGGATCCTAGGCCCTCGCCGCTTCGACCTACGGCGCTCGCCATCTTCCCGAGGTACAGCGCTGGTTCCGTCAGCTCTTCAGGAGTCCAGAAATCCGGGTCACCTTCCGGGGTCAGGGTCAACGTAGCGATGGCAACGGCGTCGTCTCGGAGGAGCCAGGTGTCCCGCCGGCCGACAGCGTTGACGATCCCAGTCTCAAAGTTCCGGCCCGTGTTCCATTGTTCACTTCCCCGCTGGCGAAGCCACCGTATCCGCGCGTCGAGCAGGGCCATTACCTCGGGTAGGTCGGCAGGACCGGCCAAGCGCATGACGTACGGTTTACTCACTGCCTGTTCCCGCAGGTTTCGTGCGCTCGAAAAGAATCACGTATTTCGATCCGACAAGAACGTTCACCGTGTGTCGTACGGGCTTGTCGTCTTTGGTGTAACCCGTGTGCCGGTGGACTGCGACAGGCGTGCCCGGTCCCAGTTCAAGCCGTGATACTTCGTCAGGAAGTGGCATTCGCGCCTCGACCTCATCAATTGCGCGCACTTGCTCATAGCCCAGTTCTGTGAGTACCTCACTCGCGCCCCGGGTGATGTCCGCCGGGTTAACGATCTCCGAGCCCTGGACCAGCCCAAACGGATAGAACGTGTCGTTGATATTGAATGGTTCGTTGTTCAGAAACCGGACGCGACGACGTACGACCACGAGATCACCGGCACTCAACGCCAACCGGTCCATCACCCGGTCGGGCGGCTGGATCATCTCTACGTTGATCCGTTGGGACGGTGCGCGACCGAGGGTGGTCTGTTCCGTCATCCACCGGTCCATCTCCGGACTAGCTGGCTGGTCCCACTCGGATTGCGGTCGAAAGTAGGACAACTCGTGACGCCGCACGAAGTAGCCCTGCGGCCGGGACGACACGATCAGGCCCTCGTTGACCAGCACCATGAGTCCCTGACGGACCGTGGCGCGAGAGGCGCCGAACTCCTCAGACAGGGCTTTCTCGGTGGGTACCTGTGCGCCTGGAGCTAACTCGCCGGTAGTGATCTTCACCCGGAGCAAGTCAGCGAGCTGCTGGTACACGGGCCTAGAACTCTCTGCGATGCGTGGCGACATGGCGACCAGTCTGCCCTGGCCGGAGAGCATTGTCTAGTCAATCCAAACCATGGGGTTGACAGCTGCGTGGCCGATCTGTCACTCTCTGCATCGTCTTGATTGTCTAGTCAATACACACATTGAAGCACCAGGAGGTCGGCCGATGTACGGCAAACCAGGTGGCGCCCCCCGCTTTGCCCCCGACGGGCTAGCCGGTGAGGTGCTGGACGAACTGATCGACCGAGCGTATGCGGAGGTGGCGAACGCGCCTCGTCCGACGTCGGCACTGTTGGACGGGAGTGCGGATGAGCGGCGGAGGCGCCGAATAGAGCACCGAGCGCTGGCTGCCGTGACGCGGGCCTTGCCGGTGCGCTGGGGCGCGGCCGGTACCGAGGGACGGCAGGTCGCGTGATGCCTGGCAATCGCGTGCCGCATTCCGAGCTCGCCGGAGATGCGCTGACCGATGTGCGCAGTGGCGGCAGGAACCCCACCGACGTGAGCAACACCCGACCCGGCGGCCCGAACCGCCAAGAACGCGCCCACCGGGTCGGGGCCCCTGAATCACTCAGCGAAGCAATCGAGGAGGTCGGAATGGTACAGGTGCATACCTGTGTGAGTGTCCACTGTGACCAGTGCGGCCAGGCCCTGGGCGGCCCCGGGGTGGAAGCGCACTACCCCAACGAATCCGCCGCGCTGGACGCGGCGGTCACCGAGGGCTGGCAGGTCGGCCCAGGTGGGCGGTTGTGGTGTTCAGCGTGCGGTGCGGTGTTGACCTGTGAGGACGAGGGCCACCAGTTCAGCGCATGGGGTCGCCCGGTCAACCCGAGCGGGCAGCCATCGGCTAGCGAGTACCGGAATCGCGGCCGGTGCTGCCTGTACGAATCCCGCCCGGCCAGTACCGATGCGGCAGAGATGGCGTGGGATGTGCCCACCGTCGCCGCGGTGGTGTCGCTGTTGTGGCGGGTCCGCCACGCCGCCGTCCGGCAGGCGCAGCGAGGCGGGGGTACATCCCGATGAGCGAGTCGCATGTTGATCTGCTGCTGGTCGGGTTGGCGGTGCTGGCCAGGCTGGGCGTGATGGCTGCGTTTCGCAGCGGTGCACGCGGTGCGTACAAAGTCGCCCGACAGACCCAGGAAGTGACCCGGATGGGCGGCAACCTCGGTCGGGCACTGGGCACCACCGTGGTGATCGTCGGGGTGCAGTGGGCGGTGGTGACCTTCACCGCCGACCCCCGCGCCTGGGGCGTGGCACTGGGGGTGCCTGCGTTGTTCGCGGGCAGCGTGATCGCCCGCATGTTCTCCGTCACCGAAATCGTGCACAGCAGCAAGGGGACCAGGCGATGACCACCCACGAGCCGCAGTACGACAACTTGATCCCGTTCCCGGGCACCACCAGCCCGCAGACACCCGACATGGGCGCGGGGTTGCCACCAACACCAGAGGTGCTGGACGGGGAGCTGGTCAGCGAGGCGCAGTACGTCCGGCGGGTCATGCCGGTGGTGTTGCCGCCCTGGTTGCGCTCGCGGGAGACCGCGCTGAGCACGCTGCGGTGGGCGGTCGAGTACGCCGGACGGCACGTGGCCTTCCATGCGTGGCGTGCGCCGGCTTACGGGTTGGCGCTGTGCTGGTGGACGCTGCGCGGTGCCGCACGGGCACTCACTACCGGTTTCCGTTGGGTGAGTGTGCGCGGTGAGTACCAACCGTTGATCACCGCCGCTCGTGAGGCCAAGCGGTGGGATCTGGTCCGGGATCTGATCACCGAGCGTCGGGCGCTGGCCCGGGTGCGGATGAAGACGACGGCATGGCTCATGTTGTCCGGGGGAGCGGCCGTGGCGGCTGGGTTCGTCCTGGTCGGGCCGGGATTCCGGTGGTGGGCGGTAGCCGGGGCCGGGGTGGGCGCGTTGTGGCTGGGCCGCCCCCGTACCGCCCCGGTGCTGCCGCCGGGCCCGGCGCTGCCCCTGAAACTGGAACTCTCGGCGGACATGCTCACCGACGCCCTCCGCGCCGCTGGCCTGGTCAAGACCGACGCCACACCACAACTGGTCACCCCGCCGTTGCGCGACGGCAATGGGTGGGCGGTCACCCTGGACCTCCCCCGTGGCGGTGGTAAGACCGCCACGGATGTGATCGCCAAACGCGACACCCTGGCCGCCGAACTCGGCGTCGATGAGATCCAGGTCATCATGTCGAGGGTCCGGGCCGTCGCCGGGGGCCACGCCGGACGACTTACGGTCTGGGTCGCCGATGACGACCCCTACCTCGGGGAGCCCAACGCCTCGCCGCTGACCAGCGTGGAGCAGTTCTCTGTCTGGGAGCCGATCCCGTTTGGTCGCGACGCTCGCGGGCGGCGGATTGTGCTGTTCTTGATGTGGCAGTCGATGTTCTTCGGTGGGCTGCCCCGGCGGGGCAAGACCTTCGCCCAACGACTGCCGTCGGCTGCTGGGGTGCTGGATGCCTACGTGCGGCACTACGTCGCGGACGGCAAGGGCGGCGCGGACTGGCGCCCGATGCGCGGCGTGGCCCACCGCCTGGTGATCGGCGCCGAAGACGAAGCCATCACCCGGTTCCTGACCATGCTCGACGAGCTCATCGAGGAGATGGGCCGCCGGTTCGCCGTGCTCGGGACGCTGCCGACCTCGGTGTGCCCGGAGGGCACGCTGACCCCGGAGATCAGCCGCCGCTATGGGATGCCGGTCATCTTCATCACCATCGACGAGCTGCAGGAGTACCTCTCGGCGATGGCCGGGCCGGTCAAGGAGGAGACCGTGGAGAAACTCGCCCGGCTGGCTCGACGGGCTCCGGCGGCGGGGTTCATCCTCAACGCGGCATCTCAGCGACCGGATGCTGACAGTGTGCCCGCGAAGCTGCGGGAGATCATCACCTACCGGTACTGCACCCAGGTGGTGGACCGCACGTCATCGGACATGGTGCTGGGCAAGGGCAAGGCCGCTCAAGGTGCGGATGCCTCGATCCTGTCCGAGGACCACAAGGGGGTGGGGGTGCTGGTCACCGGCCCGGGGTCGTTCGAGATCGTGCGCTGCGACTACATGGACCTGCCCACCTTCGCCACGGTCTGTGCGCACGGGCGGGCCCTGCGGGTCGCGGCGGGCACGCTGAGCGGGGACGCGGCCAGCGACACCGTGGCCGCCGCCGCCGACGCCGTCGGGGTTCAGATCCCGGCCGTGTTGGCTGATGTGCTCTACGCCATGCACGGGGTCGAGCGCATGCACACCAGCACCCTGCTGGCCCGACTGGTCAACATGGACGAAGACAACTACGGCGACTACACCCCCGAGCGCCTGGCCGAGGAACTCGAACGCGCCGGAGTCCAACGCTCCGGCCGACAAGTCAAAGTCGACGGAGTGAACCTGGCCGGGTACCGCCGCGCCGACCTGGAAGCCGCCGTCCCCACCGGCGCCACTCTGCCCCCGTCGCCGTCGCCGTCGCCGTCGCCGTCGCCGAAATCGGCTACGGACGGTGACGGGTAGAGGGGGAGGGATCTACCCCCGGTGCTAGCGGACCCCCCGCTACCTGCACTCGCTCGCGCACCGGCGGGTAGCGGGGGGCCTCTACCCGGGTAGACCCCCCAGGTAACGGGCTCCGACCAGCACGGTAGTGGGGGGTAGACCCCTCATCACCTGGTCAGCCCGCACCCCGTTTCCAGCCCATTCACCCCGCATTTCCCGGCGTCACCTCCGACGCCCGGGCCGATCCCGCACACCCACACTCGACTACTCAAAGTAACCATATTGAGAAGGGAATCACCGGCTGTGGACGCCACCCGACACCACCTGCGCGCCTGGGCCCTGCACTTCGCCGCCCGGGGCTGGCACGTCTTCCCGATCACCCCCGGCGCCAAGAAACCCCCCGCCGTCGACCAGTGGGAGACCCGAGCCAGCACCGACCCCGACCAGATCACCCACTGGTGGCGCCACGTCCCCTACTCGATCGGGATCGCCACCGGCCCGTCTGGGCTGGTCGTGGTCGACCTCGACACCCGTAAATCCGGCGAGGGCGTACCCGCCGGGCTGTCCAGGCTCGGGATCGACTCGGGCGCTGCCGTGCTCGCCGCGCTGGCCCGCCTGCACCACACCACCATCACCCCGACCTACGCCGTGACAACTCCCTCGGGTGGCTGGCACCTGTACTACACCGCCCCGGCCGCCGCGCAGCTCCGCAACACTCAAGCCCTGGCCGGGTGGAAGATCGACACCCGCGCTCACGGCGGGTACGTCGTCGCACCCGGCTGCCCGGTCCCCCCAGACGGATACCGACTCATCGACGACCGCGATCCCGCCGAACTGCCCAGCTGGTTACACCAGGAACTCACGCCGAAACCAGCACCAGCCCCCTCAGCGCCCGCCGTAGCCGCCGCCACCAACCCCAGCAGCTACGTCCTCGCCGCGCTGCGGGGCGAATGCCAACGAGTCCGCACCGCGCCACCAGGCCAGCACAACGCCCTGCTCTGCCGCGCCGCCTACGCCCTGGGCCAACTCGTCGGCGCCCAACTACTCACCGAAGCCACCGCCCGGACCGAACTCACCACCGCAGCCCAGGCCCTCATCAACGCCGACTGCCACTGCACACCCCGCGAGATCACCCGCGTCATCACCGCCGGACTCACAGCCGGCGCCCGCAACCCACGCCGCACCACNNCCCCGTACCAGCCATAAGGGGGCCGCATGAGAGCCGACACACCTACCGGGGGAGACCGACCAATGATCACCAACCCGAACCCCATCGCGACCGACGGCGCCGTCCTGCTCGATGCGGTACGCGCGGCGCTAACCCGGTACGTGGTGTTGCCCACACCCCAGGCCGCAGACGCGGTGACGTTATGGATCGCGGCGACCCACGCTCAACCGGCGTGGGCGCATGCGCCCCGACTGGTGATCCGGGGACCGGAGAAGCGGTGCGGTAAGTCACGGTTGCTCGACGCCGTGGAAGCGCTGTGTCGGGACCCCTTCATCACGGTCAATTCGTCTCCGGCCGCCGTGTATCGCTCGATCAGCGAGGACCCACCGACCATGCTCGTGGACGAAGCGGACACCATCTTCGGACCCAAGGCCGACGGCAACGAAGACCTCCGGGGCCTGCTCAACGCCGGACATCAGCGCAACCGGCCCGCCAAGCGCTACGACGCCGCTTCCAACCGGGTGGAGTCCATTCCCACCTTCGCGATGGCCGCGCTGGCCGGGATCGGCGCCATGCCCGACACCATCGAAGACCGGGCCGTGGTGATCCGGATGCGACGCCGAGCGCCGAACGAGACTGTGGCCCCGTACCGGCATCGCCGCGACCGGCCACCGCTGCGCCAACTCGCCGAGCAACTCACCGCCTGGTTACGCGCCGACCTCGGTGCCCTGGAGCGTGCCGAGCCAGACATGCCCGTCGAAGACCGCACCGCCGACACCTGGGAACCCCTGATCGCCATCGCAGACCACGCAGGATCGCACTGGCCTGACCGCGGTCGCGCGGCTGTGCTCGTGCTCACCGCCGAAACCAGCGACAGCGGCGAAGTGTCCACCCGGATCCGGCTGCTCGTGGACTGCCGGACCGCGTTCGGTGACCAGGACGCCATCCCTACCACCGTGCTGTTGGACCGCCTCAAGAGCGACCTCGAAGCCCCCTGGGCCGGCTACGGGCCGGCCGGTCTTACTGCGATGAAACTCGGCGTGTTGCTGCGCGAGTACGGCATCCGCAGCGGAACGATCCGCTTCCCCGGCCTCGGCCAAGCCAAGGGTTATCAACGCGTCGACTTCACCGACGCCTGGACCCGTTACTGCCCCTCACCCGACCCGGCCGACGTCACCGTCGGTCACAGTCAGGAGGGGAAGCCGTCACAGCCGTACCAGCCTCATCATCCCAGGTCAGCGCGGTACGGCTTCACTGAGCGGTACGGCTCAAGACGTACCACCGAGTCCAGCCGTACCAGTCTGACCAGCCGAAATGAGGCTGTTACGGCTGGTACGGGTAGCTCTCCGCTCCGCATCGTCGGAGCAGCGGAATGACTACCCACCGACGCACCCACACCTCACGAACCGCCCACCGGGAACCCGCATCAGCTACCGGAAGGACGCCCAGCATGGGCCCCAGCGATGGCAAGGCCATCCGCTTGCTGCTCACCGTCGAGGAAGCCGCCGATCGGCTCGGCATCGGTCGCACGCTGATGTACGCGCTCGTCAAGGACGGTGAGGTCGAATCCGTCCACATCGGGCGGCTACGGCGGATCCCCGCCGACGCCCTGCCCCGCTACCTCGAACGGTTGCGCAGTGCCCTGCCCAAACTCAGCGATTCAGCGGCCTGAGGGGACGACACACCATGACCACCAGCAAGCAGATCAGCGGGCGGGCACCGAACGGCGCGTCGACCATCTACCAGGGCAAGGACGGGCGCTGGCACGGGCGAGTGACGATGGGCGTCCGCGACAATGGCAAGCCGGACCGACGGCACGTCGAACGCAAGACCAGAGCAGAGGTCACCCGCGCGGTTCGCGAGTTGGAAAGGCAGCGCGATAGCGGTCGGGTGCGCAAGGCCGGGCGTGCATGGACTGTCGAGCAGTGGCTTACCCACTGGCTCGATGACATCGCCGCGCTCTCAGTCCGGTACAAGACGCTGGTCGGTTACCGGACCGATGTGATGCGCCACCTGGTGCCCGGACTCGGCGCACACCGGATCGACAAGCTCGAACCTGAGCACATCGAGAAGCTCTACGGGCGGATGATCCGGTCAGGTCTTGCCGCGGGGACGGTGCACCACGCCCACCGCACCCTGCGCGCCTCCTTGAGCGAGGCTGTGAAGCGCAAGCACGTCGCCCTGAACGTCGCGATGGTCGCCAGACCACCCCGACTCGATGACGAGGAGATCGAGCCGCTCACCGTCGACGAAGCCCGGCGACTGCTCACCGTGGCGGGCAAGCGAACAAACGCCGCCCGCTGGGCGGTTGCACTCACACTTGGGCTGCGCCAGGGCGAGGCACTCGGGCTACGGTGGCCGCTGGTCGATCTCACCGCCCGCAAGCTCCGCGTCCGCCACGGCCTCCAGCGCCGGACCTGGCAACACGGATGCAGCGACCCCCACCAGTGCGGCGCCCGCTACCACAAGACGACGCCATGCAAGCCGGGGTGTCGGCGGCACAAACTCACCTGTCCAACGCCCTGTCCAACAGACTGCACCGACCACGCCCGCTGGTGCCCGCTGCGCCAGGGTGGCGGCCTGGTGCTCGACGACGTGAAATCCAAGGCCGGCCGCCGCACGATCGCAATACCCGGACCGCTGATCGATCTACTCCGCGCCCACCGAGAGGTTCAGGCACAGGAGCGGCTCACCGCCGGGTCGCTGTGGGAGGACCACGGGTATGTCTTCGCCCAGCCCAACGGGCGACCGATCGACCCGAAAGCCGACCACCAGGCCTGGAAGGACCTGCTGGAGGAAGCAGGCGTCAGGGAGGCCCGGCTTCACGATGCCAGGCACACCGCGGCAACGATGCTGCTGGTGCTCAACGTCGGCACCCGCGCGGTGATGGACATGATGGGCTGGTCCAGTCCTTCGATGGCCGCTCGCTACCAGCACGTCACCAACGACCTCCGCCACGACATCGCCGACAGCCTCGGAGGGCTCTTCTGGGGCACAACTCAGGCGGAGAAGGAAAATTGACACGCCAAGATCAATTACTCGGACCGGTCGGGATCAAGCAGGCCCGGTTCGACGAGGACGCGTAGCCCGTGCCTGTCGCCCCACAGATCTGGGCACGAAACCCCCATGGCGCAACCGTGATTCGATCAGATGACGAGCCAAGCGGCTGGAGGCCTCCTGGCATGATCAGCATCGGTCATCACCGCAGATGTCGGTGATGACGTGACCGAGGAGGACAGACTGATGGGAGTCAAGGTCAGCGGTGGCAGCTTCAGCGTTCTCGGCATCGGGATTAACTGGGAACGGGCGCCAGGCGACGAGAGGATCGCCAGGGCGGTGATCATCTTTCTTGAAGACCGGCGGCTGCTGTTCGGGAGTCGCCATATCGAAGACCAAGCTCACTGCGTTTCATCAGCACTGGAATGTCGGACGTTTTTCACCAAGGAGATCGCTGAGGCTGAACCCGGAAAGCCGCTGGAAACGACACTCAAGTCAATGCGGGCCGCGTTCCGACAGTTCGTAGAACGCGGCGGCCCACACGGGCGCAACTTCCAATACCACCGTTCCATGTCAGAAGCGGACCCATTCAGTCTCGCGCTGGGAGACTTACGAACTCAGGTCGGCGAGCAACTGGCGCGCATCGCGTGGCGCTACGACATCGAGATCGATGACGAGCTCGCCCGGATCCTGCCACCCGAGGACGACGGGACTGATCCGTCGTGGATGGTGGGGTTCGATCGTGACTAACCAGATGCCGGGGACGTGAGATGGCGCCGCCCGTCCCGATCCCCGCCGACGTCCGATCGTGGCTGCTCGATGTCTTCGGCACCTGCAACGAGCGGGTCTCGAAGCTGATCACCGACGTCCCGACAACGCACGAGACGCCGCTGGACATGACCTTCATCCAGCACTTTCTCGGCGTGTCTGCTCCCCGCCGCTTCCCCTCAGGCTGGACAGTCGACCTCAGCACCCACTACCTCGGAGGCGGTCGCCACTGGGGCGACTGGCCGGACTGGCCACGCCGATGGGAAATCGCCGACATCGGTCTCCTCATACTCTTCAGGCAGGGCGGCAAGCTACTCCGTTCCAAGGTGGCGCTCCTCCAATCGAAGCGTCTGTACCCAGACGAGTTGGACTGGGACGAGGACAGCCCGCTGGACTACAAGATCGGATTCCGGCGACTATTCCGCGACGATGACGAGTGGTCGGCGGTCATGGCGCCGCGCCAGTTCGGCTTCACCGATCAATCGCGCTACAAAGCCCTCGTCACTGGGCATGTCCAATACAAGGCCATCACTGACTACGAGAATCATCGCAAGATCCCGGTCTACTACCTGCTCTACAACCCGGTACAGATCCCATCGGCCTCCGTACTGCCGATATCGCCCGAACAGCCGCAGACAACTGCCTCGTGCGACGTCGGTTGCCGCGTCGTGCCCGTTGCGCAGCTTCGCACCGTTCTGGACGGTGAACCGGCTGGCAGCAGCCCGGCCTACGGTGAGCTACGGTCATCGTTGCCCACGCCATTCGATGATCCACAACATCACGCCGGCTGGCGACTAGAGCATTACGTCGTCAACCTGCTCCTGGAGTGCGAGACCGGCTACATCGCCAACAGCCCCAACGACAGTGGCTTGAACTACGTGTTCAACCGTCGAAGCGGACCAATCTCGGCTGCCCTCTCGCTCACGCTCGACGCTCCTTGATAGCCATCTGCCGGCATTGTTGCGTTGAGGGGAGTGCAAACAGACTCAGCCGCGGCTGGCAGCCTGGATCAGATTGCGAGACCGAGTTCGGCGAAGGTCGCTGGTAGCCGGTGCTACTGGTCAACGGCGAGTCCGTGCGCCGCGGAGGTCCTGGACGAAGCCATGGCCAACGTCGCAGTCTAGCCGAGGTCGTTACTTCGTCCCGAGGTAGCGTCCGTTTCGCCCACCGCAGCGGTTGCCGTATGGGTCGTTGTGCTGCCGGAGCGAAGAGTTCTTCCTCGTGTGGGCGAATTGACGACCGCAGCGAGTGCACGCGAACAAGTACCCGGTCGACGACGAACGCGATGTATGACTGTGGCCGGGCACGAGCGACCTGCGCTGCGGCGGGGCATGCAGCGGGGCATGCAGCGGTCCACGTGCAGAGAACTCGATGGGGAACCTCGGACGGAACGGCGTCGTCGTCGTGCGCAGTCCCACAATTCTCTCTACACGATATGTGCGGTGTCCGCTCCCATCGGCACGTTCAGCGTGCAGGATCAGGTCGCCGGAGCGGGTGCGGCGAAGGGAGTACGGCTCGATGAGTCGCGTGCGGCCGTCGTAATCCAGCTCGACAAGCAGGTGGTTGGCGGCAGCGAAGCGAACAGTCTCAAGAGGAACCCCGACCTGCCATGTCGAGACGCTCGGTGGTGGTGACCACGACTCATCCTCATCGCTACCGTAGGCGATGACGCCAGCAGCTTCCTCCGCGACCTGCCCGTCGAGCCAGCCGAACAGCAATGGCAGCTCGTCGAGGAACGGCGCCAGCGGAGGTAACGCCGGGAGCTGGTGGCCGAGCATGTTTTTCCACTCTGACTCCAGCTCGACGAGCAGAGCAGAGCCGACGAAGTCAGCCGCTTTCGGGACGGCGATGCTCTTGGCGGCACACTTCTCGACGAGCGCCGAGCGGATAGCCTCGGGGTACATCCTGAGGTCGTCGCGTCGGAAGAGATTAATGATGTCGTACAGATCGCGAGGCCGTCCTCGCTGGGCCATGGCTCGGATCTTTTCGGCGAACAGCTCGTCGAAGGAGTAGCAGCGGACAGTGCCGCCAGGAGGGAAGAAGTCGGGATAGGGGTGGGCGATCTGCTCCAACACCGGCGGACGCACAACCACCTCGTCGGCGGAGATGTCGAGCTTCACCCGAGCCGGTTGCGGCGTCCGCCGTGGTCCTGTGTAGTAGACGCGACCCTCAGCCGAAATCCCGTTCGGGCGCAACCGCAGGCGAGGCGGCTTCGAGAAGTCGATACCGGATTCCGCTGCGATCCGCGAAAGGGTGCGAAGTAGGAGGGGCTCCACGTCGTCCGGGCGAAACGGTCCGCCCGGAAGGACGGTGAAGTCCAGGTCCTCCGAGAATCGGTAGGTCTCGATGTAGCACTTCTTAAGACAGGTGCCGCCCTTGAAAACCCATGTCTGAGCGAGGACGGGATCGGAGCCGATCCCCCAGAGCAGCCACCCGAGGACGTAATCCTTCTCAACGACTTCTTCGGTGAGACCCCACTCTCGAACTCGCTCGTTGATATCAGCTCGGGTGATCACCAGTCGCCCCCCGGGGTCCCGAGCGTGACGTTGACCCGGATGCCCCAACGTCGGACGATCGGTCCGTTCACCGCGATGGAGGGGTCAAGCGCGATGAGACCCGAGCTGCGCCTCTCAAGGCAGGCCTCGATGAGCCCGGGTGCATCGATGTCGAGGTGTTCCAGGACGAAACCGAGACGTTTGAACACCGCCCGGTGGCCGAGACGGTCGGCGTAGGAGATGAGCAGATCGTCGTCCCGGTGCTCGCCAGTGCAGTACTCGTGCACGACGTCAGCCACGGTGCGCATCCCACCGCCGAGCGTCGGGTCGTCAAGGATATCGACGATCGTCCGGGAAGGATCCGATACCGGGACTCGAACCTGCTCGCGCCACACCATGGTCGTCCCGAAAAGCTTGTCCACCGACCGGACGGTGACCCGGTACGGGGCGCCCTGGATGACCGGCTCGCGACCACGCACCTTCCTCCCCGTCACGACGAGGACAGTCCGGAAGAGCTGATCGGTCAGACCCCAGTGCTGACACGCGCTCCAGCCGCCGATGTAGCAGGGGCTGAACGTCCGTTCTGCAACAATCCACGCATCCTCGGTCCACTCACCGGGCCGGCGGGTGTCCAGCGGAACGGCGATATAAAGGCCACGACGGACCCGAGACAGCCACCCTCGCCGGGCCAGATAAGCGAGCAGCGTGCGGGTTCGGGTCGCTTCCAGGCCCAGAACGGCCGAGGCGTGCTCGACGTCGAAAGCGCCGGGCATGTCGCGATGCAACCGCTCAAGCAAGGCGCGGTTCTCCCGGTTGATGCCGTCAACATGCGCTGCAGGCGCGGGAGTCTCCATCAGATGAAGCATAACGAGATCAGACTACACCGGTACAGTGCAAGTGCAGAACGGTTCACCAAGCCGATAGTTCGGCGGGTTTGGTGTACCGATCGCCCAGCTCGGCGACGTCCCTGAAGACCAGGTCACGGCCACGTCCGCCGATCGACGTCTTCGCCCAGCCGACCGGGCGCCCAATCGACCCGAAAGCCGACCAGCAAAGCCTGGAAAGACCTACTGGAGGCAGCAGACGTCAGAGAGGCCCCAGCTACACGATGCCAGGCACACCGCAGCGACGATGCTTCTCGTGCTCAACGTCGGAACTCGCGCGGTGATGGACACGATGGGCTGGTCCAGTTCGTCGATGGCCGCGCGCTACCAGCACGTCACCAACGACCTCCGCCACGACATCGCCGACAGCCTCGGGGCTCTTCTCGGGCACAACTGAGACGACAACTGAGACGAACGGAGTTGGACACGATGTTGGACACCAGCGTTTGCACTGATCAAAGGTGGTGGCCAGGGGCGGGGTCGAACCGCCGACCTTCCGATTTTCAGTCGGACGCTCGTACCAACTGAGCTACCTGGCCG
>QHBY01000267.1:18737-24102 GCA_003244245.1 Pseudonocardiales bacterium
ACCTGCCCGCAGCGGTTGCCCGTTGTGAGCAAAGTAAGCATAGGACATCTTAGTAGCCGGTTGCACAACGGGTGGTCGGGCGGCACTCAGTCGGGCCGCCCGCCGCCCGATGTGGTCACCGGCGCACCGGCGGGACGCCGTCCTCGCCGTCGATCAGGCCCAGCATGTCCAGCAGCATCCGGCAGTCCTCGGCGCCGGTGGCCGACCTGGCGACCGACAGGCGAGCCCGATCCACCTGCTCGGCCGTGACTCGATGCGGGTCCTGCCCACGCTGCGTGGGCACGGTTGCCCTGCTCAGTTCCGCTCCGGTCTCCAGACCGAGGTCATAGGTGCTCGACAGACGGCTCATTCGCCCCTCCTGAACTTCGCTTGACGTATCCAGGTCCTCACCGCTCGCCGCAACCTATCTACCGTTCAACGACAGCGCAGCCTCCCTCTGGGTGATTGAGGGGGGTTAACCTTCGCCCGTCGGCGTGAAACTCCCGGCCGCTCGGCGCGCGCCAAGCGGTCCTTGCCCAGCGCGTCGCCGCAGCACGGCGTCAGGTGACCGCAACCTCTTAGCGTCCGACAACAGGCCATCAGGCCGGCTCGCGAGGGTCGGCCGACGCCGGAGCCATCTCTCGGCGGTCGGTGACCATGGGTGCGGTGAGATACGCCGGTCACGTACCGGGCGCCCTATTAGGGTCATCAGCCACGGAACGAGCATGGCGACGGCCCCTGGTCCATTTGCCGCCGGAACCAGGGCGTCGAGTTACCGCGCGGGCCGCGGTGCCGGTTCGGTGGTACGGGCAGATCAGCTCAACGCGGGGGCGCTCCGAGTTCGGAGCGTGCGGCGAGCAGGGCGCTGACCGTGGCGCACGCCTGGCCACCATGCATCAGATCGATCGCCGAGCGGAGCTCCGAGATCGCTCCCGCCGGAATGTCGTCCCAGTACTCCACGGCAGCCGCGATCCGGTTCGTGATCGCTATGAGCTCCGCGACCGGGGCGTCGCCCATGAGGGCGGCAACCAGAGCCTCCACGTCATGGAGCAGGCTCTGCTGGGCGGTGGTTTGGGATGTGCTCACGCGCGCTGACGGTACTCGGCTGCCCCGCCGCATCGGCAAGGGGTAAATCGAACTGTCACTCGCTCGTGCAGGTGCACACCCTGTCGGACGTCGGCACGTCCGCGATGGGTGACGAACGCTGACGCGTAGGCTCGCCTGGTGGTGAACGGCAACGCGCTGATCCGGATCCTCGGCCTGTGTTTGGTCGCGGGCTTGCTGGTGGCGGGCATCCTGTTTCCCGCCGTGGGCAGCATCGGCCTGGCGTCCAACCAGGCCAGCGACACAGTCAGCAATGTCTCGTCCAACCTGGTCCAAAGTCAGGTACCGGTGGTCAGCACGATCACCGACAAGGATGGGGTACCGATCGCCTACGTCTTCGACCAGAACCGGTTCAACACGCCACCCAAAGCCATCGCCGACACGATGAAGGCGGCGATCATCGCCATCGAGGACCGGCGATTCTTCGAACACAACGGCGTGGACTGGCGGGGTACCGCCCGCGCCCTGATGACCAACCTGTCCTCCAGCGGCAGCGCTTTGGAAGGTCAGGGCGCCTCGACGCTGACGATGCAGTACATCAAGAACTACATGCTGTACGCGGTTGCCCAGAACGACGCCGAGCGCGCGGCGGCCGTGGAGGGCACCCCGGCCCGCAAGCTGCGCGAGATCCGGGTGGCTCTGCAGCTGGAGAAGCACCTGTCCAAGGACGAGATCCTGGCGCGCTATCTCAACATCGTCTTTTTCGGCCACAACACCTACGGTGTGGCCTCGGCCGCGAGAACCTACTTCAACACCACGCCAGACCGGCTCACCATCCCCCAAGCCGCGCTGCTTGCCGGCATGGTCCGCTCGACCACCGAGTACGACCCGGTCGAGCACCCCGAGCAAGCGTTGCAGCGACGCAACATCGTGATCGACGAGATGACCAACGTGGGGTCGATCACCACCAATCAGGCCGACGCGGCCAAGGCTGAGCCGTTGGGAATCCAGCGCCCGCTGACCGGGTTGACCAACGGTTGCGTCGGTGCCGGTCCCGCGGACGGCTTCTACTGTCAGTACACCCTGGACTACCTCGCCACCGTGGGGTTCCCCGAAGACAAGCTGCGCCGTGGCGGGTACCTGATCCGCACCAACCTCGACCGCCGGGCCAGCGACATAGCCAAGCGCGCGGCAACCGCCGAGGTCCCAACCCAGACTCCGGGAATCGCCGACGCGATGGCTATCGTGGAACCCGGTAGCGACCGGCATGCGGTCCGGGCGCTGGTGGCCAACCGCGACTACGGACTCGACGCCGACGCCGGCCAGACGTCCTACGCGCTGCCGTCGCTCGTTCAGGGTTTCGGCGCCGGGTCGATCTACAAGATCTTCACCGCCGCCACCCTGCTGGAGCGGGGGATGGGAATCATGAATCCGGTGCCGGTGACGGATGCCTACACCTCGCGGGTATTCCGGGACAACGGCGGCGCATACACCGTCACCAACGCAGGCAAATACCGCAACGGTTCGGTCTCCCTCCAGACCGCGCTGGCGATCTCTCCGAACACCACCTTCGTCGCCCTGGAGGACCGGATCGGATCGATCGACCCGGTGGTCAACATGGCCTACCGGCTGGGCATGCGCCAAAGCCTCAACTTCAAGGACGCCTCGGGCCGCACGATCGGTGACGCGGTGAAGAAGGAGCGGCGGGGCTCCTACACCCTGGGTCCCGAGCCGACCAGCCCGCTGGACCTCGCCAACGTCGGCGCCACCCTGATGAGCGGCGGGAAATGGTGCCCGCCGACCCCGATCGACGCGGTGCTGGACCGCAACGGCCACCCGGTGCCGGTGCCCGAAGCGCCCTGCGAGCAGGTCGTTCCGGCGGGACTGGCGAACTCCCTGGTAGTGGGATTGAGCAAGGACGACCAGCCCAGCGGCACCTCCTTCGCCGCCGCGCAGGCCGCGCGCTGGACCCGCCCGCTGCTCGGCAAGACAGGCACCACCCAGAACAACCGTTCGGCCGGCTTCCTGGGGGCGACGCCGCAGTACTCCGGTGCGGTGCTGGTGTGGCCGGACGGGTCGCAGCCGAGTGGGATCTGCGATTCCGACCCACCCCGGCTGTGCGGCGACGGCAACATCTTCGGTGGCAAGGTGCCGGCACGGACCTGGTTCAGCGCGATGGTCCCGCTACACGAGGGGCTCCCGGTGATGCCGCTGCCGCCCACCGACCCGCGTTACGTCAGCGGTGCCGGACCGAACGTTCCCAACGTGGTGGGCCAGGGCGAGAACGTCGCTCAACTCACCCTGGAGCGGGCCGGGTTCCGGGTGAAGCGGGTGGTGGCGGCGTCGGATCAGCCGGCGGGGACGGTCGCGGCCGAGGGGCCCACCACCGCCCAGCCCGGTGACGTGATCACACTGTCGGTGAGCGATGGGACACGACCGAAACCCGCTCCGCGATCCCCCGACCCAGCAGCGCCCTTCCAGCCGCCACAGCGGGCCGGCCAAGACGCGGTGGGTCAACCGGGTCAGCAGGGGGATGGGCAACAGGGCGCCGATGGGCAGGCTAGGCCGCCACCAGACCCGAACACGAGGCACCGCGACCATCGGCGGCGTGGCGGCTAGTCGGTTCAGTTAACCCTTCAAGGCCGCGAGCACCGCGGCGGCCAACCGCGATCCCTCGGCGCGACCAGCCGCCTTGCCCTTCGCGGCCTTCATCACCAGACCCAGCTGACCGAAGCTGGGACGCTTGCCGAGCTGTCCGGCGACGTCGTCGATGGTGTCGGCGACCAGGGCGCTGAGCTCGTCCTCACTGAGTTGTTGGGGCAGGTAGTGAGCGAGCACCTCGCCCTCGGAGCGCTCGCGGTTCGCCAACTCGTCACGCCCGGCCGTGGTGAAGACCTCGGCGGACTCCCGACGCTTCTTGGCTTCCCGGGCCAGCACGACGAGCACCTCGTCGTCGGACAACTCCCGGGCTTGCGAGCCGGAGACCTCCTCGGTGGTGATCGCGGTCAGCACCATCCGCAGGGTCGCCACCGTGATGGTGCTTCGAGCCTTCATCGCCGTGGACAGGTCGGCCCGCAGCCGATCCTTCAGCTCTGCCATGCGCAAACCCTACCCGCGCGGACTGTCCTCTAGATCCCCAGCGCTTACAGACGACCCTCCCGCTCCCGAGGCGCAGTGCGCCCGACACCCGGGCCGGTGCAGTGCGGGAGGAGCCGTAGGCTGGGCGCATGAACCACCTCGGACGCGCCTTGGTCGGTGGCGCCGCGCTGGCAGTCGCCGGGACGGCGTACGCCGCCGGTGTCGAGGTCCGCCGCTGGACGCTGCGCCAATCCACTCTGCCGGTGCTGCCGGTTGGGGCCGCGCCGCTGCGGATCCTGCACATTTCCGACCTGCATATGACCCCGAACCAGCGCTCCAAGCAGCGCTGGTTGGCCGGGCTGGTCGACCTGCAGCCCGATCTCGTGGTGAACACCGGCGACAACCTGGCACACCAGCAAGCGGTGCCCGCTGCGCTGCGGGCGCTGCAGCCGCTGATGACGCTGCCCGGGGTATTCGTGTTCGGGAACAACGACTACTACGGGCCGAAGCCGAAGAATCCGGTTCACTACCTGACCCGCACCGGCAAACGGATCCGCGGCGTGCCGCTGCCATGGGCTGATCTGCGCGCGGCGTTCGCCGAGCACGGGTGGCTCGACCTGACGAACACCCGCCGCGAGCTCACCGTGGCGGGGCGCCGGGTAGCCGTCGCCGGGGTGGACGACCCACACCTGCGACGTGACCGCTACGCGCGGATCGCCGGGCCAGCCGATCCCACCGCCGACCTGCGGTTGGGCCTGACGCACTCTCCGGAGCCCCGGGTGCTCGACGCCTTCGCCGCCGACGGTTACGACCTGGTGCTGGCCGGTCACACCCACGGCGGCCAGCTGCGGCTGCCCGGCTACGGCGCGATCGTGACCAACTGCGGGCTGGATCGCTCCCGCGCCCGCGGTGCCTCCCGGTGGGGCGCGCATACCTGGCTGCACGTCTCAGCCGGTCTGGGCACCTCCCCCTATGCTCCAGTGCGCTTCGCTTGCCCGCCGGAGGCGAGCCTGCTCACGCTGGTCGCCCGCAACACCGGCTCCGCCGTACCGGCCTCCGCATGGGACGCCGCCGGCGTCGGCTAGAGTGGGCGACGTCCATCCGGGGTGTGGCGCAGCTTGGTAGCGCGCTTCGTTCGGGACGAAGAGGCCGTGGGTTCGAATCCCGCCACCCCGACACCACCAAACCGCAGGTCAGGAGCCTCATCGCTGGGCTCCTGCTCTGTTTTCGGCGTCGGTTCCGGGGCCGGAGTCAGCAGAAAGTC
>QHBY01000268.1 GCA_003244245.1 Pseudonocardiales bacterium
ACAGTTACAGCAAGCTCGGTTTAGTGCACTCATGATCCACGGCCACTCCCCCATCACCATGTGTCCGTCTGCCCGAGGCGTGCGCTCAGACAGTCCGCGAACTGACTGATGATCTTACCGCCGACATCCTCGATCAGACTCCGGCCGCCGCTAGAGCGCGCCCGGTGAGCACTCGGGCGAGGTTTTCGCGGTAGTCGGTGTCGGCATTGCCATCCGATGTCGGGCTGGTGCCGTCGGCCGCATGTTCGGCGGCCCCGCGGATCGTCTCGACAGTGGCTGACTGCCCGACCAGCGCCTGCTCCACCCCGACGACCGCATAGGGTGGGTGAGATCGAGCAGCCTGCTGGCTCACTCGGTCGGGCAGGAGGTCGCCGATCGCAGCCTGGCGGGCATCCGCTTCTCCAGGCCAAAGGGTTCGAGGTGCTCGTCAAGGATGCCGCCGAAAGCCGCGGCGATGTCCTCGGTGTCCCAGCCCGCACAACGCAGCACCGGCTCCTTGATCGCTGGCTGGCGCACGATGTGCAACTGGTCCCCGGTGCACCGGACGAGCTGGCCGGTGATCCCGTCGGAGAGATCCGACAGCAGGTAGGTAATCAGCGGCGCCACCAGGTCAGGGCTGCGCTCACGGGTACAGCGCAGCTGGGCGGCCGGGGAACGCTCCACCAACCGGGTCCAGGCCAGCGGGCAGACGCCGTTGACCCGGACCCCCACCTCCTCCAGATCCAGCGCCCAGGAGTAGGTCAATGACGCGACCGCACCTTTGGATGCCGAGTAGGCACCCCCGCGACGCTGACCGAACGACGAACCCGACGAGATGTTGACGATCGATCCGCCGCCCTGTGCGCGCATCACCTTCGCGGCCGCGATGCCGCAATGGAGCACGCCCAAGACGTTGACCTCGATGACGTCGCGGGCGGCGCAACTGTCCTCTTCCCAGGGCAAGACCTCGTGGGGGCCGATTGCGGCGTTGTTCACCAGGCCGTCGATTCTGCCGAACTCCGCCAGGCACAACGCCACGATCCCGTTGGCCTGCTCCGGATCACGGACCGACGCCGTGCTGGCCACCGCCCGGCCACCCTGCTGCACGATCCGGTCCGCGACCGCCTCGGCCTGCTCACCGTCGATGTCATTGACCACGACACAGGCTCCGGACCGGGCGGCGTGGTACGCATAAGCCTCGCCCAGACCGCGGCCCGCGCCGGTGATCACGACTGCCTTTCGTTCAAGAATGCCCATCGGTGCCCGCCCTTCGGGGTGACCGGACCTGATGGACCGGCGGTTGCCACCAGTCTGCGGTGGCGAAGTCACCGGGACAGCTCAGGCTCTATGAAGGGTTGCGACATAGCGCCGAGCGGGGTGCGGCCGATCGGCCCAACGCGTCCGCTGCGCTATTCAACCGTGAGTATCAGCGGGCCGTCGACGGTCACGGCGATCGAGTGTTCCCAATGCGCGGCGCGGCAGCCGTCGACGGTCACCACGGTCCAGCCGTCGCCGAGTTCCTCGGTCTTGCCGCTGCCCGCGGTGAGCATCGGCTCGATCGCCAAGGCCATGCCGGGCACCAATCGGGGGCCGCGGCCGGGGCGACCGACGTTGGGCAGAAACGGGTCCATGTGCATGGCCGTACCGATCCCGTGGCCACCGTAGTCGGCAACGATCCCGTAGGACGTCCCGTGCCCGGCGGCCGCGGCCAGCGCCGCGGACTCCACTGCATGGGAGATGTCGGTCAGCCTGCCACCGGGTTGCGCCGCCGCGATTCCAGCGTCCAACGCCGTCCGGCAGGCCTCCGACAGCTGACTGTCGGCCTCGGCAACGGTCCCGATGTGCACCGTCACCGCGGCGTCGCCGTGCCAGCCCTCGAGGATCGCACCGCAGTCAAGGGACAGCAGGTCGCCGTCGGCGAGCACCTGCTCGCGGCTGGGGATGCCGTGTACCACCTGCTCGTTGACCGAGCTGCAGATCGACCCGGGGAACCCGTGGTATCCCTTGAACGACGGCACCGCCCCAGCGTCGCGGATCGACTGTTCCGCCAACTCATCCAGCTCACCGGTGCTCACCCCGGCGCGAGCATGGCACTGCAGCAACCGCAGTGTCCGGGCCACCACCGCACCGGCGGCACGCATCGCCTCGATTTCGCCTGGCGACTTAAGCTCGATGCTGGCCTTGCCCCGCAACCGTCGTACCACAGCACGCACCCCGCCCCCGGTCATCGCACGCTCGTCACGCCCGCGTTCGCAACGCGTGCAGCGCCCGGGCCGTGACGTCTGGCACCGAACCGCCTGCCGGCACGGTAACCAACCGATCGGCGTAGAAGTCGAGCAGCGGCGCGGTCTGCTCGCGATAAAGCTGCTGGCGGTGCCGGATGACATCCTCGATGTCGTCGCCGCGCCCTCGGGCCAGCAGGCGCGCCACCACCTGGTCCTCGGGTACGTCGAACTCCAGCACCGTGCCGATCTCGCAGTCACGCTCGCGCAGCAGATTCTCCAGCACCTCGGCCTGGCCGACCGTACGGGGGAATCCGTCGAGCAGGAATCCCCCCCGGCACACGTCATCGGTTAGCCGTTGCGCGACCATCTCATTGGTGACCTCGTCGGGCACCAGCGCGCCGGCATCCATGTACTGCTTGACCTTGCGACCCAGGTCGGATCGGCGGTCGACGTGCGCCCGGAACAGCTCTCCGGTGGAGATGTGAGCAACGCCGAGCTCCGCGCTCAGCAGGGCGGCCTGAGTGCCCTTGCCCGCGCCCGGAGGACCGACGATGAGGATTCGCACTAGCGCAGGAACCCTTCATAGTTGCGCTGCATCAGCTGGCTTTCGATCTGCTTCACGGTATCCAGCCCGACCCCCACCATGATCAGCACCGCGGTCCCACCGAAGGGGAAGTTCTGGTTCTGGCCGTTGCCGGTCAGGTCCAGGAACAAGTTGGGCAGTACCGCCACGATGCCCAGGTACAGCGATCCAGGCAAGGTAATACGGCTGAGTACAAAGCTCAGGTACTCGGCGGTGGGACGCCCGGGTCGGATACCCGGGATGAAACCACCGAACTTCTTCATCTCCTCCGCACGTTCCTCGGGGTTGAAAGTGATCGCCACGTAGAAGTAGGTGAAGAAGATGATCATTAGAAAATACAGCCCGATGTGTATCCAGCTGGACTGGTCGACCAGGTAGCGAGTGATGAATGTCTGCCACCAACCCGGCTTGCTGGTGGGCGAGCTGGTCAACCGAGCGATGAGGTCGGGCAGATAGAGCAGCGACGACGCGAAGATGACCGGAATGACGCCGGCTTGGTTCACCTTCAGCGGCAAGTAGGTGGAGGTACCGCCGTACATCCGGCGGCCGATCATCCGTTTGGCGTATTGCACCGGAATCCGTCGCTGGCCCTGCTCGACGAACACGACACTGGCGATGATCGCCAGACCGAACAAGCACACCAGCAGGAATACCAGCAGGCCCTGCGAGTCCAGGATGTTCTTGCCCTCAGCAGGGATGCGGGCGGCGATCGACGTGAAGATCAGCAGCGACATGCCGTTGCCGATGCCCCGTTCGGTGATCAGCTCACCCAACCACATGATCACCCCGGTACCCGCGGTCATCACCACGACGATGACCACCAGGTTGAATACCGACTGATCGGGAATCGGTGGCAGTGGACAGCCGGAGAACAGCTGACCGCGCACCGCCAGCGCCACGATTCCGGTGGACTGCAGGATGGCCAGCGCGATCGTCAGGTACCGGGTGTACTGCGTGAGCTTGTTCTGACCGGACTGACCCTCCTTCTTCAGCACTTCGAAGCGAGGGATCACAACCGTAAGCAGTTGGATGATGATGCTCGCGGTGATGTAGGGCATGATCCCCAACGCGAACACCGACAGCCGCAACAATGCTCCGCCGCTGAAAAGATTGATCAGCGAGTAGACGTTCTGATTGTCGCCGTGCTGGACTCGGTCCAGACACTGATTGATATTGACGTAGGAGACCCCGGGCGACGGCAGCGTCGCACCGGCCCGGTAAATCACCACCATGCCGAGCGCGAACAGGATCTTGCGGCGCAGATCCGGTGTCGCAAGGGCCGAGCGGAAGGCGCCGAGCACTCCTACCTCCTGGGCGCGGCCGTATTGAGGCCGTCGATCATGGACCGGCGGTCGCATGGCCGGGGGCGGCGACCGAGCGGTGCAGGCGAGCCTGGCGGCGGATGCCAACTGGCTCGCCCATGCACCGAGCTCGACTCTAACAGCAGGACCTGACTGTCATAACGAGAGCCCGCAAGGGCACGCTCCGCCTACAGCTCGGTGCTGCTACCGCCCGCCGCGGCGATTTTGTCCCGTGCGGAACCGGAGAAACGTTGGGCGCTGACCTGCAGCGTCACCCCTGCGATGGCACCGTCGCCGAGCACCTTCACCGGCAGTCCCTTGCGCACCGCACCAACGGCGACGAGCTGGTCGGGCCCCACGGTGCCGCCGGAAGGGAACAGCCGAGCCAGGTCGCCGACGTTGACCACCTGGTACTCGGTGCGAAACCGGTTGCGGAAACCCTTGAGTTTGGGCAGCCGCATGTGGATCGGCATCTGCCCGCCCTCGAAAGTGGCCGGCACGTTCTTGCGAGCCTTGGTTCCTTTGGTACCGCGACCCGCCGTTTTGCCTTTCGAACCCCCGCCACGGCCGACTCGCATCTTGGCGGTCTTCGCGCCCGCGGCCGGGCGCAGGTGATGAATCTTGATGCTCACTTCGCAGCCACCTCGTTCGGGACTTCCTCCACCGCCACCAGGTGACGGACGGTGGCAATCATGCCGCGGACCTGGGAGTTGTCCTCTTTGACCACGGACTGCCGGATCTTGCGCAATCCCAGCGAGCGCAGCGTCTCACGGTGGTTGCGCAGGCTACCGATACTGCTCCGGACCTGGGTGATCTTCAGACCAGCCACGTCACGCCCCCATCCCGGCGGCCCGCGCCCGCAACATGCCAGCCGGCGCCACGTCCTCCAGGGGCAGACCGCGACGTGCGGCCACCTCCTCAGGACGCTGCAGTCCCTTCAGCGCAGCCACCGTGGCGTGCACAACGTTGATCGCATTATCACTGCCCAGCGACTTCGAGAGGACGTCGTGCACGCCGGCGCACTCCAACACCGCGCGAACAGGACCGCCTGCGATGACCCCAGTACCCGGAGACGCGGGGCGCAGCAACACAACGCCGGCCGCTGCCTCACCGGTGATCGGGTGCGGGATGGTGCTGGCAATCCGGGGAACACGGAAGAAGTTCTTCTTGGCTTCCTCCACGCCCTTCTGGATCGCCGCCGGCACCTCCTTGGCCTTTCCGTAACCGACGCCGACCATCCCGTCGCCGTCACCAACCACGACCAGCGCGGTGAAGCTGAACCGTCGGCCACCCTTGACCACCTTGGCCACCCGGTTGATCGCGACCACCCGCTCGAGATGCGGGCTCTTCTCCGGCTGGGCCGGCCCGCCGCGACCACCGTCGCGGCGGTCTCGACGATCGCTACGCTCGCCTCCGGGTCCGCCTTCCCGCCGCATGCGTCCTGGCATCAGGCGTTCCTTCCGTTGCTCGCGTGCCGCTGTTGTTGCTGTCTCGTGTGCTGTTTGGTATCGAACATCAGTCAGAATTCCAGGCCGGCTTTGCGGGCGGCGTCGGCCAGCACCGCGATCCGGCCGTGGTAGTCATAGCCGCCGCGGTCGAAGACCACCCGGTCCACGCCGACCGCCTTGGCTCGGGCCGCGATCAGCTCGCCGACCTTGACCGCCCTGGCCTTCTTGTCCCCGTCGATGGCGCGGACGTCCGGCTCGATGCTCGACGCCGCCGCCAGGGTGTGCCCGGCCAGGTCGTCTACGAGTTGCGCGCCGATGTGTCGAGACGAGCGGTTGACCACCAGGCGTGGGCGCTCCGGCGAACCGCTGACCTTCTTGCGCAGCCGGAAGTGCCGCCGCGTCCTGGCCAGCCGGCGTCGGGTCGAGATGTCCGTGCCGACTCGCGGTCGCTTCGTCGCTCCGGTCGCCGACGGCTGAGCCGTCGAATCGGCTACCGACGGCTCAGCCGTCGAAACAGCCGCCGGCGGCGAATCGGATGTTGCTGCCTCAGCCATGATCACTTACCTGTCTTTCCGACCTTGCGTCGGATCTTCTCGCCCGCGTAGCGAACGCCTTTGCCCTTGTAAGGGTCAGGACGACGCAACCTACGGATGGTCGCCGCGATCTCGCCGACCGCCTGCTTGTGAATCCCGGCCACGGAGAATCGGGTCGGGCTCTCTACCGTGAAGCTGATGCCGTCGGGCGCCTTGATTGGCACCGGGTGGCTATAGCCCAACGAGAACTCCAGACCCGAGCCCTTGGCTACCACGCGGTAACCGACGCCGTGGATCTCCATGCGCTTCTCGTAGCCCTGGCTGACCCCGAGGACCATGTTGTTCACCAGGGTCCGAGACAGCCCGTGCAGCGACTTGCTGCGCCGTTCATCATCCGGCCGCTGGACCAGCAGGGTACCGTCCTGCTCGCGCGCGACAGTGATCGGCTCGGGCACGGTGTGCGACAGGGCGCCCTTGGGCCCCTGCACTGTCACCGTACGCCCGTCGATGACCACATCGACGCCGGCCGGCACGATGATCGGCTGCTTCCCGATGCGCGACATCTCCGCTACTCCCCTCTCACCAGACGAAGGCGAGGACTTCCCCGCCCACCCGCTTCTTGGCGGCCTGCCGGTCGGTGAGCAGCCCGGTCGACGTGGAGATGATCGCCACACCGAGGCCGCCGAGCACCTTTGGCAGCGAGGTCGACTTGGCATACACCCGCAGGCCAGGCTTGGATACCCGGCGCAGGCCGGCAATGCTGCGCTCCCGGTTTGGACCGAACTTCAGTTCTACCACCAGGGACTTTCCTACGGGTGCGTCCTCAGCGTGAAAGCCCGAGATGTAACCCTCGCGTTGGAGGATCTCGGCAATATTCACCTTGATCTTGGAGTGCGGCATCACGACCCTGTCGTGATAGGCCGAGTTCGCGTTTCGCAGACGGGTCAGCATGTCTGCTATCGGGTCGGTCATCGTCATGGCGAACTCGTGATCCCTTCCCGCCGTGGTTCCCTGCCGGGCCTACGGCGACTATTAGCTGCGTCCGGTGAGTGGCGGCCACTCACCTGGTGGGGCGCCAAGCGCCCTACCATGAGGACTTGCTTACGCCGGGGAGCTCGCCCCGGTGGGCCATCTGGCGCAGGCAGATCCGGCATAGCCCGAACTTTCGGTAGACCGCCTTCGGTCGCCCGCAGCGCTGGCAACGGGTGTAGCCCCGTACCGCAAACTTGGGCTTGCGCGCGGCTTTAATGACCAGCGCCTTCTTCGCCATCAGCTCTCCTTGAAGGGGAAGCCCAGACGACGCAGCAGCGCCCGGCCTTCTTCGTCGGTGGTCGCGGAGGTGACCACAGTGATATCCATGCCGCGCGGGCGGTCGATGTTGTCCGGGTTGATCTCACGGAACATCGACTGCTCAGTGAGCCCGAAGGTGTAGTTACCGTGACCGTCGAACTGGGCCGGCGACAGCCCACGGAAGTCCCGGATACGGGGCAGCGCGATCGACAACAGCCGGTCCAGGAACTCCCACATCCGCACACCGCGGAGGGTCACCTTGGCGCCGATCGGCATCCCCTCGCGCAACTTGAACTGCGCGACGGACGTGCGAGCCCGCTTCACCTGCGGCTTCTGCCCAGTGATCGCAGCCAGGTCTCGCACGGCACCGTCCATCAACTTGGCGTCCCGGGCGGCTTCGCCGACGCCCATATTCACCACGACCTTGACGACACCGGGCACCTGCATCGCGTTGGAGTATTTGAACTGTTCCCGCAACGCGGCGACGATCTCCTCGCGGTACCGGGCCTTCAGCCTCGGCATCGCCACAACACGTTCGCCCTCTACCGTGGAAGTCTCAGTCATCTCAAATGTCCTTGCCGGTGCGCCGCGACACGCGCACGCGCTTGCCCTCGTCATCAGTGCGGTAGCCCACCCTGGCCGGCTTGCCGCTGGAGTCGACGACCATGACGTTCGAGACGTTGACAGCGGCCTCCTGTGTGACAATCCCGCCGCTTTGTGCGCCACGCTGGGTGCGACTGATCCGGGTGTGCTTCTTGATCCGGTTGACGCCCTCCACCAGTACCCGTCCCGCATCCGGGTAGGCCTGGATCACCTTGCCTTTGGCGCCCTTGTCCTTGCCGGCGATAACAACAACCGTGTCGCCTTTGCGGATTCTCATGGTCAGAGCACCTCCGGGGCCAGCGAGATGATTTTCATGAACCGCTTGTCCCGGAGCTCCCGACCGACTGGACCGAAGATCCGGGTACCCCGCGGCTCACCGTCGGGCTTGATCAGTACAGCGGCATTCTCATCGAACCGGATGTAGGAACCGTCCGGGCGGCGCTTCTCCTTCACGGTGCGCACGATGACCGCCTTGACCACATCGCCCCGCTTGACGTTGGCGCCGGGCATGGCTTCCTTCACGGTCGCCACAATGATGTCCCCAATGCCGGCGTAGCGGCGCGCGCTACCGCCGAGCACCCGAATGCACAAGATCTCCTTGGCACCCGTGTTATCGGCGACCCGCAGTCGCGACTCCTGCTGGATCACGTCAACTCCTTCTCGCGGCCGCCGTGGATCACTTGGCCTTCTCGAGGATCTGGACCAGCCGCCAGCGCTTGGTCGCCGACAGCGGCCGGGTCTCCATCAGCAGCACCCTGTCGCCGACCCCCGCGTCATTGGCCGCGTCGTGCGCCTTCACCTTGGTGGTAGATCGAAGCACCTTGCCGTACAGCGGGTGTTTCTTGCGATCCTCCAACGCCACCACGACAGTCTTGTCCATCTTGTCCGAGACGACGTAACCCTCCCGGACCTTTCGCTTATTTCGCCCTTCGGGCTGGGCCACCTTGTTGTACTCGGAGTCACTCATGCCGCACCCTCACTTCCGGCGACGGCGTCCGGAGACACCGACAGACCCAGCTCACGCTCGTGCATCACGGTGTAAATGCGGGCAATGTCACGCCGGACCGTGCGCAGCCGGCGGTTGTTGTCCATCTGCCCGGTGGCCATTTGGAAGCGCAGGTTGAACAGCTCTTCCTTGGACTCGCGAAGCCGCAGCACGAGTTCGTCGTCGGTGAGCTCGCGCAGCTCGCTCGCGGCGGTGGTGGTGGTCATTAGAAGTCCACCCCCTCGCGGGTGACGATCCGGCACTTCATGGGCAGCTTGTGAATCGCGCGTCGCAACGCCTCGCGGGCGACCGACTCATTCGGGTAGGCCATCTCGAACATGATCCGACCTGGTTTGACGTTGGCCACCCAGAACTCCGGCGAACCCTTGCCAGATCCCATTCGGGTTTCCGCCGGTTTCTTGGTCAGTGGTCGGTCCGGGAAGATAGTGATCCAGACCTTGCCGCCGCGGCGGATATGCCGGTTGATCGCGATACGGGCGGACTCGATCTGCCGGTTGGTCACATAGGCCGGTTCCAGAGCCTGGATACCGAAGTCCCCGAAGGTGACCTGGGTACCGCCGGTGGCCATACCTGACCGACCTGGTGAGTGCTGCTTGCGATGCTTGATCTTGCGTGGAACTAGCACGTCTCAGCCCTCCCCAGGCCCTGCGGTGGCCGCCTCGTCAGTACCAGCCGGACGTTGTGGACTAATCGGGTCCGGCGCTGAGCTCGTGATCGGCTCGCTCGACGTGCTCTGGGGGTCAGTGGCCTGCGTGGATTGCGTACCAGCAAGCTCCGCCGCCGCGGCGCGACCCGCCTCAGTCGAGGTACCGGTCGTCCCGGTAGCTCCGGAACGACGTCGTGCAGGACGTTCCCGCCGCGGCGCGCGGGCTGCGGCGTCTGCCGCTCTGGCCGCGCTTTCTACGTCACGCTCACGTCGCCCACCGACCACGTCGCCCTTGTAAATCCAGACCTTCACGCCGATCCGACCGAACGTGGTGCGCGCCTCGAACAGCCCGTAGTCGATGTCGGCCCGCAGCGTGTGCAGCGGGACGCGGCCCTCGCGGTAGAACTCCGAGCGGGACATTTCAGCGCCGCCCAATCGGCCGGAACACTGCACCCGGATGCCCTTCACCTGCGGTGAACGCATCGCCGATTGGATCGCCTTGCGCATCGCACGGCGGAACGCGACCCGGTTGGACAGTTGCTCGGCGACTCCCTGAGCGACGAGCTGAGCCTCCGCCTCGGGATTCTTGACCTCGAGGATGTTGAGCTGCACCTGCTTGCCCGACAGCTTCTCCAGCTCCCCACGGATCCGGTCGGCCTCCGCACCGCGGCGACCGATCACGATGCCCGGGCGAGCGGTGTGGATGTCCACCCGGACCCGGTCGCGGGTGCGCTCGATCTCGACCTTCGCGATGCCCGCCCGCTCCATGCCCTTGGACAGCAGTCTGCGGATCGCGACGTCCTCTTTGACGTACTCGGCGTACTGCTTGTCCGCGTACCAGCG
>QHBY01000269.1 GCA_003244245.1 Pseudonocardiales bacterium
TGAAGTCGTGAGGAAGAGTATGTTGATCACCGCTGCAACGTCGACCGATGAAGCTCAGCGTGGCGCCACGGTCGCCATGCTCCCAGTGGGAAGTTTCGAGCAGCACGGCGACCACCTGCCGCTAACAACGGACACCATCGTTGCGTGCGTTATCGCAAATCGGCTAGCGACGACATCTAATGCACTCCTCCTTCCGCCAGTAACCATCTCATGCTCACACGAGCACGAAGGCTTCGAGGGAACCGTAAGTATCAGCTCTCGAACACTGATCGCCATCATTGATGATGTCCAGTCGTCTCTGCTCAGGTCTGGAATCAAGCACCTGGTACTAGTCAATGGCCACGGCGGTAACTATGTACTGTCCAATATCGCACAAGAAGCGAACGTCGCTGAGCACCGAGTAGCGTTATTTCCGGGTCGGGAAGATTTTCGAGTTGCACGCGAGCGTGCCGAAATGGTGACCACCAGCAGTGAGGACATGCACGGCGGTGAGTGGGAAACATCGATACTCCTGCATTCGTACCCCCATCTCGTTCGTTCGACGTACTCGCAGAATGACCACGACGCGCCGCAACGCCCTCACCTCCTGATCACAGGAATACGGACCTATGCCACGAAGGGGATAATCGGCAGGCCGTCCGTTGCAAGTGCAGCGAAGGGACAGGCGGCGCTTGACAGCCTGGCCAGCTCTTTTTCGGACGTGCTTAAAGTCCTGACTGGCTAGCACGTCAGTCGGCGCACTTCCATGCTCGCCGCGCATACGATCTATGCGCGAAATCAATAGCACGGTCTATTCTCGGCGCGCATAGAAGGTATGCACGAATTCCCTGAATTCGAGGTTGTCGCTGCCCTTTACTCAATGGCACAGCCCACGTTCCGCTGGGTGGCCATCGAGTCAAAGGATTACATCTGTCATGAGTACCGCTCGTCCTGGCGCCGGTTCCCCCGTCGTCTTTTCGATCCGGGAAGCCGCATGGATTCTCGGTGTGGATAAGTCCGAGGTATTCCGGTTGATCCGCGTGGGTGTGTTGCCCACGATTCGTCGCCGGTCTCGGTTGGTGGTGCCCGCGCATGCGCTGGCGCGGCTGCTGCCCGCCCCTGTTGTGGGGAGGGCGCGATGAACGACGAGGAGTCTTTCGAGGAGGTCGCCGCCCGACTGGATGACCTGCAAGGGGTGCCGATCGGGACGTTGTTTGACCTGGTAACGCGCGAGGGCGCGTGCATGTCGATCGACGTCGGCGCCGAAGAGCCGACGTGGACGAGCGACAGGGCACCCGACCGTGAGCTGGCCGCGAACATCTGCGCGGCCTGCCCAGTGGTCGACGAGTGCTTGGAACTGGAGTTCCGCACGGCTGGGTTCACCACGCTCGGGGTGTGGGGGGCGCTGGCCGAAGATGACCGGCGGGCCGCCTACTTGGCGTGGTTGCAGCGTCGGGGAGGGGGTGAGTCCCGATGACTGGCTCGCACATCGATCCGTTGCTCGTCGTGGTTGTTGCGCTGGTGGGTGTGGGTGCGCTGGTCGCGTTCCGCGGCGGCGCGCGTAGTGGGTACCGGGTCGCTCGGCATTCCCAGCAGGTCACCAGGATGGGCGGCAATTTGGGCCGGGCGCTGGGTACCGGCGTGGTGATTGTCGGGGTGCAGTGGGCGGTGGTGAGCTTTACTACCGACCCGCGCGCGTGGGGTGTGGTGTTCGGCGTGCCCGCGTTGTTCGCTGGTGCCGCGATCGCTCGCCTGTTCTCCGTGACCGAACTCCTCCACGCACCGGAGCGCAAGGGAGGTCGACGGTGACTGCCGACAACCTGATTCCGTTCCCCCCATCACCGCAGGGACCACTCGGCACAGAGAGGGAACCGGCGCCCCTGGTGCTGGATGGGGAACTGCTCCCGGATGACGAGAGCACTGCGCTCGTCGCACGCCGATTGGGGCCGGAAGGGCTCCGCGCCCGGGTGGCGGTGCTGGTACGTGGGGTGGCCCACGCACCACAAATCGGTCAGCTCAGGGCGGTCGCGGGGTACCGGCTGCGTCAGGCGCCCCGGGATGTGACCCGGCTGGGCTGGTTTTTCCTGCGGGGACATGGCCGGTGGATCACCAAGGGCTGGACCTGGGCCACCCACGGTGACCTGCGCGCCGATGCCCGGGCCGCCCGGCTGGCTGGAGACCAGGAAGCCCGCCGGACGGCGCAGGAAACCATCCGGGCCGACGCCCACGCCCGCTGGTCGAAGATCGGCCGGGCGCTGCACCGCACACTGGCGGGTGGCCTGCTGGTCACCTTCCTCGCCGGGGTCCTGGCCCTCATCGACGCCCAGGTACCCCGGGCGGACATGTGGCCGTGGCTGGCCAGCGTCTACACGGTGATCGACGCACTCGCCGTAATGGGCGTCTGGGTACTCAAGGCGGCTCCGCTCGGGTGGCTGGTCGCTGCAATCTGGGAGGGCAGGGACAAGACGCCGGGCGCGTCCTGGCTGGTCCGGCCGTGCCGGGAGGACGCCGACTCGTGGATTGATGAGCGGATGATCTCCCAAGCCCTCGCGCATCTGGGGATCTCCCCGTTGGATCGGTTCTTCAAGAACGGGGGTGAGCTGACCTATACGGTGCCCGCCCGAGTGGACGGCGAGGGCACCTTTGCCCAGATCCGGCTGCCGATGGGGGCCACCGCGGACATGGTCGCCGCCAAACGCACCACCCTGGCCGCGAATCTGGGGCGGGCTGCGCTGGAGACCTGGCCCACCCAGGGTGAGGAGGCCGGACTGCTGGATTTGTGGATCGCCGATAAAGGCAAACTCGGCGGTGGTGCCGGACCCTGGCCACTGTTGCACGAGGGCACCGTCGACGTGTTCCAGGGGGTGCCGATCGGCAAGACCCAGCGCGGCCAAGTCATCTACGGGCACTTCTTCGAACGCAACTGGATCGTCGGGGGCCGTCCCGGGCAGGGCAAGACCGCGTTGGTCCGCATCCTGCTGTTAGGCGCGGCGCTGGACCCTACGGCGGAGTTGTGGGTGTTCGTGATCGCCCAAAACACCGACTTCAAGCCGTTCGCTCCCCGGTTGACCCGGTATCAGGTCGGCATGGGCCCCGACGTCGCGGCCGCCGCGGTGCAGGCTCTGGCTGATTTGTTCGCGGAGATGGAACGGCGGGGCAAGCTGCTGGCCACCCTGCCGGGTAGTCCCCCAGCCACCTCCCGGCGCCTGGCCGACAAACCCGCCCATGGGCTACACCCGCTGATCTGTGTAATCAGCGAATGCCACGAACTATTCGGCCACCCCACCCACGGGGAGCAGGCCGAGAAGCTCGCGATCAGTGTGATCAAACAGGGCCGCAAGTTCGGGATCACCCTGATCTTGGACACCCAATCCCCGACCGCGACCTCGATCCCCAAAGAAGTCACCCGCAACACCTCGTGCGGGGTCGCGTTCTCCGTCGCCGATCACATCGCCAACGACGGCCTCCTCGGCTCCGGGAAGTACCGGGCCGGGATTCGGGCGACCGATCTGCGGATGCACACCGACCGGGGCACCAGCGTCATGGTCGGCGTCAGCGACGCCACCTTCGAACTCGTCCGCGGGTTCTACGTGCCCTACTCCGACGGTGTGGACATGGTCACCCCCGTGGTCACCCGCGCCATGACCACCATCGACCAGCTACGCCGCACCGGTGGCCCCACCCCGGGCGATGACGACCAGGACGACGAGGCCGAACAGGTCGACCACCTGGCCAACATTCAGGCGGCGCTACGGGGGGAGCGGCGAGTCCGTACCCAGGTGGTGCTGACGCGGCTGGCCGAACTCAACCCCGCGGTCTATGAGGGCTGGACCTTCCAAGACCTCAGCGCAGCACTGGCCGACTACGACATTGAGCCGGTCAAATCGGGGGGAGTCAAGGTCGTCCGCGCCACTGATGTCACCCACGCACTCGCTTATCGTGACCGCCTACATGACACGGAGGGTGACGGATAGGACAGGGACCCGCGGTGGGGACCCGTCCGGGGACCCGGGGAGTTCTCCCCACCCCCGTCCCCGCCCTCACCTCCCCTATCTGAGCAGCACGAACCACCACTAGGGACCTAGCTTCTGGATGGCTGAACGACGGCGAAAACCCCCGAAAACAGGGGTAGCGGTAGCCGTCAGTCGGGTCCCTCCCTCCCCAAACTCTCACCTCACACATCCAAGACTGATTACAATAAGTGACTAGAGAGGTATCGACGGCATGACCACGCTCACTGACCCCACCACCCCAACCGCGACTCACGGAAGGACCCACCCCACCATGACCACCCCCACCGGCGCCGAGGCCGTCAGCCCCGACGAGGTGCGTGCCGTGCTCGTCGAGGCCGTCCCGTTGCTGCACTGCCCGATCTGGCGCCAGGCCGCAGAGAACCTCGCCGAGTCCCGTGCCGGGCTCGGATCGCATCCGCTAGGTAACGCCACTGGGAGCCGCGATGCCCCCTAGGTCGAGACCGGCGAACACCCAAACACAACACGGCACAACCACAACCAGACAACGCGAAGGGTGATCATGACACGGAAGCCGTTAAGGCACACCAGCACCGACCACCCCGAAACCGCCACTTTCGGTGGCTACGCTGGGCTATACCTGCCTGCTTCACGGGTCGCCCCCAGACCCATCACGTCGTGAGTGCCAGTCCCGAGTCAAGCGCCGCCGGGCCACGGGTTCGGCGGATGCGATGACCGCTTGCGATCAGGAGACGAGACAACGAGACAACCAGGCACCGTAACCGCGGGAGTCAGCCCTGGCCCGCAGGGCCCGACCGCCCCCGCCGCAAGCGAAGGGAGGTGATACCACAACGTCGAAACGCAAAAGGAAACCAGAAAACAGAGAGAAGGTGATAATGCCCACTCCGGAAGAGTGGGCGAAACAGCAGCTAAAGAACGCGCCTCACCGGTCAGGGGAATGGGCGAGAAGAGTAGCGCGTATCTACTGCCTCGAAATCGACGATGACACCGAAAGTGAAGCAGTGTAGGGACGAAACGTGGTCCGGCCCGGCGGGACCCCGCCGGGCCGGACCACGGCAGTATATCTGGGGCCGGTCATGCAGATTCGTCGTTGTCTTCCCTGAATACCGGCATGATCTGATCCGGATGGAACCGACTGCCCCTGCCTCCTGGCTTGATGATGACAGCAGTGAGGGTCTGCGCTATCGCGGCTTGCTTCTGTTCCATCGGGAAGTCCTGCTTATCCCACTTCTCGGCCAAATTCGCCACCGCGTGTCGACGGGCCTGCTGCCGTCCCTCGTACTGGCGTCGCTCGCGCTTAAGGCCAGCCTCTACCGCTTCCATCCGGGCGAGCGACGGAAAATGTCGCTCTGCGGAAATGTTACCAGCCTCGAAATTCTGCTGCTGCTCGTTGATGCGCTTTTGCAGGTCCACGAGTTCTTTGGCTCTCGGCCACCGCGGAAGGTCTTCCAGTTTACGGAACTGGATTTTCTGCTGGTCCGCAATCACTAGCGCTTTTATGTACGTGTTGACTGGTTCGGCAAGCCGCGTCACGCTGCCGCACCCCCCGGCCCCTTTGGACGGGCACCGGTAGAACTCTTCCAGCTCACCGCGCCGGTTCCGCCGGCGTGCACCGACCATCCGCGCGCTGCACTTGCCGCAACGTACGAACGGAGACAGCAGATGAATGGTCCGGTACCCGCGTCCCTTGGCCCCCAACCGCGACGGCACGGGCTGTTGCGATGGCCCCCATTCTGCCACCACGTCGTTGTATTCGTCTTCGGTCAAGATCGCTTCCCATTTCCCCCGAACCTTGTTCCCGTCCGCGCCGCGCAAGACCGCGCCCTGGTAGAGTACAAAGCCACAGACACGCGGACGCAGGTACATATTCCGGATTGTTGCCGCCCGCCACGGGACACCGGTCACGGTGGGTATTCCGCGTTCATTCCATTCACGTGCCAGCGTCAACGGGCTAACCCCCGCCAGAATACGCGGTAGCTCACGGCGGATATGACCGACCTCGCGCTTGTTGAGCCGGATACGATCCTTCCGCCAGCCGAACGGACGCATACGGCCGCCATGGTTCCCGCCTTCCATCGCGGCGTGCCTTTGCCCATTAATGACACGCCGTGACGTGTTCCGCGACTCCTGATTCCGCTGATTGACCAGGCTCCGCGCTGCAGAGATACCCGCGTCCGTGGTCAGGTCGATATTGCCCGTCAGGCTGGCGACATAGACGCCGTACAGTTCAACCGCGTCTATCAGGTCTTCCAGCGTGCGCGGGTCGCGCATCGCCCGGTCGATATCCGGCACCATAAGCGCGTTACATTCACCACGCCTTAGCGCGGTCAGGATCTTTTCCCATTCCGGCCGAACTACCCGGTAACCATAGGTGCCATCGGGCAACTCGACACGCTGCCGCTTAAACGCCGAGACTGCGTTCTCCGGAATCTCCCGGTCGATCCGCCCGCCTATCCTCGCCACCTGTGCGCGAAGGTCGGTGAGCTGGTTGCCTAGCTGCCGCTCGCGATCAGCCGACTCGCGTGCGAGCAAGACCCACATGAGCTGGCCAGGATCGGCGTCGATGAGGGTGCGCCCCCCGGCACGGCGCGGTGTGCTGGTAGCCATGTCAGCAAGTATGCGCTAGGAGAGCCATGGCCACCGCGACGAAGTACTCCANNGGCGCGGTGTGCTGGTAGCCATGGCGGTCAGTATGCACTAGAAGACCCTTGGCCACGGTCACGAAGTACTCGAGCTGTCGAAGTTCCATAACCAGTCATTCTAACGTTGAGCATTGAGGGTTATTCACGAGCC
>QHBY01000270.1 GCA_003244245.1 Pseudonocardiales bacterium
GGCTCGTGAATAACCCTCATGGTGTTCAGCTTTCATATCCACTTCTACCCAGCGGTGCTTCGGTGAACACTGCGGAACCACGTAATAACACGGGAAACGGGATGCTGCCGCCTCGGATCCGAGGAACTCTGCGACGCCGTTACGTAGCTGAGCCGAATTATCATCGCCGCTCTCACCCGATCCGTGCAACACCAGCACCAGAGGCATCCGCTCGGGATCTATCTCGCGCGGCCCCGCCTTATCCCGCATTGGGCGCACAGTAGGCGTGAGCATTCGGTAAGGGAGCGTATAGCCGCGAGAGTCGGTGAACTTCTCCCGCAGAAAATCCCGCTGCTTGAGCGTCTCCTGAACACCTGCGCCTATCCCTCGATTGTCCGAAGGTGAACTCACAATCTCCTCCTCCATAAATGGTCGAGCCATAATTCCACACTGCGCACAGTCTCGGCGCGATGCCGAATCGAATCCGCCGCGCAGGCCCACTCTGAAACTGCCACTATTGCCTCCAAACTTGGACCAATTCGTAATTTTTATTTCCTTCAATTGCAAGCGCGGTGAACAGTCTCACTCCAGCCGGCACCCCACTTGCTCTGGTGTGCCCTCTGCACCCTCGACCAGTTGAGTGTCCACCGTGCCGACCCCCGCCACCACGACGACCAAGGCAGCCAGTATGAGGCTACGGGGAAGCAGGGGTCGGTCGGTTGGGGCTCGCGCAACACCTGCGAAACGGACATCAGCAGTTGCATCGTCGACGACCCCCTCGACACCCGCACGGCCACGTCGCGCGATTTACGCGATTGGATCAGGGGCCCGAGCTTGTTAATCGCAAGGGCCACACCCTCTGCTGCCGAGGGACGAAGGCCCATGTCTGGCCGAGCGCGTGCCCGCCGCGTGCCCCTTCTCAAGGTCACGAGGGGCCAACAGCGGTCACTCCTGTCCCATCCCTACCTATACCCGCCGATCAGCATTAATCCTGCTCACAGCCTTGATCGCTGCCCGACCTTTCCAAGCTGGCCATGCGGGTTCGATTCCCGTCGCCCGCTCCACAGGCTCCACCAGCACCAACGTCGGCCCGTCCCAATCATGAGAATGGCGCCGTCATCGCTCGTGCGATCAGGGCGCGAAGATGCCGCAAGCGGAACAAGCGATTCCCATCGCGTCGTCACCGTCCTCTTTGTCGTTGCTGGTCGCGGTGATCTCTGTCTGGTCGAGGTCGATCCACAGCGCGCGTAGCCCCAGGTCAGCGACACGAAAACGCCGCTGCCAGGCATCTGGACGGAGGCTAGCGCTGGCCGACGAAGGAGACGGTCACAGTCGCGGTATGCGCTGTGGGGCTGGTCGGGTCGGGGACGAAGGCCACCTTGCCGCTGCCGTGGCACGGCAGGATCAAGGAGACCGGGATGGGTGCGGTCACCGCGTAGTCGCGGACAACCACCGAGACGTTGGTCACTCTGGGCGTGGGGAAGCGCACGTCGATGGCGTGGGCGGCGCTACCGGTGAAGCCGAGGTCGCTGGTTGTGGGCGACGGAGCCGGCACCACCTTGACTGTCTGGCCGGCTAGGGGATGCCCGTGCTGGCCGCGATAAATCGGACCAAAGCAAGCCATCTTGATCGTCCCATGACGGGCCTGGCCATTGACCTCGCCGAAAAAGTACTGGTTAGGGCCGATCGGTGCAGGGTCGATGATCGCATCGGCTGAGGCGGGCGCCGCAGCGACGGCCGAGATAGTGGCCGCGGTCACGGCGATGAACCAGGGAGCGAGCTTGCGGGACACGGAGCCCCCACTGCAGTGACCGACGAGCCTAGTGAAGGGTTCCTCTGCCCAAATCATCCTTTCTGGACGAAGAGGCCGTGGGTTCAAAGCCCACCATCCTTGCGAGAATCAGCGGGTTCGGGTCCGCCCTGGAATGGCGGGATGGCCTGCAAGCGGAGGGCCTGGGTGACCCCCCACCGAAGAAGGGTCCACCCCGGCCGATGGATCACAACGGCGTCGGAGATCGTCATGGGCTGGGCCTGCGGCTCTCCAGGATCGCTTTCGCCCAGGAGTCGTACTCGGCAGAAGGCATCCCCGCCTCGATCGCACCGACGGCCGTCGCCGCTGCGTGCGCGAGGGTGGCATGAACCTGGGCGAACAGCAGGGCGCCATCCCGCCGCTCTGGCGGATCCGTCTCCATGGCCCTCAGAATCCACTTCTCGGCTTCTAGGTAGTGCTCAGCGCCAGTCATAGGGACTCCTCCGTGTCGTTGGCACCGTCGCGTGTGTGAGTAACGGGATCGTACGAACCGGAAGCTGCCCGCAACGGGTGGAGCTGGTAAAGGACGACGATAGGGGCCTCCACCCCAGTCCCCTAACACAGCTACGGCCCGACGAGATCAGGCCGTCTACAGGACGTCAGACGTCAAGGCGCGTCCGGACGCAACAGGACACAACCGCACCAAACCAGCAGGTCAAAGCAAACCCGCCGTCCAACCAACGCTGGCCCGCGCCAGGCTACGAGAAGTCCGGCATCACGTGGCGGCGTCGAGCGTGAGGCGCGTGGTTAGTGCGCTAGTCCCCTCGGACACTGAAATCGTTTTCATTTAGCGGCGCCCGCACGCTCGGGTGGCTGGGCGAGGCCGGCCTTGTCCAGTAACGCGCTGGGCGTGTCGCAGCTGCGGTCTTCGCCCATCTCGCTGATCCGGGTGGCGGCTACGAGTGGTCCACGCCACCTGACCCTTCGGAAATCTCCACGTCACAGCCCACCTTAATCAGCCACACGGGTTTACTTAATCGACGAGCCCGGCTACTATCCGTCGCACACGCCCCAGACCCCGGCGCCACGAGAGCCCGGCGACTCGCGCCGAGCACCGACCGTTCGGGGTAATCATGCCGCAGTGCAGGACCGTCGCGACGTCTGAGGTCGCGCGTCGCGCGGACGTTCCCCCGATGTCACCGAGCTGGCCCCGAGCGTTCCGCCCGGCGTGGCGGGCACTCGTGGGTTGGTGTGCACAAACTCCGGTGAGTCCCAGCTCGACCGGTTCCAGCGGTCGGCAGCCAGAATCCGGTCCCGGCGGTGCTCGTGGCAGGGCATCGGTGGCGCCACCCCCTGTCCTCTCGCCTGTTGAGCCGGCGTTCGCCGCGACCACAGATTCCCGTGGGCACAGCCAGCGGCGAGTTGACGCCGGGCACTGCGCCCCCGCGCTGATCGCCACATTTCCCAGCCCGGATCGCGAGATCGTCCAGTTACTGATCGAGGCCGGGCTGTCCATCCCGGACGTCGCGGCCACCCTGGGGGTCACACCGGCCGCGATACACCTAGCCCAACAACAGGCCCCGAGCGCGCTGCAACCGGCGGCCGCCCATGGCCACCCACCAGCCACCCGGGGGCGGGTGGTGCTGCTGCCCCATGCCCGGACCGAGCCCCCCGACACCCGCCGCACAGGAAGAGTCACCGGCATGAACCAGACGATTCCCCGCGACACCATCCGGCCCAGAGTGGCGGCAGCACTCGCGTGATTGCCGCGAACCTGCAGTGGCACGACGCTGAGCTCGCACTGAAGGTGGCTCGGCACAGCTTCGAGAGATGGCTTGACGCTGGCCACGAGGACACACCCTGCCCCGGCGCCATCCATGCCCACCAGACACACGAGGCCCTGCACGAGGCGGCGCGCACCGTCACCATGCTTATCGAAACTTTCCGTGTTGAGGCGTCCGCGTTGATCGCCACCCCAGCGCCAGTGATCAACTAACCGCACGTCGCGTGTCGGCATGCCGCAGGACAGGCGAGGGGCGCGGTGCGCTTCGGCGAACGCTGACCGGGGCCCGTGCCCTGCGTCGTCTGCGAGTGCCGCTGACCGGTCGTCAAGCGTCCCGATCGCCATCCCCAATGTGAGGATCAAGACCTGAACTGCGGGTATGCTGTTTCCGTTGCAATAGTGGTGGCATGCGTACCGAGGTGTCCGACGTGCGGCAGTTCGGTACACCTCGTGCGTCCATGATCTTGCCTCGTGCCCCTCGCGTGCCCGTTCCCACGGGGACTCACGGGGAACCACGGACCCCAACGGTCAAACTCTCACTCACCGTGCGCCAGAACGGTCCCTGTTCACGGACGGTTATGGGCCGCTCCTTTGGCGGGGGTCGGGGACAGTGCGCCGTGCCATTCGCGTGCCACTAGGCTAGAGGGAGTCAATAGCGGTCATCTGGGGTCATCCCTGACCACGGCCCGCCGCAGCTCAAGACCTGGACCAGGGCGCCGATGTAGGGTTCCCAAGCTCTAAACCGAGCACAGGTGCCTTCGGCGGGGCCTCGGCTCCGGGATGGTCCGAGGGCCGGGGCAAGAGAGTGGTGGGTCAGGAGGTGGCGCGGGTATCCCGTCACGTCGGCGTCGGAGGCGTAGCAGACCGAGGACAGGGGTCGTTCATCGCATGCGGTGCTCCACCTAGACCCCTGCCCCCGGTCTGCTCCGAGACGAGCCCGCCGACGCGACGGGATACCCGCTTCCGCTCCAGTCCTGCGTCAGGCCAACACCCCGCGTGCTGTTGGCGTGCTGTGAGCCCCGGTCAACAACGCGGCACCATGACCCGGCCAATCGCAGGTCGGGGCCCCTGACCGCGCATCGGGCGCAGTCTTCCCGAGCTGGCCATGCGGGTTCGATTCCCGTCGCCCGCTCCACGCCGTCCAAGTCCGGTTCGACGGCCCGTAGGCGCACGCCGGGGAAAACTGCGTACGGCTCGGCTACACACTCCCCTTGGTGATCATCTCCACCATGCAGAAGTAGAAGTCCTCGCGGTCTAGCGGGAGTTTCCCCCTTAG
>QHBY01000271.1 GCA_003244245.1 Pseudonocardiales bacterium
CGCGCCACTTATCGATGTAAGTCTGTGACTCGCAGCGCTTGTTGGCACGGCTAGGGCCGGGACAGTGTCATATTCGATCGTTATCGGACGATGATTCGTCAGAACGAAAGTGATTCTACTGGTCGCGATAGGTGCGGCGCCGGGGGACGCCGAGGGTCTCGGCGCCGTCAGCCGGTACCGGTGCCGGTGGTGTTACTCCCGATCGGGCCGGGGCGCCCGGATGGTGTGACACCGACGGTTGTCGAGTTGACCGATTCGGCGGGGTCGGCTTATGGTGGCGCCAGCTCGGATCTTCGAGTGTCGGTGTGTTCACGTCCACCGGCGCCAACAGGTCGGGCTGGTAGGTCTCGGTGTGATCAAGCCACGGGGACCAGGTCAATTCACTTCTCGCCTGGTTGCACCCTCGTGCCGCGGTGGGTCGCCCCGTACGTCTGGATCACTTCCGATGGCCTCTTTCGTCTCGCACACCACCACGTCGACTGCCACCACCTCGACCGCGTGCACTTCGACCACGGCCGTCAACTCGCCGGCGTTGGTCCGTTTCGTCACTGCCGGTCTGGTGGCCACCATCGACTCCTACCGCAGCGGCGGTCTGCCGCTGCACCGGTTCGCCTGGGAACTGGTCTCCCGGGTCGACACCCTCGCCGCGTTGGATGCCCCGGCCCGGGTCGTGACTCGGCTGCGGTGGCTGCAGCGCACCGTCGAGCTGCTGAACACCGAGCTGGGCGCCGGCGGCCGCCGCGAGCTGTCCGGGGACGAGGAGAACTCCCTCACCGTCACCCTGGGCTCGCTGCGGACCGTACTGGCCACGCTCAGCCCGCACAGCCCCCTCTCGACCCGGCCGGCGCCGCCGCCCCACCTCAGCGGCCACCCTGCCGCCGGTGCTGCGGTTGGTCGCCTGAGCGGTCCTCCGCTGTAACCGCCTAGAGTTGTTCCGCTGTCGTGGCCACTGGCCATCCTGGGATGCCCGATCGGTCTGTCCGGCCACAACTACCAGAGCCGGCGGACACGAGAAGGCGACCGCCGGGTGCCCCGCAGAGCGTGGTGACACCGTGCTGGTCGATGCGGCGCTCTGATCGACCGCCTGCGGCGGGGGGCCTGTCGGCCCTTGGCTTAGCACGGCCGTCCTCACCGTCAAGGGGTCGCTGCGCGATCGCCCGCGGCGACGGCCAAGACCGGGCCGCCCTTGACCGCGAGCCTCCACGGCCGTGCTGGGTCGCCTCACGGTGGCGGGGGAACCACCTCCCCGCCACCCCGAGGGGACGGGCCGAGCAGCGGCGGGCGGCGTCGACCGTGATGGGCTGGGGAGAGAAGAGGGGGCGGCAGGGCACCACATGCTGAACGCCCCTGACGATGATCTAGAAGACCGCGACAGAGCGTCAGCCGCCAGGCTGACCCGGCCGGCCCGGCTGCGAGTCGCCGCCCGGTGTTGGGGAGTCCGGTGTGGTGGCGGAGTGGGCACCGTTGGGCAGGACCTGCAATCGTGCCGTGGCGGAGCGACCGGAGGTGAGCCCAGTCACGGTCAGGACGTAGTTCCCGGGTGGATCCCGCTCGATGATCGGCCCGGTACTCGCTGTGCCGGTGGGGTCGGCCGGGAGCTGTCCATCAGGCCGTGGGTGGGTCCGGTCCAGGAAGGTTGGACACTCTCGCCGGGGAGGAACCCGCTCCCGCTGACGGAGTAGGGGGTGCCGATCGTGACTTGGGAGCTGGTCAGCGTCAACCGCGGCGTAGCAGCATCCGCGTTCCCCGGCGACTTCCCGTCCAGCAACCCATACACCGAGACGGCGACCGCGAGGACGACCACCGCGGCGGCGAGCCCGGCCAGGTATGCCTTCGAGGAACAGTCGAACGAGGAGTCCCGTTAGCGGTGCCGCCGGCTGCGGTCTGGGCCGGGGTCTGGGTGGTTCCCCCGCTGGTCGGTCGGGGGGTTGGGTCCTACGGTTCGAGCTGCTGGGCAAGGCCGAGCACGCCAGCGACAAGGAGAAACTGCGCGCCCATCCTCTCCCGCAGCTCGCCCACGTCGGCGGCCGGCAGCTCGACGCTGTGCCCGACCAGACGCTGCAGCAGCTCGATGATGTCGTAGTCATCGACCAGGCTGTCCGCGAGCTCGACGAACGCCCGACTCACTCGCTACTCACGACTGTCGGTGTCGGTGGGGGGTCTGGGCTTCGGTCTGGTCCATCAGAGGGTCCTTCCTCGAACGCTTCCAGTCGACGGGCCGGTGGTACTTACCCAGGTCGGTCAGGGCGGCGGGCGAGGTTGTGGGTCGATTCCAGGGTGTGCGGGTGGTCCTCGCCCAGGACCCGGCGCATGCGGGTGAGAGTGTCCTCGGCGAGCTGGCGAGCCCGCTCATACTGCCCCAACTCCCGCAGGATGCTGGCCAGGCTGTTGGCCGAGCGCAGGGTGTCGGGGTGCTCGTCACCCAGGACCCGGCGCATGCGGGTGAGGGTGTCCTCGCCGAGCTGACGGGCCTGCTCGTGCTGTCCCAACTCCCGCAGGGCGGCAGCCAGGTGGCTGGCCGAGATCAGCGTGAAAAGGTGGTCCTCGCCCAGGACTCGCCGCTGGCGGGCGAGGATGTCCCCACCAAGCTGGCGGGCCTCCTCATACTGTCCCGACTCCCGCAGGGCGATGGCGAGGTGGCTGGCCGAGCGCAGGGTGAGGAGGTGGTCGTCACCCAGGACCCGCCGGGAGCGGATCACGGTGCCTTCACCGACCTGGCGGGCCTGCTCGTGCTGTCCCAA
>QHBY01000272.1 GCA_003244245.1 Pseudonocardiales bacterium
CAGAACTCCTGACATGGTGCGATAGATCATGAAGCGGTGGGGTGTCCTTTGACGCTGTAGGCGATCTTCAGTCCGGTGTCGGGGTAGATCGTTTCGGTGGTGGTGAGTTGAGCGCACAGGGCGGCCAGGGCGCGGCTGCGTCGGGGTGCGCTGGCGGGGTCCAGGCGCAGGTGCAGGGTGTCGCCGGTGATCTGTATGTCGCCGGAGAGGGTCATCGCTTCGCGGAGCAGGGCGCGGGCTTCGTGTTCGGCGCGGGCGTAGTGCGGTCGGATCATGCGGGTCAGGATGGATTCGGCGTTGTAGGCGGCCATGCGGATGGCGTGGGTGAGCAGTTTGCGTTGTTCGTCGATCAGCGCGGCGTCGGGTCGGACCTGTCCCAGGGGTAGGTGGCTGGGGGTCGCCCGGGACTCGGCGGCGGCGTGATCGAGCTGGTCGCGAGCTGCGGTAATGGCGGCGGTGGCGGTGGGGTCGACCTCGGCGCTGCCCCCGGAGCCGGGCTGGCGAGCACGCGCGGCGGCGTCGTCGATCGCGGTGGACAGCCCGTTCTCGGCGCCGTCGAGCACGGCGCGGGCGGTCTCCACGGCGGCGTGGCACCGTTTCTTGGCCGGGTTGGGCACCAGCCGCGCCGGGTCATCAGCGATGGCGGCGTAGCTGTCCAACCCGTCGAGGGCGAAGTGTTCGCGGGCGTATTTGAAGTAGTTCTCCTGACGCCAGCGCGCGGACAGCCGCCAGCACACCTCGGACGCGGTCAGGTCGGTGCGCGAGGTCAGGATCGGGATCTGTACCCCGCCCTCGGCCAGGCGGTGGATCTGACGCAGCGACAGGTGCTGGTTGGCGGGCAACGGCAGCGCCACGGTGGTCTCGGCCAGGGTGTAGTCGCGGACCTCGCCGTCGGGATCGCGGTAGGTCTGCGCGCTGAACGCCCCAGCCGGTAGCGGGTCGAAGGGACCCTTGCGGTAGGTGAGGATGTCGAAGCCGGCGGCGAGCAGCGCGGCGAACGTCGCCGGTGACCAACCACCCCGGTCGAAGATCACCGTGGCTCGCCGGTCCGGGCCCAACAGGGCACGTAGATCGGGCAGCAGCCGCACCAACTCGCCGGCCAGGCTGGCCCCGGGTAGCGCGGTGACGACCAGGACCGGGTCGGCATCGGCGTCAGCGATCCAGGTCTCGGCGCTGGCGTGTCCGGCCAGGTGCATCCGCGCGATGTGGGTCTTGGGTAGGTCTCGGGTGCCCGAATACACCCGGGTGTGCCCATCGACGTGGAGAAACCCCAACGCCTCGGGTCGGGCGAGCGCGTGCGCGGTGGCCAACCGCCCTTGCAGCGCGGCGCCGCGGTGGTGGGCGGCCAGCTCGGTGAGTTTGCGGCGCAGGGTTTTGACTTCCGGGGCCCGATCCAACCCCAGCAGCCGACCCAGATCCGCCGGCCGGATCCGGGTGGCGCCCTCGGCGCGGGGGTCACGCAGCAACGCCAGGAACAGCACCATCAGCAGCGTGGCGCGCAGCCCGTAGAATCCGTTGCGCAGCCGACCGTAGGTCGCCTCGAACGCGGTGATGAGCCCGGTCGCGGCCAACGCGGGCAGGATCAGCAACAACCCGGCCAGCGGCAGGTGCGCCCCTTCGGTGAGCACCACCGGCGCCTCGATGAGCTCCCCGGTCCGCGCCAAGGCTCGCTCCAGGGTGCGCGCGGCGGGCATCGGCAGCACCGCCAGCGCCGCGCCGGGCTGATCACTACCAGCACCAGCACCAGCACCAGCACCAACGACCTCGTCTCCGTCACCGTCGCGGTTGGCGGCCTCGACCGGGTTGGGATCATCACTGGCCGGGATTCGGGTGGCCTGTCCGCCAGCCGCGGCGGTGACCCGGCCCAACGCCACCCGTACCGTCGAGGTGCCGATCCCGACCGCTGTGCCGATCGCGGCCAAACTTAGCCCCTGCTTATCGAGCTCACGCACCCTCCGGATGATCGCCTCGGTGAGCTTGTGGGGGCCTTTCGGGCCGGTCTTGGCGGCCATCAGCCCGCCCACCCCATGAGCCTCGAACCTGCGCCGCCACCGCCACAGCGTCTCCACGCTCACCCCGAACCCGTCAGCGACCGCGACCGCCGAGGCGATGTCGGTGGTGACCAACTGCACCGCGGCCAGCCGACGCCCCACCTCATCGCCGGCATCGAAAGCGAACGTGGCCATCCCCGCGACGAACACCACCCCGCCCTCGGGGCCTTCCACCAACCCCGCGACCGGGCCGATCGGTATCGCGTCGGCCGGTAACAACGGCAGCACGGCCTGGTTCACACGACGCATCCCGCCACCGACCTCACCCGGAATTTATTGCATCAATTATCGCACATCCCAGGGTGGAGATGGGACCGACACGCCCCGCAAATCACCGATCTACCAGCTCAAACGCAGCAACAGACCGCACGCCATGTCAGGAGTTCTGG
>QHBY01000273.1 GCA_003244245.1 Pseudonocardiales bacterium
TCCCCGCGGCCGATGAGCGCCTCGGTGTAGCCCTTGCGGACCGACCGCTTGGTGTCGATGATGTCGTACATTTTCGGCTGCGTCATCGACGGGTCGTCGCCCTCATTGTGACCGCGGCGGCGGTAGCAGACCATGTCGATCACAACGTCTTTCTGGAATTCCTGGCGGTACTCCACGGCCAGCTTGGCCACCCAGACGCAGGACTCCGGGTCGTCGCCATTGACGTGGAAAACGGGTGCGCCGATCATCTTCGCGACGTCGGTCGAGTACTCGCTGGACCGCGCGTACTGCGGTGCCGTGGTGAATCCCACCTGATTGTTCACAATCACATGCACGGTGCCGCCGGTGCGGTATCCGCGCAATTGCGACAGGTTGAGCGTCTCGGCCACCACGCCTTGCCCGGCGAAGGCGGCATCCCCGTGCAGCGCCACGGGCAGCACGGTGAAGCCGTCCGGGCCCTTGTTCAGCATGTCCTGCTTGGCCCGCGCGATGCCTTCGAGCACCGGGTCCACGGCCTCCAGATGCGACGGGTTGGAGGTCAGGCACACCCTCGTCTCGCCGTCGCCGAACATCCGGTAGTACTTGCCCTCGGCGCCCAGGTGGTACTTGACGTCACCGGAACCGTGCGCCTGGCCCGGGTCGACGTTGCCCTCGAACTCGAGGAAGATCTGCGAGTACGGCTTGCCCACGACATTGGCCAGCACGTTGAGCCGCCCGCGGTGCGGCATGCCGAGCACCACCTCGTCCAGCTCGTACTCGGCGGCCTTGTCCAGCACCGCGTCCAGCAGCGGGATGACGGTCTCGGCGCCCTCCAGCGAGAACCGCTTCTGACCGACGTACTTGGTCTGCAGGAACGTCTCGAAGGACTCCGCGGCGTTGAGCTTGGACAGGATGTACTTCTGTTCCGCGCGACTCGGTTTGTCGTGCACCCGCTCGACGCGCTCCTGCAACCACTGCCGCTCATCGGGTGCCAGGATGTGCATGTACTCCACCCCGACGTTGCGGCAGTAGGCGTTGCGTAGCACTCCCAAGACGTCGCGCAGCTTCATGTGTGAGTGCCCGGCGAACCCACCGACGGCAAACGTCCGGTCCAGATCCCACAGGGTGAGGCCGTGGCGCAGCACGTCGAGGTCGGGGTGCCTACGCTGGCGATAGTTCAGCGGGTCGGTGTCGGCCATCAGGTGGCCGCGGGTGCGGTAGGCGTCGATCAGCTCGAGCACCCGGGCGGTCTTGGCGACCTCCCCCTCGGGGATGTCCTGTACCCAGCGCACTGGCTCGTAGGGCACGCGCAGCGAGGCGAACAGGTCGTCGTAGAAACCGTCGTCGCCCAACAGCAGCCCGTGTATCCGACGCAGGAACTCGCCGGACTCGGCGCCCTGGATGATGCGGTGATCGTAGGTGGAGGTCAGCGTGATGATCTTGCTGATCGCCATCTCGGCGAGCGCCTCTTCGCTGGCACCCTGAAAGGCCGCCGGGTACTCCATCGCGCCGACCCCGATAATGGCACCCTGCCCGGACATCAGCCGGGGCACCGAGTGGTTGGTGCCGATGGTGCCCGGGTTGGTCAGCGTGATCGTGGTGGCTGCGAGGTCCTCGGCGCTGAGTCTGCCCTCGCGGGCCTTGCGGATGACGTCTTCGTAGGCCTGCCAGAACTGGGCGAAGGTCATCACCTCGCAACCCTTGATCGAGGTGACGACGAGGCTGCGTCCCTTGGCGGTCTGCAGGTCGATCGCGAGACCCAGATTGACGTGCTCGGGCGCCACGACCGCAGGTTTTCCCTGCTCGTCGGTGGTGTAATGCCGGTTCATCTGCGGGTGCACGGCCAGCGCCCGCACTGCCGCGAACCCGATGAGGTGGGTAAAGCTGATCTTGCCGCCACGGGTCCGTTGGAGATGGTTGTTGATCACAATGCGGTTGTCGACGAGCAGCTTCGCCGGTACCGCACGAACGCTGGTGGCCGTTGGCAGCTCCAGCGAGGTCTCCATGTTCGCCACCACGCGGGCTGCCGCGCCGCGCAGCGGGGTGGTGGTGTCGTGCTGCACTTGCGCTGTCACGGAGGTCCGCTCGTTGGCGGTGGCACCGTTCGCGGGTGGCTGCTTGGCCGGTAGCCGCTTCGCCGGTGCCTGCGTGCTGCTGTGTGGAGCCTTGCCGTTGCGGTCACCTTGCGATGCGGGCCGGTAGTCGGCGAAGAAGTCGTGCCACGACGAGTCCACCGCCGAGGGATCGGCGAGGAACTGCTCGTACATCTCCTCGACGAGCCACTCGTTCGGGCCGAACTGCACTGGTTGGTCACTGCGGGACACTGCGGGAAGTCGCCTCAATCCGTTCTGTTGGGTCCTGTGTCAGGGTCACTGACGCGGCTTCCAGGCTAGCCCCCGCCACGGGACGTGAGCCGTTCGGCGGACCCATGGCGCGCCGGTGAACGGGTGAGCGCTGGGTCACGCGGCGGTGTGCGGAGGCCGATCCGATGACAGCCGTCACCCGGTGGCGCGGTGTTCCCGGGGACTGATCCCGCGTACCCGTTTGAAGGCGGTGCTCAACGCGAAAGAGCTGCCGTAGCCGACCTGGCGGGCCACCGAGCCGACGGTGGCTCCCGGCTCCCGGAGCAGGTCAGCGGCGAGGGTCAGCCGCCATCCGGTGAGGAAGGTCATCGGTGGTTCGCCGACCAGCTCAGTGAAGCGGAGGGCTAGCGACGCTCGGGAGGTACCGGACGCCACAGCCAGAGCATGCCGGTAACGCGCCGAGCAGCCGCTGGCTGATCTCGCCGCGCATCAGGTAGGTGCCGGTCAGCATCACCGCCGAGCCGTTGCGGCTGTTGCCCCAGGTGCGGACACCCATGTCCATCATCAGGATCCTCGGTGATACCGGCAAGACCGGCCGCCGGGTCGCGGCACCGCCGGCGGCTCGGGAGACCGCTGCCACCGGTGTCTGGCATGGCTAGCGGAGGTGCGCGGATGAGACCCGGACTTTCGCGATGACGCTCGTGGCGGCCCTGAGCTGCGGGACGGTGGCCGGGGTGTTCTTCGGGTTCTCGGCGTTCGGCCGCGGCGCTCGCTGCCGCTGCGGCGTTCACCGTGGTGCTAGCCCTGTGACCCCGTTGGAGTTGGTAGCGATTGATGACCCTCCGAACGGGGGTTGGCCGTCCTTGAAGGGCCACCGACTACGCCGCGACGGTGCCGTCTGGCGAGCCTGCGACCCACAGCCGGGCGTAGTGCCCGTCAGCCGCGAGCAGCTCGAGATGGCGGCCCTGCTCCACGATCCGCCCGCCGTCAAGCACCACGATCCGGTCCGCCTTGGCTGCGGTGGCCAGCCGGTGCGCGATGACGACGGTGGTGCGGCGCGCGGCGAGCCGGTCGGCGGCGGCCAGTACCAGCGACTCGGTGGCCGGATCCAAGGCCGCGGTGGCCTCGTCGAGCAACAGCAGGTCAGGCTCGACCAACTCGGCGCGAGCCAGCGCGATCAGTTGCCGCTGCCCGGCTGACAGGCCCTGACCACGCTCGTTGACCGGCTGGCGAAACCCATGCGATAACGCGGCGACGGCCGCCAGAGCGCCGACCCGGCGGGTCGCCGCCTCGACCTCCGCGCGGGATGCCTGCGGGGCGCCGTAGCTGATGTTGCCCGCGACGTCGCCGCGGAACAGGTGCGCCTCCTGCGGCACCACCCCCAGCCGGTGATGAAAAGCCGCCGGGTCGAACCGGCGTATGTCGGTCCCGTCGATGAGCACCGTTCCGGCGGTCGGGTCGTAGAACCTGGCCAGCAGCTTGACCACGGTGGACTTGCCGGCTCCGGTGGCTCCCACCAGGGCGACGGTTTCGCCGGGCGCGATACGCAGTGACACCCGGTCCAGCGCGGGCTGAGTGGCGCCGGGATAGCTGAAGGTGACGTCACGCAGCTCAACTTCACCGCGCAGCCGGGACGGCACCGTCACGGCATCGGCCCCGGGAGGTGGTACCGAGGTCGGCGTGTCCAGCAGCTCCCGGATGCGCCGCAGCCCGACCGCAGCCTGCTGATAGCCGTCGAAGACCTGGGACAGCTGCTGCACGGGCGCGAAGAACAGACCCAGATAGAGCAGGAAGGCGGTGAGCACCCCAGCGGTGACGGTGCCCGCGGCGACCCGGGACGCCCCGACGCCCAGGACCGCGGCGGTCGCGAGGTCCGACAGCAGCGCCACGAACGGGAAGTAGGTAGCGATGTAGCGCTGGGCGCGCAGCCGGGCGCGCCGGTAGGCATCGCTGCGGGCGGCGAAGTCCCGGGCGGAGCGGCGCTCCCGGGTGAACGCTTGGGCCACCCGGGCACCGGCGACGTTTTCCTGCAGGTCGGCGTTGACCTCGCTGACCCGCTCCCGGGCCTCGGTGTAGGCCGCCGAGGACAGCCGCCGGAACACCACCGTGGCCACGACCAGCACCGGCAGGCCCAGCATCGCCACCACAGCCAGGCCGGCGTCGGTGACCAGCAGCGCAATGGCCACCCCCAAGACCGTGAGCACGCTGATCAGCGCGCTGGACAGCCCGGTTTGCAGGAAAGTAGACAGCGCATCCACATCGGTGGTCATTCGGGTCATGATCCGGCCGGCCATCTCGCGTTCGAAATAGTCCATCCCGAGGCGCTGCAGGTGCGCGAAGCTGCGCACCCGCACCAGGTAGAGCAGCGTTTCCCCGGCCCGCGCGGCGACCACCGTCTGGGCGGCGATGACGAGCCAGTCAGCGGCGACCACCCCGAGTCCGACCGCCACCGCGATGACGAGTAGATGCGGTGTGTGCCCGGTGATGGCGTCGACGGCGAGGCCGCCCAGCGCCGGGAACGCCACGGTCGCCAGCGCGTCGAGGCCCACGAGGAGCGCGGTGAGGCTGAGCCATCCCCGCATCGGTCGCAGCAACCGCTGCAGCCGGAAGTCCGGATCGGGGGCGGCCGGGTCGGTGCTTCCGACGTCGGGCTGGGCGGTCGCCGGCGGCAGCGCGGCCACCGCCGCAAGCAGTTCCGGGGTCGGTCCGATGCTGCCGACCATGCTGGCCCCAAGTCCGCCGCGCACCGCGCCGGCCGCGTTCTGGGCCGCCCGTAGAACGTCGCTGGAATCCTCCGGCGCGTCAGCCGGCGCACCGGCTGGCCACAGCTGCGGGGTGATCCCTTCAGGGCCCGGCTCCAACCTGCCAGGCGTGGGCGCCGTGACCTTCTCGATCACCTCGTCCGGGCCTGCGAGCAGGGCGCGGAACAGCGCACACCGAGTGGTCAGCTCCGCCTGGGTCCCGACGTCGATCACCTGCCCGCCGTCGAGCACCGCGATCCGGTCGGCCAGCGCAAGCGACGACCGGCGGTGCGCGATGAGCAAGGTGGTGCGCGCCGCGGTGACCCGACGCAGGGTGGCGTGGATGACGGCCTCGGTGGTGGCGTCGACCGCGGAAGTGGCGTCGTCGAGCACGAGTATCCGCGGGTCTGACAGCAGCGCTCTGGCCAGTGCGACCCGCTGGCGTTGGCCGCCGGACAGGGTCAGTCCCCGCTCGCCGACCGGCGTGTCGTAACCCTGCGGCAGCGCGGAGATGAACTCGTGCGCCGCTGCGTCCCTCGCCGCCCGGTGCACCTGCTCGTCGCTGGCGTCTGGGCATCCGTAGGCGATGTTGGCCCGCACCGTGTCGGAGAACAGGAACGCCTCCTCGAACACCATCCCCACCGCCCGGCGCAGCGACGCCAACCGCAGCAGCCGGACGTCGACGATGTGGCCGAGCGGTCCGACCCGGATCGCGCCCTGTTGCGCCTCGTAGAACCGCGCCAGCAGCAGCGAGACGGTGGATTTTCCCGAACCCGGCGTCCCCACCAGGGCTAACGTCTCGCCTGGCTCGATGACCAGGGACATCCCGTCGAGCACCGGTTCGCTGCGGGCGTAGCCGAAGTGCACCCCGTCGAGGTGCACCGCCAGCGGGCCGTCCGGGACATCGATCGCATCTGGTGCGTCGACCACGTCGGGTTGAGAGTCGATCAGCTCATAGACCCGCTCCACACCGGCCCGGGCGAGCTGCGCGAGGACCACCAGGCTGGCGATCAACCTCGCGGGGCCGACGAGCAGCGACAAATATGCGGCGAATGCCACGAAGGTCCCCAGGCTGATGCGCCCCTGCAACGCCAGCATGCCGCCCAAGGCGAACACCCCCACCTGACCCAGCGAGGGGAGCGCGGCCAGCGTCGGGGCGAACGTCGCGTTGAGCCGGGCCGAGCGCATCCGTTCCGCGAACAGCTGCCGGGCCCGGTCCTCGAGCCGGGCCACGGCACGGGCCTCCTGGCCAAAGCCCTTCACCACCCGCACCCCGGTGACGGTCTCCTCGACATGCTCGGCGATGTCGGCCGCGCGCTGCTGAGCCGACCAGGTCGCCGGAAAAAGCGTGCGCCGCGTCCTGGTGGTGACCAGTCCGGCAGCCGGCACCACGACCAGCGCGATCAGCGCGAGCAACGGGGACAGCCACAGCATCGCGCCCAGCGCGACGGCGAGCAGCACCAGCACACCCGCCGTCAGCGGCACCACCGACAGCAGGCCCTGCACCAGCTGCAGATCGGAGATGGCCCGCGAGACGACCTGGCCGGTGCGCAGGCTGTCCTGCTTGGCGCCATCAAGCTTTTGCACCGCCCGGAACACGGCATTGCGCAGGTCGTGCTGCACGTCCAGGGACAGCCGCCCACCGAGGTAGCGGCGCATGAAGGCGGTCGCACACTGTAGGAGTGCCGCCGCGACCAGCGCCACGACCAGCCATCCCAGCCGCGCGGTGGTATGCGCAACGGCGTCGTCCACCGCGAGCCGGGTCAGCAGCGGGGTGATGGCCTCCATGCCGACCCCGATACTGGAGGCAAGCAGAGCCGCTACGGCGACCTTCGGGTGGCGCCAGCAGGCTGTCGCGAGCCGGCGGATCCAGCCGACCTGCTTGGCAGCAATCCGCTCGGGCACGATTGCCAGGTTATGCGGCTGCCCCGGCAGTGGCCCGGTCGTGGAGCTGCGATGTCGGCAGGCGGATCAAACTTGATGGATGGATTCCTTGCTGCCCGGGCTGTGCAGGGCCGCCTTGCGCCTCACGGTCTGCTCGGCGACTGCCGCGTCGAGCTGACGAGGCACCACCAGCACCTGGCGCGGTCGGCAGAAGGGATTGGAATTCTTGGCGGCCCGTTCGGTCGGCTCCGTGCCGTCGCCGATGAGATGACGGTGCGCGGTGACCCATACCTCGCAGGGCCAGCGGCGGCGGCGCAGCCAACCTGAGCAGACGGGGCAGCGGCCGCTGGGGTCCGGCTGGTGTTGAACGAGCAGCTCGCGCCACCCGTCGGTGATGGTCTGGATGTGCCTGCGCGCCAACGGTGCCGACAGCGTCGCGCCAGCCCGCGCGGCGATCTCCTCCACGGCCGCCAACCGCTCCAACACCGCACGCCGCACCCGACTATCCACTTACCGACCTCCTCGTCGCCCCCCCGACCTGCCCGAGGGCGCACCTGACATGCGTAACGACTCGGCCGAAAGGCCGTGACGCCGCTGTGCACTGTCTACCGGACTTCGCTCGCGAACTTAAACCCCCTCACCTTGGCACCGCGATGATGCGAGGCGACCATTCGGATCAACGCAACGGACTTGAGCCAGTCGTGGGGCGACCCGTAGTCCCAGGTCAGCGGTGTCGGTACGGCATCGATGCGACCTAGGTGGTTCCGACGTCGGGCCCAGAGCCGGCGGATCCACCACCGCCGATGATCGCGTCGGGGCCGCAAGTGCACCCGGATTGCCTAGTATTCACCAGGAGACCGCCCACCATCGACGGTGTACCCAGCGTGGGTGGCCAGGGCTGCTGAGGCCAAGATGGTCGGGTCCTACCGCCGAGATCCCAGCCGAGGGAGGACGCCGTGCGCGTCGAGGTCAATCCGAACATCTGCGAGGGTCACGGCCAGTGCAACGCCGTCGCCCCCGAGATCTACGACTTGGACGAGGGGGGCTACTGCCTGATCAACAATCCGGAGGTCCCGGCCGATGCGGAGTCCCAAGCCGAGCAAGGTGCCCTAGCCTGCCCGGTTCAGGCCATCACGGTCACCCGCTGAGCGTTGCCTGCCCAGCCGTCACGCCCGTATGTCGTGGTCTCGGTGGCGATGTCCATCGACGGCTACATAGACGACCTTGACGAGGTCCGGTTGATGCTGTCCAACCAGGAGGACTTCGACCGCGTCGACGAGGTGCGCGGTGGCGTCGATGCGATCTTGGTCGGGGCGAACACGATCCGCCGAGACGACCCCCGGCTGCTCATCCGCTCAGTGAAACGTCAGGATGAACGGGTCCGACGTGGCCTGACCCCGCACCCCGTCAAGGTCACGCTCACCGGTGGCGGCGGTGTGGACGCTACCGCGAGGTTCTTCTCCACGGGCGACATCGAGAAGATCATCTACACCCCGGATCCTGAGGTGACGGCACTTCGCGAGGCGCTCGGGGATGTCGCAACCGTCGTCGGGGCTGGACAGCCGATCGATCTGGGCGTCGTGCTCGATGACCTCGGTGAGCGCAACGTTCGACGCCTGATGGTCGAAGGCGGTGGCATCGTCCATACCCAGTTCCTCACCGCCGGCCTCGTGGATGAGATCCACCTGGTGATCGCGCCGTTCTTCGTCGGTGATCGCGATGCCCCGCGCTTCACGCACCCCGGTCGGTTTCCCCAGAACTCCGAGCATCCGATGACACTCGCAGAGACCAGGCAGATGGGCGACGTCGTCCTGCTCCGCTACCTTCAATGAGGGTTATTCACGAGCCC
>QHBY01000274.1:0-1840 GCA_003244245.1 Pseudonocardiales bacterium
TGTTGGGCGCCGCTTTGTTTCGGCATGCGCGGGGGCGCTCGCGCTGTTGACGGTCGGGACGGGGATGGCGGGCTTGGCAGGCTTCGCGCGTTCGTAAACGCGCGAGAGCCCTCCCGTCGAGCTTGGCGTTCTGCCGGGAGGGCTCTCTGGATGCCGGAGGTGGCACCCATGTTGATCGTATGCGCCGAGGGGGCGCGGGTCGAGGCTGAGCTTGTCGGCGGGTGGTTGGCGTGCTCGTCGTGTCGGGGGAGGTTGGGGCCGTGGGGGCACGCGCGGGCGCGCGTGTTGCGCTGCGCGGCCGGGGACCGGTGGTTGCGGCCGCGTCGGGCGCGCTGCCGGGGGTGCGGGGGCACGCATGTTCTGCTGCCGGATATCGCGCTGTTGCGGCGTCGGGACGAGGTGGCGGTGATCGGCGCGGCGATCGAGGCGAAGGTGCGGGGCGTGGGGCATCGAGCGATCGCTGGGCGGCTGGGACTGCCGAAGGACACGGTGCGCGGCTGGCTGCGGCGGTTTGCTGCTGACAGCGAGGCGATCCGGGCGCATTTCACGCGGTGGGCGTTCGCGCTGGATGCAGAGCTCGGGGCGGTGCGCCCGGCCGCCAGCGTGCTGGGAGACGCGCTGGAGGCGATCGCGGTCGCGGCGCGGGCGTGGGTGCTGCGGTTCGGTCGGCGACCGGTGTGGTCGTTGGTCTCGGTGTTCTCGGGCGGCGGGCTGTTGTGCAACACGAGCTGCCCCTTCCCGCCGGTGCGCTGAGCTGGGAGCGTCCCGCGTTCGTGATCTCGAGCGTTGGGAGGGCCTGTGGGTGAGGAGGGTCGCAGGGAGGTCGGGCTGTTCCGGTACGCGTTGATCCGCGACGCGGCCGACGCTGCGCTCTCGAGGGCCGAGCGGGGCCGGCTGGTCCGTGCGCTTGCCGAGGTCGAGCATGTCGGCCCGGACGGCCGGCTGGTCCGGGTCAGCCGCACGACGTTGGATGACTGGATCCGCGCCTATCGCGCGGGCGGCTTTGAGGCGCTGGTGCCGCGGCCGCGGGTGCTGGCGCCGCGCACGGCGGCGGAGGTGCTCGAGCTGGCGTTCGCGCTCAAGCGCGAGCGCCCTGACCGCACTGCCGCGCAGGTCCGTCAGATCATGCTCGCTGAGGGCGGGCCTGTTGCAGGACTGCGCACGTTGCAGACCCATCTCGCCCGGGCGGGACTCAACGTCCGCGCCGACGGCCGCTCTCCGGGCAAGGTCTATGGCCGCTTCGAAGCCTCCGTGCGCAACGAGCTGTGGACGGGGGATGGGCTGCATGGCCCCAAGCTGCACGGTGGCCGCCGCGCGGTGCTGATGGCCTTCATCGACGACCATAGTCGTCTGCTGGTCGGCTGGCGGTGGGGAGTCGGCGAGGACGCGATCCGCTTGGAGGCCGCGCTGCGGCCGGGGCTGATGGCGCGCGGTGTGCCCGAGGCGATCCTGGTCGACCGCGGGTCGGCGTTCGTCTCCTCGCCGCTGCTGCGGGCGTGCGCGGTGCTGGGGGTCAAGCTGATCCACGCCAGCCCGCGGGCGGCGACCACGAAGGGCAAGATCGAGCGGTTCTTTCGGACGGTTCGCGATCAGTTCCTGGTCGAGCTCGACGGCCGCGACCAGATCGATCTGCCGCAGCTGAACCGGCTGTTCTGCGCGTGGTTGGAGGTCGTCTATCACCGCCGCGTGCACTCCGAGACCAAGCAGACGCCGCTTGAGCGCTTCGAGGCGGCCGGCGCGCCCGCGCTGCCGACCCCGGCGCTGCTGCGCGAGGCGTTTCTGTGGAGCGAGGAGCGGACGGTGACAAAGACCGCGACGGTGTCGCTGCACGGCAACAGCT
>QHBY01000274.1:1862-3456 GCA_003244245.1 Pseudonocardiales bacterium
AGCTGGTCTTTGACCCGTTCGACCTCGCCCGGATCGAGGTCAGATACCAGCACCGCCCGTTCGGGCTCGCGGCGCCGCACGTGATCGCCCGCCACACCCATCCCCAGGCCAAGAGCGCGCCCCAGCCGCCGCCCGCGCCGACGGGGATCGACTATCTCGGCCTGCTCGCCGCCCAGCGCGACGCGGAGGTCCCGGGCGCGCCGATCGACTACGCCAGCCTGGCCGGCGACGGCGACGATCGTGACCACGACCAGGAAGGAGGCCAGAGATGAGTATCGAGAGGCTGCAATCGCATTACGGGTTCTCGCGGATGCCGTTTGGCAAGGATCTGGCGCCGGGGATGCTGCACGCCCATCGCGCGCACTCCGAGGCGGTCGCCCGGATCTCGTGGTGCATCTGCGAGCAGGCGGTCGGCGTGGTCAGCGGCGAGTGCGGCGCGGGCAAGACGGTCGCCGCCAGAGCGGCGGTCGGCGCGCTGGATGCCTCCCGGCACACGGTGCTCTACCTCGGCACGCCCGGGGTGGGGCTGCGCGGGGTCTACTCGACGATCGTCGCCGGGCTGGGCGGCGTGGCGCGCTTTCACCATGCCGCTCTGATCCCCCAGGCCCAGGAGCTGCTGGCCGCCGAGAGCTCAGAGCGCGGCAAGCAGGTCGTCCTGATCATCGACGAGGCGCACCTGCTCGATGCCGAGTGCCTGGAGGGCATCCGCTGCCTGGGCAACACCGGCATGGATCAGACCGCGCCGTTCTGCCTGCTGCTGCTCGGCCAACCCACGCTGCGCCGGCGCCTGCGCCAGGGCGCGTTCGCCGCGCTCGATCAGCGAATCGGCCTGCGCTATGCGATCGCCGGCCTCGACCAGGCCGAGACCAAGAGCTACGTGGCCCATCACCTCGCGCTCGCCGGGCGCTCTGACACCTTGTTCTCAGATGATGCCCTCGACCTCATCTACGAGGTCTCCCGCGGCCTGCCCCGACAGGTCAACAACCTCGCGGTCCAGTCGCTGATCGCCGCGTTCGCCGCACAGAAGGCGATCGTCGACGAGTCCGCCGCTCGCGCCGCCGTCGCCGAGGTCTCAGCCGAATGACCGAGCGCGCTCTCTCGTTGCTCGAGCAGCCGCCCCAAGCACCCAGGCCGGGGGAGACCGGGACGCTCCCGGCACCTGAGGGCTGGCCTGATCGGCCCGCCCCGGCCGCCTATCACGGGCTGGCCGGGGAGATCGTTCAAGCGATCGCGCCGCACACAGAGGCCGACCCGGTGGCGATCCTCTCCCAGCTGCTGGTCGCCTTCGGCGCCGCCGTCGGCCGCGGCGCATGGTTCTCGGTCGAAGCGACCCGCCATCACCCCAACGAGTTCCTCGTCCTGGTCGGTGAGAGCTCCCGGGCGCGCAAGGGCTCATCCTGGGATCACGTCCGCCGGCTGATCGTCGCCGCCGACCCAGGGATCACCGGCCGGGTCCTGACCGGCCTGAGCTCAGGGGAGGGGCTGATCTGGGCGGTCCGCGACCCCCAAGGCCAAGACCCCGGCGCCACTGATCGGCGGCTCCTGGTCATCGAGCCCGAGTTCGCGAGCGTTCTGAAGGCAACCAGCCGCGAGA
>QHBY01000275.1 GCA_003244245.1 Pseudonocardiales bacterium
CCCCGGTGAAAAATCCAGGCCGGCTCGTGCCAGGTTCACCAATGGGTTTCCCGGGTTACTCGGCGTGCCCGCTTGATAGGGGCTGACCGTCAGCGGACGCAGCGAGAACCTGTAGTTGTTACTTCCTCCACCGAGTCCGACGAACCAGTTGCACTGCATCCACATCCGGCGGCCGTCGGCGCTGATGAACTTGGACGGGAGGGTGGTGGCGTACCCGCCGTTCTTCGGCCCAATGGCCGAGCCATCGCCCCACCATGGATATGGCCCGAAGTCCTTGTGCAGGAACAGCTTCCACGGCCCCCACGGATTCGGTGCCTCGTAGAACTCGTGGGTGTACTCGGTCCAGGACGTGTAGAGGTAGCGGCGCAGCGGGGCGTTGTAGACGACACCACCCTGCGAGAGGACTGAACAGCCGTCCGAGGTTACCGTGCCCGGATATTCCCGACGTTCGTCATGCAGCACCGCGACCCTGCGGCCGATGTCGCTGCTCCAGGTGGGGGCACCGGAGCCGTCGGTGCCGGTGAAGAACTGCCAGCTCGCGCGGTTCGCAATGGTGCCTTTCGGTACTCGTGCCAGGTAAAGGTTCTGCGGATCAGCAACGGTGTTGCTGAACGAGTCGCGCCAGTTGTTATCCAGTCCGTAGGCGTAGACATAGGCCGCGCCGCCCGGGCCGAGCACCGAAGCGTTGCGGTTGCTCTGGCCGAAGTCCAGGAAGAAGATCGTGGTGAAGACGTGGTCGGCGAACATCGGCGCATTGGTGCTCCGCCAAGTCCTGCCGTAGTCGGTGGAGACCGACACGCTCGCGGCCGGGGCGTCGTTGAACGCGAGCGCACCCGGTCCGGTGCATTGGTCCTGTACGGCCAGGTACAGCTCGTCACGACCGTCGCCATTGCCGTCAACGGCGACCATTCCGGTGGGCTTGCGGTTGTAGTTGCCTGCGGTCCAGATCTTTCCCACCTGGCTCCCACCGCTGAGCCGGACGCCACTGATGCCGGTCGGTGGCGTGCCGGTGATCCTGTTCACCACGATGTCGGCGAAGTCCTTCGGGTTCGCTGAGAAGCCGCGGCCATCCCCGTTGGCCGAGTAGAGCGCGCCATCGTTAGCCCAGCAGCTCGCCCAGAGGTCACCGTCACTGACGGTGTTGACGGTGGCCCGATATGGAATATCTGCCGTAGCGAAGAACTGGCTGGTGGGTTCGACCAATGCGGCGGAACTCTGTGCTGACGCGAGTTGGCTGGTGGAGTCGAATTCGCCGTCGGCGGCTCCGGCGAGGAAGGCGGACCACTCCTCGGCGTCGAAGCGCAGCGCGACTGTGGTGTGGAGTGACTTCACGAGGGTGTCGGTACCGATCTTGGTGATGGTGGCTGCGCCATTCGTGTTCGCTACACCGTCGCGAGCGTCGTGGACGAACGCCCTCCATGCGGAGCCGGGGAAGGTGATCGTGCCGGCGGAGGGGTGCTTGCTGTGTCGGATCACCATGCCGTCTGCTGCCGGGGCCACCTCGACACAGTTCTCGCCGTTACTGCTGCGGCTGGAGATCCGCCACACGAGGCGGTCGGCGGTGGTCATCTCAGTCCTCCGAACTCGTCTTCAAGGTCTCGATGCATGCGACGATGGCATCGGCGGAATCGGACTTCGACAGCGCAGCCGCGCACAACCGATCCGCAGACAAAGTACACGCCCCGACCTGAGCTTGATCCTGGATGTAGGGCACCAGTGGGGGACTGTTGCGTCGGTGGGGAACAAGATCAGGCAGGCTGGGTTGATGAGTCGTCGCCCTCGTCGAGTGTCCGCATTGAGGTCCAGTTTCGCGGGATTCCGCTTCCCGCCGGAGGCGATCATGGTGGCGGTTCGCGGGTACTTGCGCTACGGGCTCTCCTACCGCGATGTCGAAGAACTGCTGGCCGAGCGTGGCATCACCATCGATCACGTGAGCGTGTACCGGTGGGTGCAGCGGTTCACTCCACTGCTGATCGACGCAGCACGACCCTGCCGACATGCCCCCGGCGACCGGTGGTTCGTCGACGAGACCTACCTCAACGCCGCTGGACGATGGGTCTATCTGTACCGGGCGATCGACCAGTTCGGCCAGGTCATCGACGTCCTCGTCGCGGAGAAACGGGATCCAGGGAGCCACCCGCCGATTCTTCACCCGCGCGCTGGAGCACGGTCCACGACCGGCCGAGGTGAGCACCGACCGGGCTCCCACGTATCCGCGAGTGCTCGATGAGCTGCTGCCCTCGGCCTGCCACGTCACCGAGCAGTACGCGAACAACGCAGTCGAAGCTGATCACGGCCGACTGAAGTCCCGGCTGCGGCCGATGCGTGGTCTCAAACGGCTGCGCTCAGACGAGTGATCTGCACAGGACATGCGTTCATCCAGAACCTGCGCCGCGGTCACTACGAACTAGCCGTCGACCTCGACCCAAACCACCGGATCCCAGCAGCCTTCACCGAACTCGCCTCGCCATCTGAACATCGCACAAACGACCGTCGACCGTGCCCACCGTCCGCTAACGCAACAGCACCGTGAACGTGTCCGAGGGGGACTTGCGCACTAATCGCACGGCTTGTCCTGCGCGACACCACCTGACGGCACCGCGGGGGTGCCATTGGTCCGGTTGGGTGGACGGCATAACGCTCTCCGGGCAGGCCACGAACTGCTCCGCGACAACAGGTGATGGGCACCGCCAAGGCTATGCACCTCACGACCTGACCGCCGGGATGGCGCAGTACTGGCCCGACGTGTGGGGCTCGCTGGACGCTAACGGCTGCGCAAGTTGTTGCGGGCTCACGCCACCGATCGAGCCCGGCATCGTCTGGGTGGACAGCAAGCTCCGCCATAAGGCCAACGGCAAGGGCATCAAGCGCGACCAACTCGACGTCTCCACCACGTCTGCTGTAGCCCGAAGTTTCCTGATCTTG
>QHBY01000276.1 GCA_003244245.1 Pseudonocardiales bacterium
CAGAGTGTGACCGGCCGACTTGCCGCATCGCTTTTAGGCGCTAGGAGGTCGCTGGAGGCTTGATATAAGACAGCGCCCCGAGGGTCCTATCTGACCTCGGGGCGCTGGTATTCGGCGTCACAGTAGCCGCTGTGCCACCGGGTGCTGTGCATGAACATGAACAGCGGATACTCCACCAACTGTACACGCTAGCTAACGGACTGCCAAGTGGCATCGCGCAGGTCGACGTCGCGCCAGGTCCTGAATCGATCCTTGCTGAAGGAGATATGCTGATGGCTCAACGACGTCCTGCTGCCCCTCAAAACGGGTCGTACGAGAACGGCATATCTCTGGTTGACATACCCCACTGAGAAACGCGTCGAATGGTCCAGACGCAGCATGCATTCGTCAAGCAGCTCTCTGAAGAACGTGTAACATCGATCTCGTTGGAGAAGGCTTCTATGAGGAAACTTCCCGCGAGGGGAGAGGAGGTACGGCGATGAACGATGATCCAGCGGATGTGTCGGCTTACGCGAATGGAGTGCATTGTGATGCTTGGAAGTGAGACTGAACGGGTAATCCGAGCCGCAATACGCAGCTGGCCGGCGACCCTGCGGCTGTGCCTTATCGTCAGCGTAGTAGCCGCTACGTCGATGATCAGGGTAATCCGAGCCGCAATACGCAGCTGGCCGGCGACCCTGCGGCTGTGCTTCGTAGTCAGCGTAGGAACCTCTACATTAACGATTGCAGTCTGCTTGGTCACTCCATCGGTACTGCCCTTGTTCATGAACTAGCGGATACACCGTGGTAGGGGGGCAGTGCCCCCCTACCACGCGCTATCGGAGCGAACAATCACGTTGATTCGGGCGCGGCCTCAGTGCCGGCACTGAAATCAGGGGAGTCAAGGATTGCAAGCAAAGTCAGCAACGGACAGTCAACGCTGTTGCTACGGCTACCGTACGGCAAGGGAGGACCTTGGAATGACGGCAGGTCAGGATGTGTCGACCCAGCGCCAACGGCTGCTCTCTGAGCTACGTAACGAGCGTAAGCTGGCACGTCTTACCCAGAACCAAGTTGCGCGCGCCATGGAGTGGTCACCGTCCAAGATGCTTCGCATCGAAACTGGTGCGGTCGGCATCTCGACCACGGACCTTCGGGCGCTGCTCACCCACTACAACATCAAAGACAAGCAACAGATCGAGGAGCTGGTCGACGTGGCGCGCGTGGTCAGAACCAGGAAGGGTTCGCGATGAACTCGACACACCGATCCGGTGGGCGGCGCTTATCCAGGATCGGTGAGGGAGCACGACTACCTCCTTGTGGGGCCACTACCCAAGCCCTGGGCCCAGGGCAACCCCAGAGGAGCCAAGTTGATAACCAAGTTTGGGCTAGACCCAAACACGATCACCGATGGGCGCGACTCGTACTCGTGGCGCTGCTGTATTGGGACACACTGAGGCTCGCCACGGTGATCGCGACGGGCGTCGTGCTTCCTGTTCGGACGGCCGCGCGGCATTACGGTCTAAAGTACGCCGCGACTGACCTGATCACCGCTTTACCACGGGGTCTCGTGTATGGAGTTCTAGCTCTGTGAACGAGATTTTCGTGGTTCTACATCGAGGTAGAGCAGTCGGACCAAGCCGCCAGTCTGACCCGTTCCCGTATATAGCTCTCTACTTATCGGTTCATAGTAACCCAAGCTCCCATGGGCGTGTCAACGAGTGTCAATCAGACAAGTCAAACGGGTGTCAAGAGTTTAGACCATAGGACAAGAATGACAGTTGTCACCGCCTGCTCTTATATCCGCCTATGGATCTCGGCTAACGGGCCGATCGTGGGTGCGCCGAGGCGTCCAGCGCGTCCCCGTAGCGCTGCAGAAGACCAGTCAAGATGGAGGTGGCGCCACGACCCTTTGATGTCGCAGAGTGTTCCCAGTTGTACCGTGACGGTGCCAGCGCCGAGCGCCTCGGAAGACGGTACGGCGTCTACCCGGCCGTGGTCGAGGAGTTGTGGTGGCTGCGCCAGGCTCACCGGGAGCAGCTACGCGCCTGCGACCCATTCGGTGGCGAAGGCGGGCGATTGGCACGATCGGTCCCGCCCGGGTGTCGTCGCCCGCCTGGCGGTCATCGTCCGGGACTGCGACCTGTCCCGCCATATCGACGGCGGGGACCGCATCCAGGACTCACCCGTAGTCGGCCCGTGACCAACGATCTTGTGAAAACTGGCGCTAAGGACGCCGGGCTGGCTGCGGGGCAGTGACCCGGGCACCGTTGCGTATGTTGAGTGCCCGTGTCCGAGGACGGGGATGAGAAGGGCTTCCTAACCGCGAAGCAGCTGGCGGCGTGTGGCTGTTTCGACGGCGCGCCGTCTGGTGAGGAGCTTGAGCGGTTCTTCTTCCTCGATGACGAGGACCGGAAGCTCGTCGCGAAGCGTCGGGGCGATGCGAGTCGTCTTGGGTTTGCGCTGGGGCTGACGACGGTGCGGTTCCTGGGCACGTTCCTGGATGATCCGTTGGACGTGCCGTCGGTGGTCCTGGATGAGCTGGCGGGTCAGCTGGGGATCGCCGATCCGTCGTGTGTGAAGACCTACGTCGAGCGGGCCAATACCAGGTGGGAGCATCGGCGGGAGATCTGCCGGGTTGATGGCTGGCGAGAGTTTGCCAGCGTCCGTGAGGAGCTGAACAGGTGGATTGACCACCGGGCCTGGACCACTGGCGCCGGTCCGAAGGCCATCTTTGACGGGGTGATCACCTGGCTTCGGCGGCGGCAGGTGCTGTTGCCGGCGGTGAAGGAGTTGGAGCGGCTGGTCAGCCGGGTCGTGCGGGAGGCGCACGCGCGGTTGTGGAGCACGCTGGCTGATTTGCTGACCGCCCAGCAGGCACGGCTGAGCATGGCGGCGTAGGCGGGGTGGGTGACATCTTTGGTGAAGCGCCGCAGGATGGCTTCAGTGGAGGCGGTGCCGAGCCGGATCGCGGTCGCGTACTTGACCATCGAGTCGTAGTTCGACTCGATGACGTCCCAACGGATCGGGCGGGTCAGCGCGGGCGCCAGCAGCGGATAGGTGTCGAGCTGGCCCCGCCCGGGCAGGTAGAGCTTCATCTTGTTGATCTGTTTGAACCGGGCGATCAGGTCGAAGCCCAGCAGCCGGGTGATGCCGAACCCGATGAAGCTGGCGCCATGGGAATCGACCGCGTTGGATTCCAGGCGCATCTCGGTGCCGTGGCGCATCGCGCCCTCGACCATGGCGTGGACCTCCGACGCCGAGCAGGACAGCAGCTGGGAGTAGATCGCCATCGCCCCGGCGGTCTCGACCGTCCAATAGATCAGGACGCCCCGTTTGGCCCGCTTGTAGCGCGAGTGGTACTCGGTGAAAATGTTTTGGTCGAACGCGGAATAGTGGGTGGAGTCCGATGCCACCGCGGTGGTTCCCTCACCCCACAGCCACCCTTGACGGGCGGCGAAGGTGGCATTGGCGATCGCCCGGGCGACCTCGCGGCAGGCCTGGACGGTGAAGTACCGGCGGCGGGTATAGCGCAGCTCTTCTTCGGTGTGCCGGTGATTACCGACCGCTACCGCCCGTACGCCGATGTTCGTCCCGGCCGCATGGATCAACAGGAGTAGGCGCTCGAAGAGCACCGACGGATCGACGTCGCCGCGGGTACCGGCCGGGGTGAAGGCGTTCAGACAGCCGGTGCGCAACGCCGTCTCGGTGAGCATGTCCAACAGCGGCACCACACCCCACCGGGCTTTCACCGCGGCCTTGAGTCGGCGCAGGTTACGGGGCTCGGGGACGGCTTGCAGCGGAGTGAGGATGATCGCCCCGCTCTTGCGGCCCTCCTTGATCTGAAGCCAATCCAGTCCCGGCAGCGCGTCGTGCAGCGCCGCCAGCTCGGTGTGCATCTCCTCTCGTAACTCGTCGGTGAACGTCTGGGGACTCAGGGGCTTACGGAGCTGGGCGTAGTTCTCCGTCCGCTTGTCCTCGAAATCGGCGGGCAGGTCCTCATCGGGGTTGCGCCACCGGTCGGCGCCACGGACCCAGATTTCCTTGCAGCGGAGTTTGTCCCGCAGCGTTTGGAACACCCCGCACTCATAGGGGGTCGGCCAAGGTAACGG
>QHBY01000277.1:0-4857 GCA_003244245.1 Pseudonocardiales bacterium
AATGGTTTCCGATAACCCTCCATATCATGGCAAATCCGAGGATCAGACTCCAGTGCGGAGGCGTCGTCCACCAGATGTGCGCCACGGAGAACAGCACGGCGGTGAGAGCCAGTATTGCCACTCCCCTGGAACGCCAGCCGCGTGGGATGGACCAAATTCCAGCCGGTGACCCTGAGCCGGCGACGGTCGCCGACACCGGAAAATATGGAGTATGTAGCGGCTGCCGAGCATGTATGACGACAGCGGAATGATCAGGAGTAGCGCAACGTTGGATGCGGCCGAGATCGCCAGACTGGATATCGCCCCCGCAGACGCCAACTGAAGGGCATAGACGTTCCATTGTACATTCGCCCGCCTGTCGATCTCGGTGCGCAACGCCGAGTACTCGGCCAGCATGATCTGGTACTCGATCTGCAGGTCGGCGTCGGACGACGGCGCGCCTTGCTCACGGTCGCCGTCCGATGGTCCTTCCATTGGGCAATCGTGCAGGAGGAAACCGACGATCGGTAGGGCTTGCCACGGGACGGCCTCGCGGATCACGGCCCCGTACCTGTGCCGTGGAGAAATCCTCGATCCATAACGCTATGTCAACAGGAGCGTCTCACTGGCGGGACAGCTTCGCTGGGTCGGACTCGCCTTTGCCCATGAACTGCCGGTTGACTAGCCAGAGCAAGACCCCGACCGCCAGCAGCACGCCTGCGAGCAGGTAGTCGGCGGAGTCGCGGCCGGACAACGGGGTTACCAGGTAGGCGCACAGCAGTGCTCCGAGCCACGGGCTCCAGGTCGGGGCAAGGAAGTGCTTGTGCTCGACGGTCTGCCTGCGAAGCACCAGGCAGGCGATGTTGACCAAGGTGAACACAGCAAGCAGCAGCAGTGATGTGGTGCCCGCCAGGCTGGCCAGTGGGACGAAGCTGACCAGGACCACGGCGATCGCGCTGGTGAACACAATCGATACCCACGGGGTGCGCCGGGTGGGGTGCACCGAGCCCAGGACCGGAGGGATGATTCGCTCGCCTGCCATGCCGTAGACAAGCCTACTGGCCATCAGCATGTTGATCAGTGCTGAGTTGATCACCGCGAAGAGCCCGATGACGGCGAAAAGGCGCAGCGGGAAACCGGGCGCACCGATCTTGACGACTTCGAACAGTGCGTCACTCTGCACAGCAGCCAGTCGATCGGCCGGCACCAGCAGCGACGAGGTTAGTGCGACCAGCACGTAGATCAGCCCTGCAGCGCCCATCCCGAGCAGCATCGCCCGCGGAAAGATCTTCGCCGGTGCTGTGCATTCCTCGGCCATGTTCACCGAGTCCTCGAAACCGACCATCGCGAAGAAGGCCAGCGCAGTGGCCGAGGTGATCGCCAGCAAGACACCAGAATCTGCAGTGTTGATCTGAGTGAGCCTGCTCGGCTCACCCTGGCCCGAGCCGATCGCATAAATCCCGACCGCAATGATGATCAGCAGACCCGACAGTTCGATGCAGGTTAGTACCACGTTGACCTTGAGTGACTCACCGACACCGCGGAAGTTAATCAGCGCGAGCAGCACGATGAAGGTGATCGCGACAGCCCAAGTGGGCAGCGTGATGAACTGCTGAAGGTAGGTCTTGCCGAACGCCACGGCCGCCGACGAGGCGCTGGTGATGCCCGAGCTCATCACGGCGAAGGCGACGATGAAGGTCAGAAACGGGATCCCGAAAGCCCGGTTGGTGTATAGCGCGGCTCCGGCTGCCCTGGGGTACTTACCGACCAGCTCCAGATAACTGAATGCGGTGAGGAAGGCAACCAGGAAGGCGCCGACGAACGGCACCCACAATGCCCCGCCGATCTCCCCCGCGACACTGCCGATCAGCGCGTAAATCCCGGTTCCCAGAATGTCGCCCATCACAAAAAAGAACAGCAGCTTCGGACCGATCACCCGTTTGAGCTCAGTCGGAACCTCACCGCCCGCAGCCATACCCTGCGCCGTCGTCTCACTCATGACACGCAGTCTGGCGCTCACCGGGCCCTGAGTCACACACCGACGGCAGCGGGGCGCGTCGTGGCGCGAGGCGCCGAACTGCGCCACGAGTGCCTGGTCGACAACGCAGCAGCCACGGGCAGCGATTGCTTCCAATCACGAGCCGGTGACGTCCATGACAGACCTGACAAAGAGCTCGACCTGCGGTGTGAGCAACCGTGGGTGACCGACCTCTTCGACGAGGTCGAGCACCTGATCGGCGGTTCCCAGCCCGAGCTGCGCCGCGAGCAGAACGATGTCCTCGTCGTCTTCCCCGAGGCGGTGTGCGAGACACTTCAGCACGAGGACGGTCTCCGCGCTGGCCACCTCACATCGCAGCCCGGGCATATCGAGGATTCTGGTGGAGAAGGTGTCCGGGCCTTGCAGAAAGCCCTTGACCGCATCATTGAGCCACCCGTCGGGTAGGTCGAGCGCGGCACCGACCCGGGCGGCGGCGGCGTAGACCTCGTTCTTCGGCGCGAACACCGCATCGATGTCTCTGGTAGCCCGGCGTTCGTCATATGCCAGAGCGATGGCTGCTCCACCGACGACATACAGATCGGCGACCAGCCCGCGTTCGGCCAAGTCGGCTCCCAGCGCCGTGAGAGCCGCCAGTATTTCGTCTCGGCGCATTGCTACACCCTGCTCAACATTCCGGCACCGAGCAGGATGCCCCGCCGACGAAACGCCGCGGGAGACTCCACAATGGCCCGTGCCCACAGCCCCGGGTAGCGCGGCCACCAGATACGCGCGAGAAACCGGCCCGCTTCGATCGACCAGGGTGGGGCGGCTAGGGCACGCTCGGCAGCGACGTGCTCGGCCAAAGCTCCGAGGTACGCGTCGGTACGCGGATCGAGATCGCGTGGCCGGTCGGCGATCCGCTGCGCGACGTCATCGTGTCCCCTGGCCCACCGAAGATCGTCAAGGAAGTCCGCCGCTGCTTCCCGCAGCGCAACGCCATCTGCGATCCGATCTGCTGTTCGTACGAGCGTCATGGGATGCCGAGCCTGCGGCGGCAGGAAGTCGCGCAACTCGGTGTCATCCTCGATCTGCGCGAAGATCCGCTCTGACGGGGTACTCATGTCACAAAGTCTGCCGTAACCGCATCGCGTCACGGCACAGGTAGGCCATTGGACCTTGTTCGAGTGGGCCATGCCCATTCCCTGACCGGACCCGCCGCTTACCCATGACCCCGTCCCGTCTCCTGTCGGATGCTCGCTGTCTTCCACGTCAGCACCTCGTTGAGGACGTGCCAAGCAACCACATGCGTCACGAGCGTCCCATGAATGAGATGGGTGGATGTTCTGCAGAGGTGCCGCCGGTGGCAACTTTGCGGCAAGAGTTGCGACACACCCATGGCACCGCTGCGCGCAGCAACGCCGAGGCCCTGAGCGACACGGACAGTGACGAGGAGCGTTTGCCGCCCGATCGAGGACAGCCTTATTCGCGGAATCGAACCACGCTGGCCGCCGTGGCGGACCCGGCAGCGCTTGCAACGCCGTGAACGCCGATTGCGGTTGAGCTGTCTGCATGCCATACGTGTGACGGTGCGAAGCGCCCGCAGACCGGAGTTGATCTTACTCTTCTTCTTGCGACCACGAGACACCGGCGACATGCGCAGGATGGTAGGACTGGGCTCCGTTCGCGGCGTCGCCGGCCGTCATCAACGAGACAAGGCTGTCTGTCCGGGCTGCCCGCCGATATGCTGACCTCGATGGGGGGTCGGGATCACGAGTTCGCGAGCCTCGGCGGCGGTAGGTTTTGCATCGACCCGGTTCTGTTCGGCCCGCTTCCGATCGACACAGGCGGGTGCGACGCACCGAGCCACCTCCAGTCCCTGCATTTACTCACGTCACAGCCCTACGAGCCGAGGATTCCCCGATGAGTACTCAGCCCGCTGACTTGCCCGCTGACTTCTTCACCAAGCCCGTGTCCGAGGTCGACCCCGAGATCGCCGCGGTGCTCGCCGACGAGCTCGCCCGCCAGGAGAACACCCTGGAGATGATCGCCTCGGAGAACTTCGTGCCGCAGGCCGTCCTGGACTGCCAGGGCTCGGTCCTGACCAACAAGTACGCGGAGGGTTACCCGGGCCGGCGCTACTACGGCGGTTGCGAGTACGTCGACGTGGCCGAGCAGCTGGCCATCGACCGGGCCAAGGAGCTGTTCGGGGCCGAGCACGCCAACGTTCAGCCGCACAGCGGCGCCTCGGCCAACGCCATCGTTTTCAGCGCCCTGATGGACCACGGCGACACGTTCCTGGGGATGAAACTCGACCACGGCGGGCACCTCACGCACGGCATGAGGATCAACTTCTCCGGGCTGAACTACAACGTGGTGCCCTACGGAGTGGACCGGGAGACCTCCCGGGTGGACATGGACGAACTGTCCCGGCTGGCCAAGGAGCACCGGCCGAAGATGATCCTCGCCGGCTGGTCGGCCTACCCCCGCCAGCTCGACTTCGCCCGCTTCCGGCAGATCGCCGACGAGGTGGGCGCCTACCTGTTCGTCGACATGGCGCACTTCGCCGGCCTGGTCGCCGCCGGAGAGCACCCCAGCCCGGTGCCCTACGCCGACGTCGTCAGCACGACGATCCACAAGACGCTGGGCGGCCCGCGCAGCGGCATGATCCTGTGCAAGGAGGAGTTCAGGAAGAAGATCAACTCTCGGACCTTCCCGGGTTGGCAGGGCGGCCCGCTGATGCACGTGATCGCCGCCAAGGCGGTGGCGCTGAGGATCGCCGCGTCGGAGGAGTTCCGGGAGCGCCAGCGGCGCACCCGCGCCGGCGCCCGGGCGCTCGCCGAGGAGATGCTCGGCGGCGGGCTCAACGTCCTCACCGGCGGCACCGACGTCCACCTGGTGCT
>QHBY01000277.1:4914-5346 GCA_003244245.1 Pseudonocardiales bacterium
ATCGGCAAGATCATCACCGAAGCGCTCACCGGCGAGTTCGACGACGCCAAACGAGCGTCGCTGCGCGAGCGCACCCGGGACCTGGCCAAGCGCTACCCGCTGTACCCGCAGCTCGCGCCCCACTCTGAAGGGCGGTGACGGGCATGGCTAATGGACCAATGCACCTGTTCATTCCCGGTCCGACCAACGTCCCGGACGCGGTGCGCTGCGCGATGAACGTGCCGATGCAGGACCACCGGGCGCCGGACTTCCCTGAGCTGACCCTGCCGCTGTTCGCAGACCTCAAGACGGTCTTCGCCAACGAGACCGGTCGGGTGGTCATGTATCCCTCCTCCGGGACCGGGGCGTGGGAGGCGGCGATCACCAACACCCTCAACCGGGGCGACCGGGTGCTGATGTCGAGTTTCGGCCAGTTCTCCTACCTCTGGGCCA
>QHBY01000278.1 GCA_003244245.1 Pseudonocardiales bacterium
CGCCTTTCTGATCAATACCGGCCGCGGCAATCTGGTCGAGGAGGACGCCGTCTACGCAGCGGTGAAATCCGGCGAGCTCGCCGGTGCCGGCATCGACGCCTGGACCACTGCCGATGACTGATCCGCGCTGGGCCGAGCTCGACATGCGCGGTGAGCAGCCAGACCAGTTGCTCAACCCGGAAGTGTGGAACAGCTAGCGCCGCAACAGCACTCGACGCGCACCGTGGCGCCCAGAACACCATGATCATGTCCAGGCCGGAACATCGCCGGACAAGCTATTCCCTACAGCCGCACCACCGACCGGGAGCGCAGCCGGTTGCGAGTGTCCAGGATCCGATCGGCATGCGGCTCGAAGAGCTCCCAGTCGATCGCGTCGTGGTCGGCGAGCACGATAACCAGATCGGCTTCGGTGATCTGACGCGACTCACACGGCACCATCCGGATGTAGCCAGGGAACTCGTCAGCGCTGATGAGCGGATCGATTCCCCGGAGATCCGCTCCCAGATCGGCGAGTTTCTTGGCAACTGCGACGGCCGGTGATTTCCTGGTGTCCCGCGAGTTTCGTTTGTAGGCCAGGCCCACCAGCAGGATCCTGCTGCCGTTGACGGACTTGCGCTGCTGGTTGAGGTGGGTCACCACCCGGGAAACCACATGGTCGGGCATGTTGTCATTGACATCGTTGGCGATATCGACGAAACGGAATGCCCGGCCCAGGGACCGCCGCGCCTGCCAGGACAGGTAAGAGGGATCGATCGGCAGGCAGTGCCCACCGACCCCGGGCCCAGGCATGAACTTCATGAAGCCGAAAGGCTTCGTTGCGGCCGCGTCGACCACCGACCAGACGTCGAGCCCGAGATCGTGGCAGTACACCGCGAGCTCGTTGACCAGCGCGATATTGACGTGGCGGAAGGTGTTCTCCAGCAGCTTGGCCAACTCAGCCTCCCGGAGCCCGGGCACCGGCACCGTCTGTTCGACGAGCCGGCCGTAGAAGTCCTGCAGCGCGTGCAGCGACGCCTGGTTCACCCCTGCGATGATCTTCGGGGTGTTATGGAACCGCCAGATCTGGTTTCCCGGGTCGATGCGCTCGGGGCTGTAGCCGGCGAAGAACTCCACCCCCGCGCGCAGGCCGCAGCCGGCTTCGAGGATCGGGATGAAGATCTCCTCGGTGGTACCGGGATAGCTCGTGGACTCAAGGATGATGCAGCATCCAGGCGTGATGTGCGCAGCGATAATCGCTGCGGCATCCTCGACGTAGCTCAGATCGGGTGCGCCGTCACGCAGGGGAGTCGGTACGCACACGACCGCGACATCGAAGCCGGTCAGCGCCGCCGGATCGTCGGTAGGCAGATAACGTCCAGTGCTCATCGCGATCGCGAGGTCACCGTCGGTGATATCGTCAATATACGTTTGAGCTTTGCGTAAGCAATCAATGCGGGTCTTGTCGATGTCAAAACCGACGACGACGAAACCGACCTCAACAGCGCGAATAGCCACCGGCAGGCCTACATAGCCTTGGCCTACCAGGGCGACGCGGCGCGGCGAAATGCCAGAAATGTCGTGCATGGAAGTCCCCGAGGTCGGTTGTCACCGTAAGCGACTACCCGAATACTACCGGTACCCCGGTACGAATCCGCTACTTTTGCGGGCTCGCTCTCGATAGCGCTACGGTCGGTCAGGTCAATCGAACACGCGGGAGCTCGTACCGAAGCGGGCTGAGAGGGCAGCTGGACAACGTCCGGGGCTGTCGACCGCAGAACCTGTCCGGGTAATGCCGGCGTAGGAAGGGCGACCCATGACCACCCTGCACGATCGCACCGTCGAGCCTGCCGTGACCACTGGTCCGATCACCGGGTCGCGAAAGATCTACCGCGAGGTGGGTGACGACCTGAGGGTGCCCGCGCGCCGGGTGGACCTGACTAACGGGGAGCACTTCGACCTCTACGACACCTCCGGTCCCTACACCGACCCGCAAGCCCGCATCGACGTCCACAGCGGGCTCCTGCCACTACGTGCGCCATGGATCGGCGCTCGCGAGCCGGTGGGGGGCGCGGCCACCCAGCTCGCCTGGGCTCGGGCCGGCATCGTCACCGCCGAGATGGAGTTCATCGCGGCCCGCGAGGCCCTCGACGTCGAGTTGGTGCGCGCCGAGGTGGCCCGCGGTCGCGCGGTGATCCCGGCCAACCACCGGCACCCCGAGTCGGAACCGATGATCATCGGGAAGAAGTTCCTGGTGAAGGTCAACGCCAACATCGGCAACTCGGCGGTCACGTCCTCGATCGAGGAGGAGGTGGACAAGATGGTGTGGGCTACCCGGTGGGGCGCTGACACGATCATGGATCTGTCCACCGGCAAGCGGATCCACGAGACCCGGGAGTGGCTGCTGCGCAACTGCCCCGTCCCGGTCGGCACCGTGCCGATCTACCAGGCGATGGAGAAGTGCAACGGCGACCCGGCGTCGCTGACCTGGGAGATCTACCGGGACACCGTGATCGAGCAGTGCGAGCAGGGTGTGGACTACATGACCGTGCACGCCGGGGTGCTGCTGCGCTTCGTGCCGCTGACCGCTCGGCGGGTGACCGGCATCGTCTCCCGCGGCGGGTCGATCATGGCGGCCTGGTGCCTGGCGCATCACCGCGAGTCCTTCCTCTACGAACACTTTGAGGAACTGTGTGAGATCCTGCGCCGCTACGACGTCACGTTCTCTCTCGGCGACGGGCTGCGCCCCGGATCCATCGCCGACGCCAACGACGCCGCTCAGCTCGCCGAGCTCAAGACGCTCGGGGAGCTGACCCAGATCGCCCGGCGCCACGACGTGCAGGTGATGATCGAAGGCCCCGGGCACGTACCGATGCACAAGATCGTTGAGAATGTGCGCCTGGAGGAGGAATGGTGCGACGAGGCACCGTTCTACACCCTGGGGCCACTGGCGACGGACATCGCGCCGGCTTATGACCACATCACCTCGGCGATCGGCGCGGCGATGATCGCCCAAGCCGGTACCGCGATGCTCTGCTACGTCACCCCCAAAGAGCACCTGGGGCTGCCCGACCGCGACGACGTCAAGACCGGCGTGATCACCTACAAGATCGCCGCACACAGCGCTGATCTGGCCAAGGGCCATCCGGGTGCCCAAGCGTGGGACGACGCGCTGTCGACCGCTCGGTTCGAGTTCCGCTGGCACGATCAGTTCGCGCTGGCGCTGGACCCGGACACCGCGCGGTCCTACCACGACGAGACGCTGCCCGCGGAACCGGCCAAGACCGCACATTTCTGCTCGATGTGCGGGCCGAAGTTTTGCTCGATGCGGATCTCCGCCGACGTCCGGGCCTACGCGCAAGAGCACGGGCTGTCCACTGTGGAGGCCATTGAGGTGGGGATGCAGGAGAAGTCCGACGAGTTCACCGCGGCCGGCGGAAAGGTGTACCTGCCAGTGGCCGAAGCGTGACTGGGTCATGACCGAGGCGCCCCCCGTCGCGCTGACCATCGCAGGGTCGGACTCGGGTGGTGGGGCGGGACTGCAGGCCGATCTGCGCACCTTCACCGTCTGCAGCGTGCACGGTTGCGTGGCGGTCACCGCGGTGACGGTGCAGAACTCGATGGGAGTGGCCGGCTACGTGGAGATCCCACCGTCCACTGTGGCTGATCAGATCCGCGCGGTGGCGACCGATATGGGAGTGGCCGCCGCCAAGACCGGCATGCTGTCCAGCGCTGCGATCATCGCGGCGGTGGCCGAGGTATGCGACGACGTCGGCATCGGTCGCTCGGTGCCGTTGGTGGTCGACCCGGTGGCCGCCTCCATGCACGGCGATCCGCTGCTGGCCGACGACGCTTTGGCGGAGTTGCGCTCCGAGTTGCTTCCGCGGGCCACCCTCGTTACTCCGAACCTCGACGAGGTGCGGCTGCTCGTCGGCGTGGACGTCGAATCCCGCGCGGAGCAGCATGAGGCCGCTCGCGCGCTGCATGCGCTGGGACCCCGGTGGGTCCTGATCAAGGGCGGCCACCTACCTGACGGCGCCGACGACGGGCTGTGCCTGGACCTGCTGTTTGACGGCACCGACTTCACCGAGTTCACCGGCCCCCGACTCGCCACCCCGCACACCCACGGTAGCGGCGACTCGCTGGCCGCGGCGATCACCTCCGCGCTTGCCCACGGCTCCCCGATGCCCGAGGCGGTCGGGTACGGCAAGCGCTACATCAAGCAGGCGATAGCCCACGCGTACCCACTCGGCGCCGGACTCGGCCCGGTCTCCCCCTTCTGGCGCATCCAGCACCCGTGGTGATGTTCTCCGCATTGACCCACCTCGAGTGTGCGCGTACCGGCGGACGCTATGCGGCCGACGAGATCCAGGGCACCTCAGCTGTGGGTGCGCCGTTGCTGGCCCGTTACGACCTTGAACGGGTGGCGGCGACCGTGACCCGCGAAGAGATCTCCGGTCGCGCGGCGACTCTGTGGCGATATCACGAGCTGCTTCCGGTGCGGTCGGCCCAGCGGGTGGTGAGCCTGGGTGAGGGGATGACTCCGCTGGTGACGTTGCCGGTGTTCGGCAGCCGGATCGGGATGCCTGGGCTGCTGATGAAGGACGAGGGTCTGATCCCGACCGGGACATTCAAGGCACGCGGGGCAGCGGTCGGGGTGTCCCGCGCCGCGGAGCTCGGGGTCGCTGGTGTCGCGATGCCGACCAATGGCAACGCTGGCGCCGCGTGGGCGCTATACGCCGCCCGCGCGGGGATTCGCAGTCTGATCATGATGCCGGTAGATGCGCCCAGGATCACCCGCGCGGAGTGTGTGATCAGCGGGGCCGAGCTGTACCTGGTAGACGGCCTCATCGGTGACGCCGGCAAGCTGATCGCGGATTCAGTCGCCGACCGGGCGGGCTACCAGGAAGTTTCCACGTTGAAGGAGCCCTACCGGTTGGAGGGCAAGAAGACGATGGCCTACGAGCTCGTCGAGCAGCTTGGCTGGCGGACTCCCGACGTGATCGTCTATCCGACGGGTGGCGGCGTGGGGATCATCGGCATCTACAAGGCGCTGCGCGAGCTGCGAGAGCTCGGCTGGATCCGCGGGGAACTGCCGCGACTGGTCGCGGTGCAGGCCACTGGGTGCGCGCCGATCGTCCAGGCCTTCCAACGCGGAGCGGCCGAGAGTGAGCCGTTCCCCGACGCTCGGACCGTCGCGTTCGGCATCAACGTGCCCAAGGCGCTGGGTGATTTCCTAGTGCTCAATGCGGTGTATGGGACCGGCGGCACCGCCGTCGCCGTCACGGATGAGGCATTGCTCGATGCGCAGGGGGAGCTGGCTCGCGCTGAAGGAACATTCGTGTGCCCGGAGGGCGCGGCCTGCTTCGCCGCCGTCGCACAGTTGCGGGAGGACGGCTGGTTGACCGGTGCGGAGCAGGTCGTCGTGCTCAACACCGGCACCGGCATGAAGTATCCCGATACAGTGCCGTCGAACGTGCCGGTATTAGCCAAAGACGGGCGCATCCTGAATGACTGCAGGGGGTCTGCGTGAGCGAGGAACGTCGGCGCTACATAGTGTCGGGGTACATGTGGGCGTATATGCAACGTCGGCGTTATTACCTGGCCGTCATGGTATTCCTGGCCGCTGTGGTGGCGATTCTTCTCGGAATTTCCAGTTCGCTGCCCGACTACGGAATGAATCTCAGCCTCAACCTCGCTGCCGACCTCATCGGCACGATCGTCGTGTTGTTCGTCATCGCCCCTTTCATCGAGCGCGCCGAACTTCACCGCGATTCCGTGCTCGATCGCTTCGACCATCGCGCATTCATCCGACAGGCCGCGGACGCGCGGCATCGCATCGTGATCCTCGAAATGTGGACAGATCTCCTGCAGGATGGTTACCAGCGCCCGTTCCTCGATTCGATTCGCGCGGCGTTGGAGCAGAACGTTGAGGTACGCATACTACTGCTCAATCCGGACGCCAGGGCGGCCGAGCAGCGCGCGGATGACCTGCTGCGGCGGACGAACGTCGTCGACAACATTATGGACAATCTACTGGTTCTGAACAATTTTAGGAACAACTTGCCGGAGCAGTTGCGGAGGAACATCGAGATTCGCGTCTACTCCGCACTGCCTCCGGTGCAGATGTACCGCGTGGATGACCGCATCGTGGTCTCCTTCTATCCGGTTAACATCACGTCGTGGAACGCCGCTCAGTATCAAACGAGCCCGCGCGCGCAGCTGGGCACATTCGTCGGAACGAAGTTCGACGAGCTGTGGGAGGCGCCGAGCACGCGAACGCTGGACCAATTCCGAGAGATCACCATTTTGGTGAACTCGGGTGAGGACCAGAAGTCCTACCGGGTGAAGTTCGTCACCTCGGAGGAGGAGACTTACGTGTGCGGAGCAGAGATCGTCGCGGAACATCTGAACACAGGGATTGGGCGCATGCCGGTCCAGGTCGTCGACTGCAACGCCAAGGGCGAGCGAGAGGTGTCCGGGTCGTACTCGTTGCTGTCCTTGGACACGATGCCAGAAGACGGCACCATCGTGCGCAACTTACTCGGTAGCAAATACGGCCAACACCATCGTGAGGTGATCCTCAAGCTGGTGGAAACGCCCCCGGAGTAGCGTCCCCGTAGAAGCGCTCCAAACGTCGCGGATGGTATCCGGCGTGCATCGAGTGTTTTCGCCCCTCGAACGCGGCCAGCACCGCCTCGGCGACCACCGGAGACTGGGCGAAGCCGCCGGTATTGTGCCCGCCGGTCACAATAAGCATTCCGCCCCCTCTCGTCTCGACCCTCTCGAAGACGCCGAGGCACGATGCTGTCCAGGGCCGCACGCACAGCCGCCGGCTGGCGTCGAGCGTGCCGGCGACTCGCGCTGCCGTGAGCGCTTTCGGAAAGAACTGGCGTAACGTGTCTTCCAGCGCGTCGAAAAGCACATCCAGCTCAGTCGAATCGATGTTGTGCGGGTTGAGCCCCGTCCAGCCATAACCAGATCCGCAGACCAGGGTCGGCGCACCGAACTCGTCGGTCGCGAGCGTCACGTTGGTTTCCTCCGCACGATGACCCTCGCGTGCGATCTTCACTGAATTCTCTAAGCGCGGCTCGATGTTCGGCACTGTGAGCCACACTCCGAGCATTCCCTGGATCTGCCCGTGCGAGGCGGTACCCTGCAGCAACTCGTCACCGTACGCCCCTGGCGAGAGCACGTAGTGCTGGCTACGGACGACACCGAGACTCGTCTCGATTGCTTCGACGATTCCCGATTCCGTCCGGTGGATACCGGTCACCGGAGCGTCCCAATGGAACTGGACGCCTTCGAGCTCCAGCATGGTGACGAGCTGGCTCACGAATTTGTGGATATTGACAGTGAAGCCGACAACTTTAATCCCGCCCACTATCGTCCCGGCTGCGCAGGCATCGCGCAACGCGGGATAATCGGCGCGCACCTGGCCGGGCGTGAGGACCTGCTGGATGGCCCCGACACGGTTATTGCGGGCGATGTGCCAGCCGAAGTAGTCCATCTCGGCGTAGAGGCGCAAAATGCCCTGCCGATATCCGGTGGTGTCGTCGAACAGCTCAGGATCAGATTCGATCAAGCCGGTCCACCGCGCTTGGGCGGCTTTGTTCACCGCGAAAATATCTCCGTTGTAGCTGTCTGCGAGCCAAGACGGAATCCGGTGGAACTCGTCGGCCCACTGGCGTTCCCGCTCCACCAGATCACCGGGCTTCGACACCAACCAGCCGTGGTTAGATATTGAGCGTCCCAGGAGATCATTCGACGTTCCATCCGGCCGCCATGCCCGGCTGTTGTAACTGTCGGCCTCGGTCAGTGTGAACATCCGCCCGTCACCGCCGCCACGGGTACAGCCGTAGGCCATCCAATGCGCATTGCGGCGGGGATCCGGCGCTCGGTCATAGAGCATAATCTCGTAGCCGTGCCGGACGAGGTGTAACGCTGTGAGCAGGTTGACGATGCCACCGCCCACCAGGGTTACTGAGCGATCGGTGGACGCGCGAACCGGCGGCGCCGTGGATAGGGCTTCATTCCAGGTTCGCTCGGCAATTCTCAGCGCGGCCACGGTGTCGTCGGCTCGGCAATGCGTGATGCCGAGGTCGCCGACGCCGTCCTCGACTTGGCTGCTACGGGTTGGCTCGCCCGCAGCTTCCGCAACTCCCACGTTGACGACCACCAGTGGCGCGTCGGGCCGGGCAGTGCGCCAAGCGGCCAGCGTAACCGGCGCCGCCGCGTGTCCCATGATCAGGACGTTCGGCTTCAGAGAAACGAGTGCCTCGGCGACGGCGTCCGCGCTGGCCTCGGCGAGATCCGGCCGGTAGATGATGTTTTCGCTGCCCGCCGCAGCCGGAACGTCGTCGGGCGGCAGGTAGGTCAGCAGGATGAGCACCTTCGCGGCCTTCTTGTCGACTAAGACGAATTTTACGCACTGTGCGCACCCACCCCGCCGATACTGTCAGCTCCCTGACAGCGCACGCGCCTGGCGGCGGCCGGGCTGGTTTCCTTGGCCAGAGGATTGCGACGGGGAGGCCGACGAAGATGCTACGCGCAGTGTGAACGGACCCACGGCTGCACGGGCCAGGTCGCCGAGGGCACAGACCACAACACGCTCCAGGACCAGAATCGGCGATCGTGTCGACCGATGAAGCAGCCGGTGGGGTGAGCTCGTTTCGTCTGGTGCGGATCAACCGGCCGTTTCGGCTGCTGTGGACCGCCCGCGCCGTGTCATTCCTCGGCGACGCGCTCAGCTTGGTGGCGCTCATGCTCCACGTCGCCGAGACGACTGGCCACGCGCTCGCGGTGGCGATGCTGCTGCTGGCTGGCGACTTCGCCCCCGCCCTGCTCGGACCGCTCACCGGCACGATCAGCGACCGCTTCGACCTCAAGCGGGTCATGGTCTCCTGCGAGCTGACCCAAGCGACCTTGATGGTCGCGATCGCACTATGGCTGCCCTCGCTGCCGTTCCTGCTCGCCCTGGTTGCACTACGCGCGATCGCCGGGCAGATCTTCCAGCCGGCATCACGCGCCGCGGTCCCCGCCATCGTGCGAGATCGGGACCTGAACAGAGCCAACGCCGCGATCGGGCTGGGCACCAACGGCGGCGAAGCACTCGGCCCGCTGCTGGCTGCGCTGCTGTTGCCCATCCTGGACACGCGCGGCGTCCTGCTCCTCGACGCCGCCAGCTTTCTCGCCTCAGCAATCCTGCTCACGTTCCTGCCGTCCTGGAAACGAGACTCACAAACCGACACCGCGCGGGGCACCTTTCTGGACGACACCGTGGCCGGGCTGCGCTACATCTGGGTCACCCCGATGGTTCGAGCTATCGGCCTCGGCTTCTTCGCGATCGTGGCTTTCAACGGCATCGACGACGTCGCACTGGTGTTCCTGGCCACCGACAGTTTGGGGGGCGGGCGATCCGCGGTCGGGCTGCTGCTGGCCGCGGCCGGCATCGGTCTGTTCATCGGATACGCACTGCTCGCCCGGCCGCACCGCCGGGTCGCGATGGGCACGCTGTTGCTGGCCGGCTTCGCGATCAGCAGCGCCGGGAACCTCCTGACCGGGCTGGCCTGGGCCGTCGCCGCCGCCTTCGCCGTGCAGACCGTCCGCGGGCTGGGCGTCGCCGCCATGGACGTCGCGGTGAACACCCTGCTGCAGCGCAGCGTGCCCGGCGAGCTGCTCGGTCGCGTCTTCGGCAGCCTCTACGGCGCCATCGGGATCGCCGCCGCGCTGGCCTACCTCCTCGGCGGCCTGCTCATCGACCTCGCCAACCCGCGCGTTGCGTTCCTCGTCGGCGGCGCCGGCGGGCTGCTCGCCACCCTCGCCGTCGCGGTCGCGTTCCACCGCATCGCCAGGAACCCTCGAACCGGTAGCTGACCGGACGCGAAGTGCCCCCGAAAGATCCCTTGGCGTGCCCACAGGGCACGGCGCACTTCAGTCGTCGTCGAGGCCGGCGCGTGCCGCGAGCCGAGCCTCCTCGGCGTCGAGCCGGGCCTGCACACGGCGCAGCACGATGTCGTCAATCCGCCTCGCATCGCGGAGTCGGACGACGGCAATGCGTTTGTGGGCCAGCAGCGTCGCACGCAACCTCTCGTGGTCGTCGTGGTCTGCTCGACCGATGTCGTCCTCGGCGTCGTGGTCAGCCGGATCGGCAAGATTGCGAAGGGGTTCTTCATATTCGGCGCGGACCCGGGCGGCGACGGCCGGTGAGATCTCAAGGCGAGCGCGACGTCGGGCAACGCGGCCAGGCCGGCCTGGGTGGCCGTGCGATCGGCCAGCTGCTGCTCGACGGCCTCGGCGCCGTCGTCGGGCAGTCGGGCCCAGCGCAGCACCGCGGGCAGCGTCAGGCCCTGCAGCAGCAAGGTCACCAGAATCACTCCGAACGTGACCAGGACGATGAGATCGCGGCCGGGGAACCGTGAGCCATCCACGACAGTAGCGGGGACGGCAAGCGCGGCAGCCAGGGAAACACCACCGCGGAATCCGGCCCAGGCGGAGGGGAACCGGTGCCGTGCACCGACCCGGCGCAGCCGCTGCTGCGGGCGCCGGTCTATCCCGCGGATGATGTAGGGCACCGTGTAATACCAGATCAGCAGGGTGGCAACGACCGCTGCGGCGACCAGCAGCGCGTCGCATACTGCCTGGACCAGCGAGTAGGAGACCAGATTCTGCATCGCGCTGCGCAGCTGGAGGCCGACGAGCACGAACAGCGTCCCATTCAGCAGGAACGTGGTGAGCCGCCAGAACGCGCGCGCCTGCAGCCGGGTGCGCGCCGAGACCAGTCGCGGGCCCGTCTGGCTCAGCGCGAGCCCGCACACGACGACCGCAAGCACGCCCGGCTGCCGCCCCACCCACGTATGACAACGCCGAAGCGCGCGACCGCCGAGCCCCGCCGAACTCCTGCTCGCCGGTGGCAGCCTGTACGGCGATGGCGAACACCACCAGAGCCGTTCCATCGTTGATCAAGCTCTCGGCACGCAGAGTGGTCAGCGAGCGGCGTGGCAACCGTCCGGCGACCGCTGCGACCGCCGTCGCATCCGTTGGGGTGACCACCGCGCCGAGCACCCACGCCACCGGCCAGCTCAAACCGAGCGCGTGCCCAACGGCGGCGACGACGCCCGCGGTGGCCAACACGAGCAGGATCGACGACAACAGCACGGGCCGACGTGTCGGGCGCCCTCAACGTCGGTGACGTCGAGTTCACGGCCAAACCCCGACACCGCCGTCCTTACCGTCTCGGGCGGCACGTTATGGGGTAGCGGCACTCCGGCATCGACCCCCCGGACTGTCCGACCCCGCGCATAGATTGCGGCCATGAACTGGAAACTCGAGCTTGTAGCCGTTCCCGTGACCGACGTCGACCGCGCCAAGGCCTTCTACGTGGAGCAGGTCGGTTTCCACGCCGACATTGACCACCAGGTCAACGATGCCCTGCGCTTCGTGCAGCTCACCCCTCCCGGGTCGGCCTGCTCCATCGTGCTGGGTACCGGCATCACCGAAATGCCGCCAGGTTCACAGCAAGGCCTGCAGGTAGTCGTCGAGGACGTCGAGACCGCCCGGCGGGAGCTCATCGGCCACGGTGTGGCAGCCAGCGAGGTCGACGTCCAGCCCTGGGGCTCCTTCGTCACCTTCAGCGACCCGGACGGAAACACGTGGGCGCTGCAGCAACTAGCCCCGCAGAGGTAGGCCCATAGCGCGGTTCAGTACGGCGGGCGGCCAGCGCGTCGAACTCGTCTGTGTCGAGAACGATGTCGAGCTCGCCTCAATTACGGTTGCAGTCAAGACCCGCGAGTCGATGCGGCAGCAACGCCAACTGCCGTAGTCATAAGGATTTGCCTGGTCGGATCAACTGTTCTTCGCGGATCGGTCGGCTCGGGGGACGGTGCTGCCGTCAGGTCGCGAAGCGGGCGGCGGACCGCTCGCGGGCCTTTGCGGCTTCGACCTCTCGATCCTTCGGTGGTGCAGCCGTCACCAGCTCGTCGAGCAGGCGCAGCGAGGCGTCGGCGACCGCCTCGACCGCCCGGTCGAACACCTCCACGTTAACCCGCGACGGTTTGGTGCACCCGCTGATCTTCCGCACGTACTGCAGCGCCGCGCTGTGCACCTCGTCCCGTGTCGCAGGCGGGTCGAAGTTGTGAAGTGGGCGGATGTTGCGGCACATACCGACATCGTAGAGACGCAGTCGCCGGCTAAGGGAACGGACGATCGGGCGCCGTGGCGGCGCAGAGCCGGCGCAGCGCCAGGGCTATCTCCGGGCCGGCTGGGGCGCTTGCCGGATCGACGATCCACTGCGTGATCACGCCGGTCATCAGCGCCTGGAGGAACAACCCGACGGGGCGCCGCGGATCGTCGTCGGGGGTGCCGAACAGCTCGGCGAGACCCTCCCGGCCCTGTCGCAGCCCGTCAGCGAGCGAGGCCCGGACCTCCGGCGACCGGTCCACCTGTGCGAGTGCCTCGACACTGGCCACCAGCAGCGTGCGGTGTGCCTCGAACGCCTCCACCGCCCGGGTCCACCCGGCCAGGCTCACCCCGGCCGTGTTCGCGATGTCGCGCGACGTCGTTCGGGCGAACCCCTTGTCGGCCAGGCAGCGTTTCGCGGCGGCCGGCAGCGCGTGGCTCAACCGTCCGGTGCCGGCACCGTGATCCGGGCCGGGATCGGCTTGCCGAAAAGCAAAGCAACCACGTCGCTGATGGTGTGCACGCCACCGGGCAGCGTCCCACGCGGATCTACCTGGTACATCACGGCGACCAGGTAACGCTCGTCGGGCCCGGCGAAGCCGACCGTGTTCGTCACCCAGTGCTTGCCGTAGGAATCGGACTCAAACGACCAACCGTCCTTGTTCCCCGGCCGCTGGTCGGAGCCGGCGGCCCAGACCCCCCACTGCTGGTTCGGCGCCACCCCGCGCAGCGCGTCCACCAGATACGTCCGGTCAGTCGGGTTCACCTGGGTGAAGACGTAATGCATGAGGGCCGTCAGGTCATCGGTGGTGCACTTGACGAAGCCCCAGTACGTCTTGGCGGTGAAGCCGGGCACGAAGTGCAGGCCGGTCATGCCGTACTGGTTGCGGAACCGGGCCAGCATGGCGTCGCCGCCGTACTTGGCCCACAGCCGGTCCGATGCGGCTTCGTCGGAGAAGTTGAGCATGGTGGCCATGTCGTGCCGGTCGGTAGCGGTCAGCGTGATCTGGCCGGCACGCTGCCGGCGCAACAGGTCAGCGGCGATCGCGAGCTTGATGGTCGATGCGGTCCAACCCTCGTGCTGCGTCGGGCCGAATCGCCACGCTGTCCCGGTCTGCCGATCGGTGAATACCACGGCCAGGTATCCATTGCCGCTGACGTTGCGGCTGATGTAGGCGCCGGCGGCGGCGAACCGCTGCTGCTGAGTGCAGCTCCACCCGCCGTCCGAGCACTCGGCCGGCGGCGACTGCGGCGGGGCCACGTCAACGATGGCCGGCGGCGACAGTACCTGCGGCATTGCGAGTACCTGTGGCGTCAGCGCTGTGGATACCGGAGGCGGGTCGGCGGCAGGGCGTCCACAGCCGACCACGGTCAGCACCGCGCAGGCGAGCACCGGCGCAACAGCGAGACGAAGACGGCGTGGCATGTTCGTGATGGCGGGACGTTACCCCAACCGGCGACCCGCGCTGCCCGCAGCGGGCACGCGGTTGGCCGGGAAGTCGGCGAGGCACGAGCGCCTGCACGACCCCTCACACATGAGCTCACGGTCCGTGGCGCCGCTGCCCCGCCTCACCCGAAATGGGCGCGACACATGCGAGACGATTGCAGAATGCTCGCTCTGCTTGACCTCGACGGGACCCTCGTCGATCGGGATGCCGGCTTTGACCTCTGGACGCGCCGGTTCGTCGAGAATGAGCGCCTCGACGCCCAAGCGCTGGGCTGGCTGAAAGAAGCGGACCGAGCTGTGAAGGAGCGCGGCCGCTTCTTCGCCCTTGTGCGCGAACACTTTGGCACTAGTCGCGACGCGGACGGGCTGTGGGACGACTACCGGGCGCAGATGCCACTGCTCACCGTCGCCTTGCCAGGGGTGATCAACGCGTTGGCCGATCTGCGTGCTGGCGGGTGGCGGCTGGTCGTCGTCTCGAATGGTCGGGTGGACAACCAGTTGGGCAAGCTGCGCCGCACTGGCATCCTCGACCTCCTCGACGGCTGCTGCGTGTCGGAGGAGATCGGGATCCGCAAGCCTGATCCGGCCATCTTCACCATCGCGCGGGAACGGCTTGGAGTGCTGAGCAGCGCGCCGAGCTGGGTCGTGGGTGACGATCCTGAACTAGACGTCGCGGTGGGCGGTCCAGCGGACTCCGCACGATCTGGGTGAGCCACGGCAGGTCCTGGCCGGCCGGTGACTCTCCGCCCGATCAGACCGCCGAGACGCCAGCAGCGGCCCTGACTCTGCTCGGCACCCGGCATAACCTATCGGGCACTACCCATCGGGCCGAGCCTGATCAACCCGAACAGGTGACTCGCTGATGTCGGCTAACGGAACGGGGTCTTCTCACGCTTAGTCAGAAGTACATTCAGCCAGCAAGGCTTGGGGGAGGGGCCATGCTCAGTCTGCGTAGCACCGTGATCGCCCTGGTGGCGAGCGCCGCGCTTGTCCTGGTGTTGGCGGCAGTGTCGTCTGGGGTGTTCACCACCCATTCTCCACCGCCGCCCGTTGGTCAGTCTGTCTCGGTGCATCAGGATGGCGCTGTCTCTGCGCATGCTGCCCCGAAACCTCCGGCTATCGCCGCCCCTGCACCTGCCGCGCCTGCACCTGCCGCCCCTGCGCCCGCTGCGGTGCCGTCGGAGCCCCCAACCCACTACCGCCCGGTGCAACAGCCCGCCCCGGCGGTCCATTCTTCGGTGTCGGTCGCGCCCGCTCAGAATCAGCGACCGGTCTCCCCGCCACCCCCATCGACATTGCCGGCCCACGAGGCGAAGTCGCGGACGGTGAACACCGAACCGTGTGCCTGCGACGGCAGGATGAGGAAGGTACCTACCCACTGGGATCCACCCCAAGGCTGAACCGGCGCCTTCGACCGGACCGTCGCCACCACGTTCGCTGGCCGATGAGTTCTCGCAGCGGCTGCGGTCTACCTCGGTGACCCCGTTTCGAGGAACAGGAGGATCACCATGGTGGCGAACCAGACTCTCAGGGCGCCTGCCGCCGTTCGCGAGCGGACCACGGACATCGCCCTGCGGGTGGTGCAGGTGCTGCTAGCGGCGTTCTTCTTGCTCGCCGCGGCCGGCCCCAAGCTCGTCGGTCAGCAGTACGCGGTGGAGATGTTCACCCAGATCGGCGCCGGTCAGTGGCTGCGGTACCTGGTCGGCGGCCTTGAGCTCGCCGGCGCGATCGGCTTGCTGATCCCCCGGCTGGCCGCTCTGGCCGCTCTCGGACTGGCCGGCGTCATGATCGGTGCAGTCATTAGCCAGGTCCTCGTTCTCGGTTCTGTCGTCATGGCACTCACGCCAGCATTCCTCGGCATCATTCTCGGTCTCATCGCGTGGCGCCGGGCGTACCGATCGGCCTCGTGAACTCGACAGAAATGAGGAAATCGATGTCCACGAAGATCTTTGTCAACCTTCCGGTGAAGGACCTTGGCAAGTCGATCGACTTCTTCACCGAACTCGGCTTCTCATTCAATGCGCAGTTCACCGACGCGAACGCGACTTGCATGATCATCAGCGACGACATCCACGCCATGCTGCTGGTGGAGCCGTTCTTCAAGACGTTCACCAACAAGGACACCCGATGCCACGAAGAGCACCGAGGCGATCCTGGCGCTGGGAGTCGACAGCAGACAGCGGGTCGACGAGCTGGTCGACGAGCTGGTCGACAAGGCCCTCGCGGCGGGCGGGTTGCCGGGGCACTTCGCAAGCGACCAGGGTTTCATGTACGGGCGGAGTTTCCAGGATCCCGACGGGCACATCTGGGAAGTGCTGTACATGGACCCCAGCCACTCCTAGTGATTCTCGCCATCCCCTGCACGCCTGCTGGATCTGTGCAGTTCGCCTGCGGGGCGCAGCGATACCGCGGTCGACGGCCTATCGCCCACCGCGGGCGCGGTGCATCCGCTGGGCACACCCAGCGGATGCACCACATGTCTAATTCCTCCGCGCAGCCTGCCGGTGGTTGGTGGGGATTCATCGATGGCCTGGACGGCGATTACCTCAATACCCATCGACCGCACTCATGGTGACCTCCGCGCCCGCCACGACGGTGCGTATGGTCGCGGTGTCCAGCCCGGATAAGCCCCACAAGGGACAGCCACCACCGGCCTCCTCACGGTGACCAGCAGCGGCGTGGCCTGGCGTGGGAAGAACCATCGTGCCCGGCAACGCCGATCGCCAGTCCGCACTGATCGCTGTTTGGGAAGAAACAGCCGCGCTGAAGTGGCTGTTGCTTAATCGCCTTGCCCGCGTTCCCAAGATCGCTAATAGTGAGCGGTATCCGTGCAGGATCGCACTGCCATCGCTCAGTTTCGGCGATCATGGCAGGTCGTTGGGCGTCGGTGAGATCCGCTAGCGGATCTCACCCGAAACGAGATCCACAACTGAGTCCCACGGGGCAACCCCCCGCTGATTTGGCAACAGCCTCTGAAACGCGGTTAATTCTTCCCAGATCGTGATCAAGGATGCGATCGGTGAACCCAGCAGCGGGTTGAAGCAGCGCGACCCTCGATACCACCATCAGCGACGCCCGTACCGCTCCCGCGGTTAGCGGTCGGGGCTGGAGGCTTGGGCCCAGAACCGTTTCGGGATCCGGCCGGACAGCCGGGCGTGGCGGCCCGCTTGCACGGCTAGGCGCATCGCTTCGGCCATCCGCGGGGGGTCGTCGGCTTGGGTGACGGCGGTGGCCAGCAGCACCGCATCGCAGCCCAGCTCCATCGCGAAGGCCGCCTCTGATGCGGTGCCGATCCCGGCGTCGAGCACTACCGGCACCCGGGCCTGCGCGACGATCATCTCGATGTTGTGCGGGTTGCGGATGCCCAGGCCGGTACCGATCGGCGAGCCCAGCGGCATCACCGCCGCGCATCCCACATCGGCGAGTTTGCGGGCCAGCACCGGGTCGTCGTTGGTGTAGGGCAGCACCGTGAAGCCGTCGTCGACGAGCTGTTCGGCGGCGTCGAGCAGCTCGATCGGATCGGGCAACAGGGTGCGGTCGTCGGCGATGACCTCGAGCTTGACCCAGGACGTCTGCAGCGCCTCCCGGCCCAGTGCAGCGGTGAGCACCGCCTCCGCGGCACTGCGGCAACCCGCGGTGTTGGGCAGCGGCTCGATCCCGTGCCGGGTCAGTACGTCAAGCACGCCACCACCGGCGCCGGTGGTGTCGATCCGGCGGATGGCGACTGTGGTGAGCTCGGTCTGCGCGGCGAGCAACGCCTGCTCCAGGATGGCGAGGTTGCCGGCCCCCCCGGTTCCCAGGATCAGTCGCGAGCCGAACTCCCGCCCCGCGATGACCAGCGGATCGTCTGCCATCTGAGTCAACCTCCCTGCACCGCGGTGAACACGTCGATCGATGCGCCATCCCGCAATGCTGTGCCGGCCCAGAACACACGGGGCACCACGGCACCGTCGAGGGCCACCGCGACACCGCGCGACGGCGCGCCGAGCCGCGCGAGCACATCGGCCAGCGCACTGCCGTCCGGCAGTTCCCAGCATTGCCCGTTCACTGTCACCGTCATGGCGCCCTGCTCACCAGGCGTGCCGGCGTAGCCGGCTGCGCCTCCGCCGGCACCGGCTCACCGCGCAGCAACGCGAGCACCGCGTCGGCGGTCAGCGGGGCGAGCAGGATGCCGTTGCGGTGGTGACCGGTGGCGGCGAACACGCCGGGCTCCAGCTCGCCGATCACCGGCAGGTTGTCCGGGCTGCCCGGACGCAGCCCGGCCGCCACCTCTTCCAGCGTGTACTCCGCGATCGCGGGCAGCACCCGCTCGGCGTCGGTGAGCAGCTCTCGCACGCCACCGGCCGTGACGTCGGTGTCGAAACCGGTCTCCCGCTGGGTGGCGCCGAGCACGAGGCCTCCGCCGTCGCGGGGCACCAGGTAGCTGTGCCGCCCCCCGACGATCGCGCGGACGGTCCGCGACGGCGGCGCCAACGTGCCCGGACGGGACCTCAACCGCACTATCTCCCCTTTCACCGGGCGTATCACCCGAGCCAGTGCGGGGTGCAGCGCGGCGCTGTGCGCACCCGCAGCCAACACGACCGCATCGGCCGCAGGCAGCCGAGCACACCGTTCGCCGTGAAAGCGCACCCCGACGCCACGGCAGGCTGCCAGCAGGGCGTCCAGCAGCGCGCGATTGTCCACCGAGAGGTCGCCCGGGACCGATAACGCCCGGCACACCTGCGGGCCCAGCGACGGCTCGGCCCGGCGCGCTTGCCGGCCGGAAAGCACTTCCACCTGCCGCCCGGTCCGGGACAGCTGCTCGGCGAGCCTGTCCAGCTCTCCGCGGTCGCCAGGATCCACCGCGACCACGAACGTGCCTCGGGTCCGTAGGCAGGGGTCGGCGCCGGCGGCGGCGAGCTCGCCCGCGAACGCCGGCCAGCGGCGCAGCGACGCCGTCCCCAGCGCGAGTGCCTGCGCCTCACCGGGCACCGCCTCGGTGACCGGGGCGAGCATCCCGCCGGCGACGCGCGAGGCTCCCGATCCCGGCGCGGGATCGTGCACGGTCACCGCGAACCCCGCGGACGCGGCGCGCCACGCACAACTCAACCCGATGATGCCGCCACCGACCACGGCGACGGTCCCAGCCGAACGGCTCATCACGCTCCCTGCGCCGGCATAACCCGGATCAGGTTCGACGGTCGGGGTCGCGATGACCCCCTCTCAGCCCGGTCGGGCTCCCGTGCGGACCGGTTTCCAGCCTACCTCGATACGGTCGCCAGATGGACGGCGAGCAGATCAGGACCCGGCTGGCCGACGCGCGGCTGTACCTGTGCACCGATGCCCGGACCGACCGGGGAGACCTCGCCGAGTTCGCCGACGCGGCGCTGACCGGCGGTGTGGACATCGTCCAACTGCGAGACAAGGCCCTGGAGGCGCGACACGAGCTCGTCGCCCTTGAGATACTCGCCGGCGCGTGCTTGCGCCACGGCGCGCTGCTGGCGGTGAACGACCGGGCCGACGTCGCGCTGGCCGCCGGTGCCCAGGTGCTGCACCTGGGGCAGGACGATCTGCCGGTCAGCTGGGCTCGCCGGATACTCGGCGACGACGTGGTGATCGGCCGATCCACGAGTGATTCCGCGCAGGCCGCCGGCGCCGCCGGCCAACCCGGGGTGGACTACTTCTGCGCGGGACCATGTTGGGCCACCCCGACCAAGCCGGGGCGCCCGGCCGCCGGGCTCGACCTGATCCGTCGCGTCGCGACGGCAACTCCGACCCGGCCGTGGTTCGCCATCGGGGGCATCGAAAACATGCAGCGGCTGGAGGAGGTTCGTGCCGCCGGTGCGGACCGGGTCGTGGTCGTACGCGCGATCACCGAGGCAGCCGATCCGCAGGCGACCGCCGCCGCCTTCGCGCAGCGGCTGCGGTCGTCGCGTTAGCGCTGGTCCTGGGATGCTGCGCCGGTGATGAGGGTCAGCCCGTAGGTGGACAGCACCTGCTGGATCGGCTGGAAGTACGTCTGGCCGCCGAGCAGGCAGCCGCCGGAGCCACCAGACAGGGTGCCCTGAGCCTGGCTGCCGCTCATGATGGAGCCACCGGAATCACCGGCCTCGGCGCACATGTCGGTCCTGGTGAGGCCATTGACGACATCGCCGTCTCCGTAATTCACGGTCTCGCCGACCGCCACCACCTTGCCGCAGTGGTACCCGCTGGTGGACCCGGACAGGCAGACCTGGTCGCCCACCGCGGCCGGTGCGTCTCCGGCCACGTTGAGGTAGCCGTGGTCGCTGTCGACATCGTGGGTCTGCTCCCAGGCCGCCGATGTCACCTCGACCAGCCCGAAGTCATGACCGGGGAACGTGGTTTTCGCGACCGGGCCGATGGCGGTGCCGCCCGGGCCGGACCAGGTGCCACCCAGCTTGGTGCAGTGCCCGGCGGTGATGATGTAGCGGGTGTGGCCCGAGATGGCGTTGAAACCGACCGAGCAGCGCCCACCCACGCTGGTGGTGATCGTGTCACCCCCGCGCAGGTCGGCGAGCAGCCGCGGGCGGGCGTCGACGTGCTCGATGCGCACGTGGCGCTGACCTGCCGCGAAGGTGCGCGCGGCCGCGTCATCGGTAGCCAGCACGACGACGGAGTTACTGGCCGGGTCGACGTACCAGCCGGTCACCGAGTTCGGGACCGAGCCCGACCGGGAGTCCAGCACCGCCATCAGACCCTGCAAGGCCAGCAGTCGCTGCGCAGAGCTGATGGGCTCCGGCGATGCGGACGCAGCCGACGCAGGTAGCGCCATGCCCACACTGAGCAGGGCGCCCATGGCAGCAGCCAGCGCCCGACGGCGGCTTCGGACGAGCACGGATCAGGTCCTCTCGTTTGAGCTACATGACCCACAGAGCTCCCCGACGGTCGCTCAACGCTATGGATCAGTCACGTACTGGTGAAGAGGCCATTTGAAGGAAGCGTGTAACCTAACGGTGCGTATTTATATCACTACAAGTAGTGGACACTCAAGAATCCAGCACCGCAGCCCCGGCGTCACGCCTCGTCTGCTCCGGCGGTCGCATCGGAGTGCACGGCGGCGCGCACCGTGTGCAAGGCGTCAATGAGAGTCACGAGCTGCTCCGCGGTCAAGAGGCCGGTGAGCCAGCGATCGATGGCGTCGACGGTGTCCGGTACGTCGGCGGCGAGCCGCTCGACGCCGGCGACGGTGAGCGCGGCGAAACAACTGCGACGATCCTGCGCGCAACGGGTGCGGCAGACCAGGCCGGCGCGTTCCAGCCGGTCCACTATGCCGCCAGGGGCTGTTGATCCCGCGCCTGGCCGGCCTTGCCGCGCTGGCGTTGACCGCCCTGTGGCTGGTCGCGATCGCCACTCACGTGTTCCTCATCGGCGGAAACCCCGCTCCGGCAGTGGCGTTGCTTCTCCTCCGCGCGGGGCTCGCGTGGGCTCGGTGGGACCGCATCCGGGAGCTGTTGCCCAGCCGGTGAACGATGCCGCCGCTGACTATCGAGGAAGCTTGGCGTGCCGGGCAGGCGGGATGGGCGAGCCCGGCGGGGCGAACGCTACGGTGGTACTTCTAGGCCGTCCCGATCTGCTGCTGAGGACCTCAATGACGACGACCTCGGACACCGTCCGGTTGCTGCACGAACTCGAGCCGGTGGTCACCGAGAATCTCCACCGGCACCTCACCGCCGCCAAGGAGTGGCTGCCGCACGAGTACGTGCCGTGGAGTCTCGGCCGCGACTTCGCCGATCTCGGCGGGCAGGCGTGGGACCCGGAGCAGTCGCGGCTGTCGCCGATCGCCCGGACCGCGATGGAGGTCAACCTCCTCACCGAGGACAACCTGCCCAGCTATCACCGGGAGATCCAGCGTGCGTTCGGGCGCGACGGCGCCTGGGGCACCTGGGTGCATCGCTGGACCGCGGAGGAGGGTCGGCACGCCTACTGCATCCGCGACTACCTTCTGGTGACCCGCGGCGTCGACCCGGTGGAGCTGGAGCGGGCCCGGATGCAGGTTATGGAGACCGGCTACGACACCCAGGAGTCGCCACTGCTCCATGTCCTGGCTTACGTCTCCTTCCAGGAACTCGCCACCCGCATCTCGCATCGCAACACCGGTCGCCATGCCGGAGATCCCATCGCCGAACGGCTGCTCACTCGAATCTCCACCGACGAGAACCTGCACATGGTCTTCTACCGCAACCTGCTCAAGGCCGCGCTGGACGTCTCCCCCGGCCCGACCCTGCGCGCGATCACCGACGAGGTCGTCGCGTTCAACATGCCAGGAATCGTCATCCCCGGCTTCGCCCGCAAGGCCGCGCAGATCGCCCGCGCCGGCATCTACGACCTCCGCATCCACCACGATGAAGTGATCTTGCCGCTGCTGCGGCACTGGGGGGTGTTCGACCTCGATGGGCTCGACGCGGAGGGCGAGAAGGCCCGCGTCGAGCTGGCCGAGTTCCTCACCCAACTCGACGGGCAAGCCAACCGGTTCGAGGAGCATCGCGCGCAAGCCCAAGCTCGGGCAGCTGAGCGGCAGTAAACTGCTCGTGAGTGGGAAACAGTGTTTATAGCGCTGTTTCCCACTCACGGCTGCGTACGGCGCTGCCCTCGCTCCAGCTGATCCGCGGCGTCCAACTCGGCGGCTCGTTGCGGCGTGGGAGCGGTACCCCCAAGGTGCGCCGGCACCCACCAGGGATCGTCACCCGGCATGTCGGGATAGCGCGCCCGGGTCTTGTCGAGCAGCGCGCTCATCACGTCGAGCAGGGCGGTATCGGTAGCCGGCCCGCGGCTGGGTTGCTGTGGTGCGCCGATCGTGATGCTGATCGGGACATGGCGCGCGGCCCGGATGTTTGGCTTGCGACCTTTGGTCCACACCCGCTGGCTGCCCCACAGCGTCACCGGGATCAGCGGGACACCCGCGGCGCGCGCCATCCGGCTGGCGCCGGACTTGAACTCCTTGAGGCAGAAGCTGCGGCTGATCCCCGCCTCGGGGAACACCCCCACCAACTCGCCCGCCCGCAACGCCTCGACCGCGGCCCGGAAGGAGGCCGCCCCCGCCGCGCGGTCGACCGAAATGTGATGCATGGCGCGCATCAGCGGCCCCACTATTCGATGGCTGAAGACCTCCTGTTTGGCCATGAAACGCACGAACCGGCCACTCTCGCGCCAGAACGGCAGGGCAGCGAGTGCGAAATCGAGGTAGCCGGTGTGGTTCATCACCACCACAGCGCCGCCGGCGGCCGGCACGTGCTCCTGTCCGACGACGTCGATCCGCAGGTCCAGCGTCCGGAATAAGCCCACTGCGGTACGCGCCACGCAGCGGTACGGCCTATCAGTCACCGGCATACGCTAGCCGGTGCTAGCAATCCGAACAGTCAACACCCCCCGCGGGGACGTCGCACGGTTCATCGGATGCGACGCCCCCGCAGCCTGCGCTCGTCAGCGCCGCGCTGGGATGACCTCCCAGGTCGGGTTGTCACAGTGTCGCCGGCGGGTCGCGGCCCTCGGCCAGGAAGCGCAGCGGCTGGCGGCCGCCCGCGTAGCTCTGGGTCACGTCGAACAGGAATCCCGAATCCAGCGCGTTGCGCTGAGCGTGCAGCAGGTCGCCGGCGTCCTCGACCACGGCCAGTTGGCCGGCGTCGGTGAAGGCGAGGTTGTCGAAGCCGGTGTGTGCCTGGTCGCCCTTGTAGACCAGCGACAGCTTGCCGGTGTTCGCTGTCGGGTTGGCCTGGGTGAGCTTGAGCACGCCGCCCCAGCCGCCGAAGTCCGCGTTGGCGATGCTGAGGGCGTTGGTGTCGCCGGTCTCGTCGAAGAAGTACTCCTGGAAGTTGCTGCCCGGGCGGAACTGCCCGTTCTCGGGCCGCTTGAACGGGGTTGCGCCGGCCGCCTTGGCCAGTGCGTTCGCGGCGAAGGCCACGCCCGAGGCAGCGCCTTCTGGTCTGGCGAGAACGCGTTGCCCTGCGGGTGGGTGGCGTCGATGGGCTGGAACGTGACCGGCTGACCGGTGGTGTTTGAGGAGGCCTGCAACGCCTGCAGCTTGCCCTTGGTCAGGTCGGTCGGGTTGATCGGCACGAACTGGTAGACGAAGCTGTTGGGAATCTTGGCGTTGGTACCGGGCACGGTGGCCCCGCCGACGTCCTCGACGATCGTCACGGTGAAGTTGCCGAAGTCCACTCGTGTTCAACTGTCGAGATCCCTGATCGAGGTGCGGCGCGCTGTGCGCGTTGATGGCTGCACACTGATCCGGTGCCAGACCAGCGAAACACCTACACCCACGGCCACCACGACAGCGTGCTGAGGTCGCACCGATGGCGAACGGTGGCCAACTCCGCCGCTTACCTGATCCCGTACCTCAAGCCGGGCCGGCACGTGCTGGACATCGGCTGCGGTCCCGGCACCATTACCACCGACGTCGCCCAGAGGGTCACGCCTGGCAGCGTGGTGGGCATCGACAACGATCCGGCGCCACTCGGGGAGGCTCGTGCGGAGGCACAGCGCAACGGCGTGCACAACATCTCCTTTGCGGTAGCCGACGTGTACAACCTGGACTTCGCGGACGGCACATTCGACGTCGTCCATGCCCATCAGGTCCTGCAGCACCTGGCCGATCCCGTCGCAGCGTTGCGTGAGATGCGCCGGGTGTGCAAAGACGCGGGGGTGGTCGCCGCCAGAGACGCCGACTACGCGGCGATGACGTGGTACCCAGCGCACGCAGTCCTGGATCGCTGGCTGGACCTGTATCGGCGGATCGCCCGCAGCAATCGAGCCGAGCCCGACGCCGGACGGCGGCTACTGTCCTGGGCGCGAGCAGCCGGGTTCAGTGAGATCACCAGCTCGGCGACGGCCTGGTGCTACGCCACGCCGGAGGAACGCACCTGGTGGGGCGGTCTCTGGGCGGACCGAGTGACCAGCTCCGCTCTAGCGACCCAAGCCGTGGACCAGCATTTCGCCACCCCCGAAGTCCTCCACGATATGGCGCGCGGCTGGCGTCAGTGGGCCGTGCAGGACGACGGCTGGTTCGCCGTCCTGCACGGTGAGGTGTTGTGCCAACCCTGACTTACCCGCGTTGCTCAGCGGGCTGAATGCGTAAAGCCTTTCACTCGGGGTGCGGCGCCAGCGGTAGGTGGATCTCGAAGCGGCAGCCGGTGCCGTGGTTGCGGGCTTCGATGTGACCGGCGTGGGCTTCGACGAGGCCGCGGGCGATGGCCAGGCCCAGGCCGGCGCCGGACTCGTCTGCGGACGCCGGGGTGCGGGCGGTGTTGCCACGGTAGGCGACGTCGAAGACCCGGTCGAGGTCCTGCTCGGAAATGCCGCCGCAGGCGTCGTCGACCCGCAACCACGCCTGCCCGTCACGGGCTCCCGCGGCGATCACCACGGTGCCATCCGGCGGCGTGTGCCGGATCGCGTTGGACAGCAGGTTGCGCAGCACCCTGGCCAGCTCCGGGTCGCTGCCGTGGACGACCGGCCATTGGCTGCCGGCGTCGGCGCGCAACCGAACTCCCTTGCCTGCGGCGGTGACGGCTTCGGCGGCCAGGGCTTCGGAGACGACCTCGCCCAGCGGGATCGCGGACAGCGTCAACCGCAGTGCCCCGGAGCTGATCCGGGAAAGCTGGAACAGGTCGTCGACCATGCCGCTGAGGCGCTGCGTCTGGCGGCCGATGCTGTGCGCGTACTGGGCCACTTCTGCGGGGTCGGTTACCACGCGGTCAGCCAGTGCCTCGGTCATCGCGCGGATCCCGGCCAGCGGGGTGCGCAGGTCGTGGCTGATCCAGGCGACCAGCTCGCGTCGCGCCGATTCGGCCTCCCGGTCCCGGGCGCGGGCCTCCCGCTGCCAGGTCACCTCTTGCGCTATCCCCCGGCCGAGCAGCAGCCCGGTCGGCACGCTCACCGCGGCCACCGCGGCGGCCACCGCGAGCTCCGTGCTCAACACGGGAGTGAACATCCACCCGTTGACGCCCAGCACACCGGCCAGGGTGGCGGTTACCGGCACACACACCAGCACGGTGACCGCGGCGGTGATCGAGTACCGCCGCATGAGCTGCAGCAGCCACGCACCGAGCAGGGCCACCGGCAAGGTGCACAACAATGCGACCAGGCCGACGTGACGCAGCTCGTCGAGCACCGCGGTCACTCCTTGCTGTCGTAGCGGTAGCCCACCCCCCAGACCGTCGCGATCCGGCTCGGCGCCGTGGGGTCCTTCTCCACCTTCTCCCGCAATCGTCGCACGTGGACGGTCACCGTAGAGTGATCTCCGAAGGACCAGTCCCAGACCTGTTCAAGCAGCTCGCTGCGGGTGAAGGCCCGGCCCGGGTTTCGGATGAGAAACGCCAGCAGGTCGAACTCCCGCCCGGTGAGCGCTAATTCCTGCCCGCCCAGCATCGCTCGGCGGCCAGCGACGTCCACCGTCAGCCCGTCGTCGGTGATCGGCGGTAGCTGGATTGCGTTCCGCGGGGATCGGGCCCGGCGCAGCACTGAGGCGACCCGCAGCACGAGTTCCCGGGGGCTGAACGGCTTGGTGATGTAGTCGTCAGCGCCGAGCTCTAGACCGAGGATGCGGTCCTCCTCCTCACCCAGTGCGGTGAGCATGACGACCGGCACCGGGCCCGCCGCCCGCAGCCGCCGGCACACTTCCAGTCCAGGCATACCGGGCAGCATGAGATCGAGCACAACCAGGTCTGGCGGGTTGGCCTGCGCCGCGCGCAGAGCCTGCTCACCGTCCCCGGCGACGGTGACCTGGTAGCCGGCGCGGCCGAGGTAGCGGCCGACGACGTCGCTGACGAGCACATCGTCATCGACAACCAGCACCGCCCCAGGGGCAGTCATGGCTCGACGCGCGGCGCGCTCCGGACCATGGCGGCGCGCACCACCAGGGTGACCGCGGAGATCGCGAAGAGCACCGCGGTGACGGCAAGCCAGCGCGGCAGGAACGGCTGCGCCGAAAGGCCTGATGCCGCGTGGTAGGCGCCGTCTGATACTCGCAGGATCAACGGTGACCACACCAGCAGCAGCAACCCGGAGATCACTGCGGGTACCCGCAGGTAGTTCAGCCACCGCACCCCTGCCACGGTGGCCAACTCGGGGCGGCGGCGCAGCAGCAGCACCAGTGCGGCGTCGATCCCCGCGTAGAGCGGGAAGAGCACCAGGTCGTGGACGACGGCGCTGCCGACGAACCAGACGCCGGTCCCGACCACGCTGCCGGTCAGCAACCGGATCCCGGCATAGGCGGCGACGACGAAGCTGGCCAGCAGCGCCAGCAGTTGGACCCCTTCGCGGCGGGTCACGGGGTCGTACGAGGCGCGCTCCACGAGCTGGGTGACCGAGCGGACCGGCGGCCACTCGAACAGCTTGGGCAGCACCGACCACAACTTGGCCAGGATGATCGGGATGAGCACCAATCCGAACGACACGTGCACGCCCTGGTTCACCCAGTACAGCCAGGACGGACCGGCCAGCCAGCCCGGCAGCCAGGAACCGAGCAGCCCCTTGTCCGGCGTGAGGTCGTTGCCGGGCGCCAGGTTGGGGTTGTAGGCGGCGTAGGACGCCAGGCCGGTGAGGAACACCAGCGTGATTCCGGGCAGTAGCGCCACGCTGAGCACCGCGATGAACCACGGTCCGCGCAACGGGCTACGCCAGAAGCCGGCCCGGAACGGGCCCGGTGGGGGGTGGCCGGCTGCTCGATTGGCCCACCGGTCCAGCACGCTCATGGTCGCAACGCTAGCGCCCGCGCAGGTGACGAGGGCTTACCGTCCGCGGACATCGCGCAGCTCGAGGAAGCAGCGGCCGGCGCGGTAGCGCTCCCCGGCCTGAAACCCAGCCAGTGCGGCGAGCGCGGTGAGCGCCGCCAGCTCGGCGACCGCCCACGGAAACCAGGGGCCCGCGGCGCTGCCGATCACCTGGAGCCGCGCGGCGCCGCGCCACAGCCCCGCTCCGGGCTGCCCAGCCTCGACCAGCATGGTGCCGCCGGGTCTGAGCAGGGCGGCACAGCGGCGCAGCAGGCGCAGCGGGTCCCCGCCGATACCGATGTTGCCGTCGGCCAGCAGCACATGGTGCCACCGGCCCTCGCCGGGCAGCGTGGCGAAGACGTCACGGTGCAGTACCGCAGCGCCACGGGAGTGGCATTGCCGGACCGCCAGTGGTGAGCAGTCCACCCCCAGCGCCGGGACGCCCCGGGCGGCTAGCTCGGCCACCAACCGGCCCGGACCGCAACCCACGTCGACTGTCGGCCCGGTGCAGCGTTTCAACAACCAATCGTCCTCGCCATCGGCAGGTGCTAACCAACGCTGCGGGGCGACCGGAAGGATCCGCCCGTCGTCGCCGACGAGCTGGGCGGCCCTACCGGCCAACGCCGGGTCGAAGGCTGCCGCGTGTCGGGCAATCACCGGCGGCGCTCCAGGGTAGCCGCAGCGGACGCGACCGCCCCGGCGAAGCGGCCGTCAGGCACCTCGGCGGCCACCGCAACCGCGTCGTCCCAGGTATCCACATCGGACAGTTCGGGCAGCTCGATCAGCCGGCATCCGGAGGCACGCAGCGCGGACAGCGTCCGCGCCCCGGTGTCCGGCAGCGACGTCGGAATATCAGCGATCAGACCGGCCAGCTCGGGCCGTCGTACTCCCAGAACCCACCAACCACCATCAGTGGCCGCGCCGAGCGCGGCGTCCACGCCCTCGCTGCCGAGTAGGTCCAGGCAGTGGCTGAGCAGCTTGGTGTCGACCTGTGGCGTGTCCATCCCGATCTGCAACACCGGCCGGTCACCGACTACCGCCGCGGTATCGGCGTACGCGGCGGCGATCCGTTGCCCCAGCGTCGTACCACGTTGCGGTATCACCATGGTGGCCCGCAACCGCTCGGTCAGCGCCTCGGCATCGATCGCCTGGGCAAGATCACCTGTCAGTGCTACCACGGGCGTCACGTCGGGCATCGCAAGCACCGCGTCCAGGGTGTCCAGAAAGGCCGCCGCGGCGATCCGGGCGGCCTGAGCCGGGTTGGCAGGCGGGCATAGCCGGGTCTTCACCTTTCCCGGTACCGGTGCCTTGGCGAGCACCAGCAGCGCCGCGCGCGGGGCGGTCAGCGCCGCGCCTCGGTTTCGTCCGGCGAGCTCTTGGCATCGTTGCGCGAGCGCAGTCGGACACCGACAAGCTCCACGACGACGACCTCCCCTTGCATCAGACGCTGCCGGACATCTTGCCGCATGAGCCGCCCCGCAACCCTTACCACCCGGTTACATTTCATCAGCTTCGCCCGCATTCAGCAGGCTGAGCGGGGTTTCCCACGCCGATTAACCCCGCTCAGCCCGCTGAATGCGGCGGGAAGTGGAAGATACGCAGTACCTCGTCGGTGAGGTGGCCGGGGGTGGCTTCTAGGTTGAGGGTGATGCCGGGTTCGTCGGGGGCTAGCGGTTCTAGCACCGCGTACTGGGATGCCAGCAGCTGCGGCGGCATGAAGTGACCGTGGCGGGCGGCCAGCCGTCGCGCTACCAGGTCATAAGGACCTGCCAAATGCACCATCTGGACATCCGGACCGGCGCCGCGCAGCACATCGCGGTAGGCCCGGGTCAGTGCCGAGCAGCTCACCACAGCGCACTCGCCATCGGCGGCTCGCTCGGTGAGCCAACCCGCGATGGCCGTCAACCAGGGCGTCCGCGTCGTGTCATCAAGGGGGGACCCGGCGGCCATCCTGGCGATACTCGACGCGGCGTGGAAGTCGTCGCCCTCGGCCAGTGCCCAGCCGGTTCGGCTGGCGATCAGCGCGGCCACGGTGCTCTTGCCGCAACCGGAGACGCCCATCACAACGAGCTGCATCGGCCTGTGTCTACTCACCTGCGTCTACCCACCTGGGTCTGATCACCCCTGTGCCTGATCACCCCTGTGCCTGATCACCCCTGGCCCTGATCAGACGACCGGCAGCGACCCCGAGTCGACGGCTTAACGCCACCCGTGGCGGGGTCCCTTGCCACCATTTTCGATGCCCGGATGTCGCACGTGCCAGCCGTGCCTGGCTGGGCAGCGGAACGACTCCAGCCGGTGCCTTGACGCGGACACGAGGCGGTTTGCCGCAGCCACGGTCAGGGTGGCCCGACGATCACAGCGGGGACACCTGGCTGCCATGCTGTAACGCTGATCGATCATGCCTTACCCACCTTGGTAGCGTAGCGCAGCGGCCCTCTGCCAGAAAAGTGTCACACCGTTTGTCACCTCTCTCCGACCGCTCGGCGCATCGCTGAGATTCTTTCGTCGGTAACTCTGGTGAACCCCCGTGATTGTCAGGGGTAGGTGTGACAATGGTGCCGTGATAGAGACCCGGCTGGATCCGAGGCAGGCGATGGTTTCCTGTCTCGACCAGTGGCGTCATGCGATCGTCGAATGTGATGATGCGGGGTTGCCGGATCAGGTCCGGGATATCGAGTCGGTGTCGCGGATGGTGTATTCGGTGATGCTAGATGCGGTCGCTGAACTGGAGTCCCGCAATATCGCGGTCGACGCCGGGTTCCGCAACACTAAACAACTGCTCGCCGGGATGGGCGAACCTCTCCGCCCACCGAGGCCGGCACCCGAGTCACCTACGCAGGTCAGCTCGCCCCGCGTCGCACGCTGACTGGTGAGGTGCTGGCGTCGGTGCTACCCGAGACCGCCGCGGCGTTGGCCGCGGGTGAGATCGGCGCGGCACAGGTCCGGGTGCTCACCGAGCCCATTGGTTGTTCGTACACTACGTGTCATGGATGGTGTGGAGCGTCGCAGACAGGGCGTAGCTGGCCGGAGTGGGCGGCCTGGTGGGAGTGGTGGGGTGTCGGGGTGGGTGGGTCAACCGGCGGCGGTGTATTGCCGGGTGTCGAGTGCTCGGGATGAGGATCAGACGGGGGTGGATCGCCAAGAGCGGTTGTGCCGCGAGGTGGCCGATCGACTGGGTTTGGTGATCACGCCGGGGTGTGTGTTTGTGGATAACAATCGTTCGGCGTGGCAGCGGCGCCGGAGGCGGCCGGGCTGGGATGCGTTGCTTGCCGCGATCCGGGGGGGTGGGGTGGGGCATGTGATCGTCTATCACCCGGATCGGTTGATGCGCCAACCCCGGGACCTGGAAGAACTCCTGACGCTCTCGGATGAGCATGACATCACGTTGCATGGGCAGGCGAATCGTCGGGATCTGTCGGATCCGGATGATCGGTTTTTTCTGCGGATCGAGGTGGCCCACGCATGCCGGTCCTCAGATGACACGTCGCGGCGGTTGCGGGATGCGTTGGAGGACCGGGCCCGAGATGGGCGCCCGCATACCAGCGCGCGACGCCCGTACGGCTACGCCGCCGACGCACAGACGGTGATTGAGGCGGAGGCCCTGGTCCTTCGGGAGATGTTCGCTCGGTATCTCGACGGTGCCAGCCCGCGGGAGATCGCGGAGGCGTTGAATGCGCGGGGAGCGCCCGCCGCGGGTGGCGGTTTGTGGCATCCCGCGTCGGTGCGCCGGATGTTGCGGTCGCGGCATGTGACCGGAATTCGGGTATTTCGGGGGGAAGAGTTCGGGGAGGGGGACTGGCCGGCGATCATCGACCGGGGCACCTGGGCGGAAGTCCAGGACCGGTCTGCTTACCGGGCGTCGGCGTACGTGTATCGGTCGTCGCGGTTTTATCTGTTGCGCGGGTTGGTGGTATGTAAGAAGTGCGGCACGCACATGTCCGGATCCCGGGGCAGGGCACCGTCGTATCTGTGCACGCGGCGTAACGAGCTCGGCTCGACGCGGTGTACCCGGCGCATTCATGCCACGATGCTCGAGGGGTTCGTCACCGACGCGGCCGTGGAGTTGCTGACCCACCTTGATGTGACCGGTGCCCCGAGTGCCGCGACGGCGCTGTCGGAACAGGATGAGACTGCGATTGCCGCTGATGAGCGCGAATTGGCCGAGCTGAAGGACATGTGGGCCAGCCGGGAGTTGTCTACCCGGGAGTACCGGCAGATGCGCAAAACTGTCGAGGACCGGATCACCACCCTGCACCGCAAGACCATCGTGCGCCCCACCGTCGAGGTCCTGGCCGGTCTGGTCGGCCCGCACGCGCTGGCCAGTTGGGATCAGTTGGCGGCACAGGGAGAGTGGCAACGGCTCAATGCGGTGCTGCGGTTTTTGTTCGCCGCCGTGATCATCGACGAGCACCGGGGCAAGTCCGGCACGTTTGACTACAGCCGCATCGACATCGAACCCAACCCCCTGTGATCGGTGCACACCAGCCTTCGTCACAGCCACCCCGCACCCCGTCACAACCCCGCGAAAGACCCGTCACAACACCGCGCTACCCGTCACACAGCCGTGACGGGTAGCGAGATCGAGTCTGACCCGCGCTTTGGGGTTGGCGGTGTCG
>QHBY01000279.1 GCA_003244245.1 Pseudonocardiales bacterium
CGCTGGCGACCTGACCAGTTACGCCCGGATAAGCACGATTTACCCGGGAAAGGCGTCAGTGTCTCTTTTTTCCGGCTGAATCCGGCCCAGAGATCACCGAGCGTGGCCGGCTCCGGCGCGCGACCGCCGTAGCCCGATCCGGTTGCGGTAGAGGTGGGCGGGGTCGATGGCGTCTGCGAGTGAACCTGGAAACTGCTGCTATGAGCACACTGCTATCGACGTTGACCGTGGGTTCCTTCACCATTGAACTTCGACGGGCGACGTCCGGGAACCTGCTCACCATCGTGCGTTTGCTCGCGGCTGATCCGCTGGGCAGTTCGCGCGAGACGACGGCTAATGACGAGGATCTGCGACCGTCTGGGAGCCGGATGGTCGAGTGGGCCATTCTTGAAGCACGGCGCCGCGGCTGCGCCCTGGTGCAACTGACCACTGACAAGGCCCGCAACGATGCCCACCGCTTCTACGAACGGCTCGGCTTCGTCGCCTCCCATCACGGGTTCAAACTGCACCTTTGACTTGTAAAGTCGTTCGCGACCAGGAGTTGTAGCCAGAGCGCGTAGGTTGGCGTCGTGATCGCGGCGCGCACCGACGGCATCGGCAGCCTCAGGCCGTCCGAGCTGCTTGCGGCCTCCTCTCGTTTCGGCCGATCGTCATCGTGGCTTGCTGCGGGGCTGACCGCGGTCGCCCTGGTGACGCTGCCGGGCTGCATCCAGGAGCACGCCAGCCCTAAGCAGCACGCCAAGGAGCATGTCAGCCCTAAGGAGAACCTCGGCGCTCCTGCGCCGCTGGCGCCGCCACCGCAGGCCGCGCCGGAACCGCTGGGCGTCAATGGCGCCGTAGCACCCCGACTGCAATGGAGGCGCTGCGCCGGATCGTTCCAGTGCGCCACTGCGACGGTGCCGTTGGACTACAACCAGCCGCGCGGCGCGATGATCACGCTTTCGGTGATCAGACTGCCGGCGGCCGACCCGGCACACCGCATCGGTTCGCTGTTCGTCGATTTCGGTGGCCCTGGAACCGGTGGCGTCGGAGAGCTAGAAAGCCTCGGCCCGAGGTATCCCGACGTGCTGCGCCAGCGGTTCGACCTGGTCAGTTTCAACTCCCGCGGCGTCGGGGGCAGCGTGCCGATCCGCTGCGCCGCAGACACGGCGGCGGTGAGCTCGCCGGTGCGGCCCGAGCAGCGGGCAGCGTTCTTCGCCGGCAGCGCCGCGCTCGGGCGCAGCTGCGCCGCGGCGTCCGTCGATCTGCTGTCGCACACCTCGTCGGCCAACACGGCACGCGATCTGGAGCTACTGCGCCAGGCAGTCGGCGACGAGAGCCTGAGCTTTCTGGGCTACTCCTACGGCACCTACGTCGGGGCGACCTACGCCAACCTGTTCCCGGACCACACCCGCGCCATGGTCTTCGACGGGGCCCTGGACCTGGTGGCGAACTCGACGGGCCGCCCGGGCCAGGAGGAGATGCCGGTCGACATGCGCGCGGACACTGCCCGCTCGCAGGCCGAGGAGCTCGAAGCGTTCTTCGACCGCTGCGCCCAGGCCGGACCCAGGTGCGCGTTTTCGGCTGGTGACCCGCATCGGAAGTTCGCCGACATGGTCGTCAAGCTCAAACGCAGTGGCGACGGCAGGCTCGCCGCGGTGTTAAGGACCGTGTCCCACGGCCTGCAGAGCTCGACTCGCTGGAGCGGCATGGCCACGTCGCTGCAGGGTGTCTACAACTCGCTGCGGCCCGATGGCGCTGGCGTCCAGAATCAGCCCCAGACCCTGGACCCGTACATACCCAACCATTCCGCGTCGTTCCTCGCCGTCCAGTGCGTGGACAGCGACTATCCCCGCGACCAGCAGGCCTACAACCGGCTCATCCCGGTTGAGGACCAGCGCCAACCGTATTTTGGGCTGACCTCACTGTTTGACATGGCACAATGCATCGCCTGGCCTGCCACCGACCGCGACCGCTACTCAGGCCCATGGAACCGTCGCCGGCAGCGCCCGATCCTGGTGGTGAACAATCGCTACGACCCCGAGACGCCGGTATGGAACGCGCAGGCCACCCGCGACGAGCTCGGTGACGCCCGGCTCCTGATCATCGACGGTTACGGGCACACCACGCTGAACGTGCACAGCGCCTGCGCCAGCGACGCGGAGGTCAGCTACCTCGTCACCCTCCAACCTCCGGACGACGGTGCTACCTGTTCCGCGGACCACCAGCCATTCCGGTGATCACACAGCAAGATCGCGGTGTGCGGGGTCAGCTTGGATGTGGTGCAACCACGAGCAGTGGACCAGGGGTTTGCCCGCTCAAGGATCGTACGCCCTTGGCTGACCAGCCTGGCTGCGATCTTGCAGAGATCGTCGACGTACGGATCGACAAGCCACCCCGTCGATGTCCAGGTTAACCACGATCGGTTCTTGTCCGCTGCGGGTCACCACGCATTCCAGAGGCTCGTCATCGAGGGCGTTGATCTCTTGGTGCGGCACGAACGGTGGCACGAAGATGAACCCGCCCGGGCCGGCTTCGGCGGTGAATTCGAGGTTCGCACCCCACCGCATCCGGGCCCGGCCGCGGATCACGTAGATCACGCTTTCCAGCTCGCCGTGATGGTGCGCGCCGGTCTTGGCGCCAGGGTGGATCGTGGCGGTCCCAGCCCACAGCTTCTTCGAGCCCGTCCGGTCATGGGTGACCGCGGCAGCGCGGTTCATCCCCGGTGTCTGCGCAGTGTCGGTGTCCAGCGCGTCGCCGGGGATGACCCGCACGCCCTCGGTACGCCAGTTCGGTGTTGCGCCCGTTTCGATTGTGCCCACGCATCGAGGCTAATCCGACGAAGCAGTGGCCCTGAACCGCAGCGACCGTGCGCCCAACTCGTCAGTCGCCGAAGCGCACTGGCTGCCCGGTGGCTTCCAGAACCGACATCCACAGATCGCCGTGCGGGTCGACCTGGTTGCGCTTGCTGACGGCCACCGCCATCGGGATGTGTACGAATCGCCGGCGCCACCGGCCGACGACCATCTCGGTGCGGCCGGACATCGCGGCGTGCACCGCGGCTTGCGCCAGACGCACGCAGTAGACGCTGTCGTAGGGGTTGGCCGGCACACTCCGGATGGCGTAGCTCGGGTCGATGAACCGGATACTGGCCTCGATACCGGCGGCGGCGAAGTGCTCGGCGAATCGCCGTCGCAGCAACGCGCCAACGTCGCGCAGCCCGGTGTTGCCTGAGGCGTCGCCCGCTGCCTCGACGCCGTCAAGCAGCTCCTGCCCAGCCCCCTCGGCGACGACCACGACGGCGTATCCGCGGTCCTGCACTCGGCGCTGCACGTGGTGCAGCAGGCCGGCGTCGCCGTGGAGCTGGAAGGCGACCTCCGGGATGAGCACCACGTCGGCGTCGTTGCGGGCCAGCGCGGCGTAGCAGGCGATGAACCCCGAGTGCCGGCCCATCAGCTTCACCAGGCCAACGCCGTGCGGAGTGGACTTGGCCTCGACGGTGACCGCGTGGATCGACTCGGTGGCCCGCGCGAAGGCGGTCTGGAACCCGAAGCTCTGGTCCAGGTAGGGAATGTCGTTGTCGATCGTTTTGGGCACCCCGAGCACCGTGATCCGCGCTCCGCGTTCGCCGATCACGTTCGCGATCTCCATCGCGCCGCGCATGGTGCCGTCGCCACCGATCACGAACAGGATGTTGATGCCGAGTCGCTCCAGGCAGTCGACGACCTCGTGCGGATCCTGCGGCCCGCGGGAGGTGCCCAGCACGGTGCCGCCGTCGACGTTGATGTCGCGAACGCTCTCCGGTGTTAAATCCACCACGTCATACCGGTGTGAGGCGATGAAACCCTGGTAGCCGTTGCGGAAGCCGACGACGCGGCGCACACCGTAGTGGTAAGTCAGATTGCGGACCAGGCCGCGGATGACGTCGTTGAGACCGGGGCACAGCCCGCCGCACGTCACGATCCCGGCCCGGGTCTTCGACGGGTCGAAGAAGATCTTGCGTCGCGGACCGGCCGGCTCGAAGCCGGGCAGCTCGTCGACCGAACCGCCACGCGCCCGGACCATGCTGAGGGTGTCGTCGAGGAGCACCCGATCGCCCTCATCGACATAGTGTTCGGTGGTCTGCCGGGCATCGAGCAACGCAGCCATCGGGGACTCGATCCGGGCCGATCCTAATGTCTTGATCGACAGATCCGGGCCACCCCGCGACGTTGATCATCTGACGCGCAGCGCGCCGAGTCGCGATCTCGTGCACCCCACCGGTCACTGCTCGCTCCTCACCGTTCGGCTGTGGTCACCCCGCGCCGGTGAGAACGTGACCTGGTAGCCACCCCGGCATGCCCGGGCCACGACCGCGGCGACACCCCCGACGACTCGTCACGACGAACGGATGGTCACGCAGGATCCGTGCCGATCAGGTTCGGGCCCTGCTCGGGGTGGCGGCCCTCTCATTCCGCGCTCAGCCTGTAACCACTGACCCCGGCTTGGATGACCGGCGATATCCGCAGCCGCAGCATCCACACCGTCGATAGTCACACGCTCGGCCGACAATCCCAAGCGCACCTCCGCAAGCGTTTCCCACTGGTAACAGCCTGGTAATGGCCTTGCCAGCCCGGTGAACCGCAGCGCACGTTAAGCGTCGCCTGAACCGGGATCGACCTGACCTGGCCTCGCGCGTCGCCCGCCGGCAGCGCACACCCACGAGACGCGTCCTCTAGCCTCTGCGCATCAACGCCGACCGATTGCCCCTCTTCTGCGGCACCGCCCTGGCCGAGCGCATCGAGCGGATCGAGGCGCAGCTCGTCGCCAAGGGCAGCGAGGCCGCCCACCGTCGCAGGGCAGACACCGCGGGCTTCGTGATTCCTATCGCCGGCGGTGTAGCGAGCTTTGCCGAAGCGGGCTCGCCACTGAACAAGGTCGCGGGGCTCGGCTTCGGCGGCGTGCCGAGCGCGGCCGACCTTGACGAGATCGAGCGGGCCTTCACCGCCTGCGGCGCCCCCGTGCAGATCGAACTCGCGCACCTCGCCGACCCCGCGATCGGCGCCCTGCTGACCGAACGAGGCTATCGGCTCGCATCGTTTGAAAACGTGCTCGGCCTTGCCCTGGAGGACGAGCCCGAGCGAGTCACGCCATCCGGGGTCGAGGTCCGGCGCAGCGGTGACGACGAGTTCGAACCTTGGCTCGACGTCGTGGCAGACGGCTTCACCCACCCCGACACGCAAGGGTGCCCTCGCACGAAGAGTTTCCACGCGAGATCATCGCGAGGGCCATGCGCGATCTCGCGGCGGCGGCCGGCGTCACGCGCTACGTCGCGCTGCGCGACGGGGTCATCGCCGGCGGCGCCAGCTTCCGCATGGCAGAGGGCGTCGCGCAGCTCACCGGCGCGGCGACCGCGCCCGCGCACCGCCGCCGGGGTGTCCAGACCGCGCTGCTCTCGGCCCGGCTCGCCGACGCCGCAGCCGCCGGCTGCGACGTCGCCGTCATCACCACGCAGCCGGGGTCGAAGTCTCAGCAGAACGCGCAACGTCGGGGCTTCGACTTGCTCTATACCCGCGCCGTTCTGGTGAAGCAGTCCTGAGCCCGCACGCGGGTACCGGGAGGCCACCCGCACGGGTGGCCTCCCGGCTGTCCTTACGCGCCTCGCCCGTATCGTCGACCCGCGCACCGGCCGAGAAGGTCTGGTGGTCAGCCCACTACAGCGCGGAGCGGGCGCGCTGAACGCGATCGTCCAAACCGAAGCGGTGCTCCGCATCCCCGTCGGGGCGACCGGTTTCGCCGCAGGCGCCGAGGTGCGACCCGTCCCCGTCGCGGGCGCCGCGTTCGCCGCGGAGACCACGATCATCAGCGGCCTGCGCTCGCCGGCGACGGATGCTCTCCTCGAGTTGCGCCGCGGCGAGATACCTCGTGGATCGGTGCAGTGGACCGAGTCCGACGTCCGGGACGCGAGCGAGGCACTGGCGACCGGCCTGTGCCACGCGGCGGCGCTGGCACTGGACCACGGCGCCGAGGGTGGTGCGGCAGATCCCATCACCGCGCTGGTTGCGCGCGTCGGTGAGGTCACGGTCCTCGAAGTCACCCGAACCGGCTCGACCAGCGAGGTGCTCGTTGCACCGGCCCCAGCGTTCGACAGCCCGCCGATCGTGGCGCTACGGACGGTACTGCGCTCGACCGCCTTTCGGCGCCGGCTCCTCGGGTGCGACGGCTACTCCGGCCGCAGCGCCGGCCGTGAGACCTGGTACGGACCCGGCGCACAGAATTGTTCGTCCAAGGAACCCACGAGGGCGTCGCCGCCCGAGCCTGCGGGCAGCCAGATTGAAGCATGTTCGTCGTGAACCCACGGACGTCGTCGCCGACAAGGCCCGCGGCCGATTCATCTCATCGAGCGGGCACGCGACGGCGCGGCCGGTGAGGTGCGGCTCGCCCTTGTGTCACAGGTCGAGGAACTCGAAGAACACCGCCAGCGCGCCTGCACGACCGAGGTTTACTGTCAGGTGAGGCCGGGTAACTGAGCGCAACCAACGGCCTGTCGCTTTCGGAGCGGACGCCGGCCGTCAAGGGTAGATCCGGCGTCCGACCGGGCGCCCCCGAAGTTTGTAGAAGGGAGCTGGAGATGGCGCTGTTACCTGGCACGCTAAGCAGGGCGGGACCGTTGTCGTCCGACATCCTGGATCTACAGGTGGCTGAGCACGGTGCCGACGCTCGTGTGGTGACCGCAGTGGGCGAGATAGACGCGCTGACCGCGCCGGAACTCGCTGCCCTTCTGATCGCGCAGCTCGTCGTTGCCCAAGTCGTGGTGGTGAACCTCGATGGTGTGCGGTTTTTGTCTTCTGCAGGTTTGCGCGCACTTTTCGAGGCAAACGAATTCGCTACTCGAGAGGGCCGCGACCTGCGGTTGGTGTGCAACTCCCAGACCGCCAACTGGGCACTGGAGACCACCGGACTGCGGGAGCATTTCACGTTCCACGACAACGTGTCGCGCAGCGCTGGTCCCTGGTCGTAGTGGCGCGAGCTCCCCACACGCGGTGATCACACGGGTCCAGGAGCAAGACCGGCCGCGGTGGGTGTCCCGATCCGCGAATGAGTGCTGATACCAGGCTGGGGGTGGTGCGGTTGATGAGCTAGACAACGCCGACAAAGCGCGGTGACCGAGCAGGATCAATGACTACAAGGGAGTAACCATGGAGCACACCACGGTGCGAAAGCTGATCAGGGCAGCGACCTTGTCCCTTCTTGTGCTAACAACGACATCGGGCGTAGCAGGTTTGGAGGTAATGGCCGCTAGCGCTGCTATGGCCTCGCCAGACGGTTCGGGCGGCGGTTCGGCCCAAGGATTGGTGTCAGATCAGCCGGATCCGCCGTCCACTCCGATTCCCACTCCGACTCCCACCCCCGTCCCGATCCCTATCCCGTAAGTTCCCGGTAGGGATCATTTTCGGCGGCGCGGCACCTTCAACTTTTACGGAGTCAGGCCGCCCTCTCCGCCGAGTAGCCGGGGGGAAT
>QHBY01000280.1 GCA_003244245.1 Pseudonocardiales bacterium
CTCACCCAGATCGCCCCGCCTTCTACGCGGTTCATGTTCCTCGGTGCAGAGGTACGCCTCGAGCTTCCTTCCCACCCCGCCTCACGACGACGCAGTTGCCTCCGGCTCGGAGTTAGCACCACCTCTTCCTCCAGGGGACTTCCACCCCCAATCGATCGCCCATGCCGGGCGTACTCAAGCACGCCGCCTGCGGCGGCGTGGACATGGTTGAGTCGGTTGTCCTGCTCGCTTGCCCTGCCGGGCCGATCCCGCTCGCTGCGCGCGGCCTGACGGCCGTGCTCGCGCGGGCCGGCCCGGCGGGCGCTCGTGACTGCCACAGACCCACGCCGCCGCAGTGGTGGCGCCGCTTTTATTCCATTCCGTCGGCAAGACCGACAGTGGCCAGGGTGTGATCCAGATCAATCACTACCCGCCCGTCCTGGATCGGGGCACCAGCCCGGGCCCCGGCGATCGTCCCCAGCGCGGCGTCGACATCCTCGGCCAGGTGGTGACCAGCCGTGAGACCGTCGGATCCGAGGCTATCAACCCGAACCCGCCTCCTCCCTGGGAAACAACACCGCGATATCCGCAGCGCAGTCCCCGCCCAGCGCGACCGCGAGATTTAATACGATCTTGCCCGGATCGCCTACTGCCGCCGCTACGGCCCCAACCGCACCGACATCTTCCGGGACAGCCCCACGGCACGAGCCGTCGCCATCAGCAGCGACCCTCCAGTTTGATCGAGCGCTCTTGGCAACTCAGACCAACCGGGCTGAGCAGGCACTTTCGTGTATCCGGCCCCGGGTGTGTCGCTCACACGATCAATCACTCAATGAGGCCCGAGGTTAGATCCTAGTTTGTGCGTGGTTTGGAGGTTGCACGTATCGTCCACGGTGACGTCCGACGGGGGGTGAGCGTGGCTCGCATCTTCGTTAGCTATGCCACCCCGGACAGGCGGGTCGCCGACGAGGTGTCGAGTTGGTTGCGGGCAGCCGGCCATGAACCGTTCCTCGATGACGACCTTCGTGACGGGATCAGCGTCGGCGAGGACTGGGAGCAGCGCCTCTACTGCGAGCTGCGGCGGGCCGACGCGGTGATCGGGGTGGTGACGTCGTCGTTTGTGGCGTCGAACTGGTGCTCGGCTGAGGTGGGGATCGCTGGTGCGTTGGGGTGCCGGCTCATGCCGTTGCGCGCTGAGGCTGGCGTGGTGCACCCGCTGATGTCGCGCCAGCACTATGCGGACTACCAGGCCGACCCCAGGCGCGCTCGTGACCGAGTGCTCCAGGCGGTGCGGTTGCTGGACGACGGTGGCAGTAGTTGGCGGGAAGGCGATAATCCTTTCCCTGGGCTGGAACCGTTCACCGCGGCGTTCAGCCGGGTCTTTTTCGGTCGGGAAGCGGAGACCCGTGAGGTCGGCAACCGGATGCGCGCGTCGGGCAGTCCGGGTGGGATGCTGGCTATCGTCGGCCCGTCCGGGTGTGGGAAGTCGTCGCTGGTGAACGCTGCTGTGGTGCCGCTGTTCGACAGTGACCCGGCATGGTTGACGGTAGCGCCGAGGTTGGTTCCGGGAAGCGATCCGCTGCCCGAGCTGGCTCGGGCGCTGGCGGCTACCGCCAACCGGCTGGGGATGGGCTGGTCAGCTAGCGATGTCCGCGGCGTACTCGAGGGTGGTACCGATGGCCTACGCCGGGTAGCAGACGATCTGTTGGCGGCTGGCCCAGCCCCGCACCAGCGGCTACTTGTGTCGATTGACCAGGCCGAAGAGCTGTTCGCCTGGACGAGCCCGGATGCCCGGCAGCGATTCGCGAAGCTGCTGGGTGCCGCGGTCGCCGGTCCGGTGCAGGTGGTCGTGGCGATGCGGTCGGAGTTCCTCGATGACCTGCGTGATCTGTCCGCTCTGGTCGGGGTGCCGATCGAGGCCTATGTGTTGGCCCCGCTGGACCGGGAGACGTTGCGCGAGGTCATCGAAGGGCCGGCGAAGGTGGCCAGGCTGCGCCTGGAGAACGGACTGGCGGCGTCGCTGGTCGCCGACACCGACAGCGGAGAGTCGCTGCCCCTGCTCGCCTTCACTCTGCGGCAGTTGGCAGAGGGCCTGCCCGTCGGAGGCACGTTAACCTTGTCCCGCTACGACGACCTCGGCGGTGTCCGGGGCGCGCTGACCCGGCATGCCGACGCTGCGCTCGCCAAGGCCGTCCAGCTTAGCGGCCTGGCCGAACCCGAGGTGTTGGCCGGACTCACTCGCCTGGTCACCGTCGATGAGACCGGTCGACGGGCCCGGCGGCGGATCAAGCTCACCGGCTTGACCGAGCCCCTGCGGGTCGCGTTGCAGGTCTTCGTCGATCGCCGGCTGCTGCTCAGCGATACCGACGACGACAGCCAGGGGTGGCTCACCGTGGCCCACGAGGCCCTGCTCACGGGGTGGCGACCGCTGGACGCCGCCACCGCCGACATTACCCTCGCCTTGCGCACCGCCCGGACAGTCGAACGAGCAGCCGCGGACTGGAACGGCGCTGGCCGGCCTGAGAACTACCTTTGGGACGCCGAGCGGCTTATCGCGACCCGAACCACCCTAGGGATGATCGGCGACAGCGGAGATCGCGATCCCACTGCGGCTGCCGTCGTCGAGCTCGACGTTGAAGCACTGGCGTTCCTCGACGCCACCGCCCAGTGTGTCCACGCCATCAAGCAGCGCGAACGGCGTCGACGCACCCGTACCATCACCGTGCTGTCGACCCTGCTGGTGGCCGCGCTGATCGCCGCAGGCATCGCGTTCCGGCAACAGCATGAGGCCAGAAGCGCCCGAAACCTCGCCATCGCCCGAGGCATGATTGCCGAGATCGATAGGGTCCGTGACCAGGATCCCCGGCGTGCCCTGCAACTTGGCGTTGCCAGTAGACAGTTCGACGCTAGTCCGCGGACTCAAGCGGACCTCCAGCTGACCCTCACCTCAGCCTCGCACTTCAGGACTCTTCGTAGCCACACCGGCTCGGTGTGGGCCGTGGCGTTTGCCCCGGATGGGCGCACGCTGGCCACTACCAGCACCGATCGGACCGTCAGGTTGTGGGATCTCAGCGACCGGGACCACCCCCGGCCGCTTGGCCCACCCCTGACCGGCCACACGGGCCCGGTGTATGGGGTGGCTTTTTCCCCGGATGGGCGCACCCTGGCCACCACCAGCATCGATCAGACCGTCAGGTTGTGGGATCTCAGCCATCGGGAGCGTCCCCGGCCGCTTGGCCTACCCCTGACCGGCCACACCAGAGCGGTCTACGGGGTGGCGTTTGCCCCAGATGGGCGCACCCTGGCCACCACCAGCAGCGATCAGACCGTCAGGTTGTGGGATCTCAGCGACCGGGACCACCCCCGGCCGCTTGGCCCACCCCTGACCGGCCACACGGGCCCGGTGTATGGGGTGGCGTTTTCCCCAGATGGGCGCACCCTGGCCACCACCAGCAGCGATCAGACCGTCAGGTTGTGGGATCTCAGCGACCGGGACCACCCCCGGCTGCTTGACCCACCCCTGACCGGCCACACCAGCGTGGTGTATGGGGTGGCGTTTGCCCCGGATGGGCGCACCCTGGCCACCGCCAGCTTCGATCAGACCGTCAGGTTGTGGGATCTCAGCGACCGGGACCACCCCCGGCCGCTTGGCCTACCCCTGACCGGCCACACCGGCTCGGTGTATGGGGTGGCGTTTGCCCCAGATGGGCGCACCCTGGCCACCGCCAGCACCGACCAGACTGCCATCTTGTGGGATCTCCAAGACCGGGTCCGGCCCCGGCAGCTTGGCCCACCCCTGACCGGACACTCCGCCGCGGTATATGGAGTGGCGTTTGCCTCGGATGGGCGCACCCTGGCCACCGTCAGCGACGACCAGACCGCCGTCTTGTGGGGTCTCAGCAACCGGGACCGACCGCGGCCACTCGGCCCACCTCTGATCGGCCACACCGGTTCGGTAATTGGGGTGGCGTTTGCCCCGGACGGGCGCACCCTGGCTACCTCCAGCACTGACAAGACCATCCGGTTGTGGGATCTCAGCGACCGGGACCGGCCGCGGCCACTCGGCCGACTGACCGACCACGCCAACGCGGTGTACGGAGTGGCGTTCGCTCCGGATGGGCGCATCCTGGCCACCGCCAGCGAGGACCAGACCGTCACGTTGTGGGATCTCAGCCAGCGGGACCACCCCCGGCGGCTTGGCGCACCCCTGACCGGCCACACCGGCGGGGTACGGGGAGTGGCTTTCGCCCCGGACGGGCGCACCCTGGCCACCGCCAGCCTCGACCTGACCGTCAGGTTGTGGGATCTCAGCGATTGGGACCGGCCCCGGCCGCTTGGCCCACCCCTGACCGGCCACACCGACGTGGTGTGGGCGGTGGCGTTTGCCCCGGATGGGCGCACCCTGGCCACCGCCAGCGAGGACCAGACCGTCAGGTTGTGGGACCTCAGCCAGCCGGACCGGCCCCGGCCACTCGGCCGACCCCTGACCGGCCACACCCGCGGGGTACGGGGAGTGGCTTTCGCCCCGGACGGGCGCACCCTGGCCACCGCCAGCCTCGACCAGACCGTCAGGTTGTGGGACCTCAGCCAGCGGGACCGACCCCGGCCAGTCGACCCTCCCCTGACCGGCCACACCGGCGGGGTACGGGGAGTGGCTTTTTCCCCGGACGGGCGCACCCTGGCTACCGCCAGCAACGACAAGACCATGCGGTTGTGGGATCTCAGCGACCGGGGTCGCCCCCATCCACTCGTCCCGCCCCTAACCGGCCACACCGGTACAGTACGGGGAGTAGCTTTCGCCCCGGACGGGCGCGCCCTGGCCACCGTCAGCCTCGACCAGACCGTCAGGTTGTGGGAGCTGCCCCGCTTCGACAAGTTCGCAGGCGGCGGTGAGGTGAGAGAAGCCTGCCTGCGAGCCGGCGGACCGCTCGACAAAGCGACATGGGACCATTACGCCCCCGGTGCCAGCTACCAGGACACCTGCGCAGACCGTTGACCCACCAGGTTGTCAGGTACGGCGCCCCTTCCTCCTGACGGACCCGTCCAGCGTCTGCCGCGATCCCAGAACACACGGGCCACCCGACCCGACCCGACCCGGCCGGCCCGGACATCTCCGCGAACAGTTGGTTGATCAGTGAGACCACAGAGATCAACAATCTCGCGCTCTGGCAGGCGCCTAGATATGTTGACCATGAC
>QHBY01000281.1 GCA_003244245.1 Pseudonocardiales bacterium
ACGGTTCACCACGGAACGCTGGTGAGTGTCCATACACACCACCATATCCCACCCCAGGTGGGGTGGACACCCGAGAGCCTCACCCGCGCGGTAGCGGTCGCGGCCAGTGGGCGCAGTCCTCAGCTCCTGCCGCGGCGGCGCCAGGCCAGGACTGCCTTGGCCGCGGCGCGGCCCGGGGAACCAGCGATACCGCCAACTGGAGCGGTGCCGGCCCCGGTGATGAACAAGCCAGATATTGGTGTGTCGTGTCCGGACAGCGCTCGGGTGGGACGCATCCAGCCCAGTTGGTCCAGGCTGACGTCCACCGACATCGGGTGCGCCCCGGGCCAGCGCAGCTCCTCGGCCATGTCGTGGGGCGTGCGGATGGCTCGCCCCACAATGGTGGCGCGAAAGCCCGGCGCCCGCGCCTCCACGGTGTCGATCATCCGTTCGGCGAACTCCTCCTTGGCCGCGTCCCAGCCACCCCGCACCTGGAATGGTGCCGTCGGGCAGGCGAGGTAGACGGTGTGGTGCTCAGGCGGTGCGAGGGACTCATCAAGCGCACTGGGGGTGAAGGCATAGGTCGGTATCGGGTCATCAGGCAGGCGCCGTGCCTCGGCTTGCGCGAACCCATCGGCCAGCGAGTCGAGGGTGTCGACGTAGGACTGCAACCCGTTGCAGTCCCCCAGCAACACCAGCATCTGCACGGCGTTGCTGCGGTGAGTGGCCCGCAGCTCCGCCCCGCGAACCCCGGACAGCGGTGGGTCGAGTAGCTGAAGCAGCGCGGTCTGCGGATCGATCGCGGTGACGACGCAGGAGCTGGAGATGTGCTCGCCGGATTCCAGCTCGACTCCGGTGACCCGCCCTGCGTCGCGGGTTACTCGGGCCACCGCCGCATCGGTGCGCCACCGGCCACCGGAGGACTCCAGCCGGCGGGCTAGCGCATCGGTCAGCCCCTGGGCGCCGCCCACGGCGTGCCACTGCCCGACCTGGTGGTAGAAGGCCTGCCACAACCCGTAGATCGCGCTGCCCGGTGCGGTGGGAGACGCCGAGGCGTGCGCGGCGAATGCCGAGACGGGGCCGCGGACCCGGTCGCTGGTCAGGCGCTGCTGAAGTACCCGCCCGTAAGGCGACAGCAACAGCTGCGCGAGCCCCAACGGGCCGCCGTTGCGGGTCAGCGCTAGCCCAGCGGCCCACGCCCTGGCGGGCAGTCGGCGCCACTGGCGGGCGCCCCCCGCGCCAGCTTCGAACCCGGCGCGCATCAAGGTGATGATCGGCATGGTGTCCGCCATCCAGGCCCGGTACCGGTCCGCGTCGCCCGGCGCGGCCTCGCGGATCGATTCGACGGTCTGCTCCACGCTGCGGTAAAAGCGCACGATCGCACCATCACGGTGGACCGCGATGGAAAACGGGTCATCTCCCGGTACTCCAACCCGACCGCACGCAGCCCGAGCTCCTCGACGATGCCGGTGGCGTTGATGATGTTGTGCGCAGCCGAGTGCGTGTTGAACCGGTACCCGGGCACCAGCTCCTCGGTGCGGGAACCACCACCCAGCTTGGCCGACTGCTCTAGAACCAGCACGTCGCGGCCCGCGCGAGCCAGGTAACAGGCGGCGACCAAACCGTTGTGCCCACCACCAACCACGACATGATCAACCATCCGCGCGTCCCCGCCTTGTTGTGTCGGCCCCTGCGCCATCCGCAGAAGGGCCGCGGCGTTCTGCGATCACCCCCTTACCCCTCACCTGGCCCTGTCGAGGGTGTTGACGAGGATCTGGATCCGCTCGCACCCCGTAGACCACGGAGTTCTCCTTCCATACCCCGACGGATGCCCACTACCGGACCGGCATGGTGCTTGGCGACGACAGGAAAGGGCCCTTCCTCGACAACTACGGTGCGTCACGCAGACCCGACTCACCTGATCACGGGTGTGGGCTGGGACGGGTGCGTCCGGCTTCGCCGTCGGCGCCTCTGGGGGTCCATACCGAGCCGAAGTCTGATGGGCGTCTTCGGGTTGCCCGCTGCGGAACATGCGCTGCACACAAGAAACAGTCTACTATTCCCGTACGTAGATAGTAGCTGAGGTCGTGTGACACCTCGTCCTCAGTTCGCGAAGGAGGAGCCATGCACTCGCTGCTGTACGGCCTTGCCGTGCTGGCCTGTCCGGTCGGGATGGGCGTGATGATGTGGATGATGATGCGGGGCCATCGTCAGGGTGCGAGTGATGCTGGCGGGCACGATCAGGTCGCGCAGTTGCGCGCTGAGATCGACCAGCTCAAGGCCGAGCGCGGCGAGCAGCACGCGAAGGCCAAGCGGTGATGTCCGCCTGGATCGCC
>QHBY01000282.1 GCA_003244245.1 Pseudonocardiales bacterium
TGCGCCTCGAACGGGTCCTCGGGGGCACGGATCTGCAGTCCGCTGGCGGCGGCCAGGCGGGTGCGCACCCGGTCGGCGAACTCCGGGTGCGTGTTCAGGCCGGTCCCGGTCGCCGTGCCTCCGAGCGGGATCTGCGCGACCTGTACGAGCGCGCCCGCGATCCGCCGGCGCCCGAGCCGGATCTGCGCGGCGTAGCCGGAGAACTCCTGGCCGAGGGTGACCGGTACGGCGTCCATCAGGTGCGTGCGCCCCGCTTTGACGATCTCGTGAAGCTCCGTCGCCTTTGTGCTTAGCGAGCGCTCCAGGCCCTGCAGCGCGGGCACCAGCTCGTTGGTCGTCTCGTTCAGCGCCGCGAGATGGACCGCCGAGGGAAACACGTCGTTGGAGGACTGGCCCATATTAACGTGGTCATTGGGATGCACGCCCTCGCCGGCGACGCTCGCGATCACCTCGTTGGCGTTGGTGTTGGACGAGGTGCCCGAGCCGGTCTGGAACACGTCCACCGGGAAGTGTCCGTCGTGTTGCCCGGCCGCCACTTCGTCGGCCGCCGCCGCGATCGCCTCGGCAACGTCGGCCGGCAGCACGCCCAGCCGTCCGTTCACCCGTGCACACGCCGCCTTGACCAGGCCCAATGCCCGGATCTGGGCTCGTTCCAGGCCACGCCCGGAGATCGGAAAGTTGGTGTGTGCCCGTTGGGTCTGGGCCTGCCAGAGTGCCTCGGCGGGAACCTGGACCTTGCCCATCGTGTCGTGCTCGACTCGGAACTCGTGCATGAGCTCCAGTGTGGCCGCCCCGGCGGCGCGCGGCTCGTACAGACCCGCGAGGGTTACCTCACCACCTGGACTCCGTCGCCCACACTCAGATGGCTGAAGAACCGGGACGCGGCCGCGTTGGCCAGGTGGATGCAGCCGCTGGACTGCGCGCGCAGGCTGCCGGTGTGGAAGGCGATCCCGCCCGGCTCGAAGAACACGGAGTTGGGCATGGGAGCCGGCTGCCCGTTGGGCAGTGGGAACTCGTTGCTCGCGTGGTCCTTGTCCTTGTAGAGCACGTGGAAGGTGCCCAGCGGGGTCTCCTTACCCTGCCCACCGGAACTGATCGGGACCGGTCCGCCGATGATCTTGCCGTCCTTGGCCAGCCATGCCCTCTGGTCGTCCAGGTCCACGCAGGCCCGTGCGCTGGTGGTGCACGGGGTGCCCTTGAGGCTCCCGGTGTAGGCAAACGCCGGAGCGGCGAAGTACGCGCCGAGGGCGGCGCTCAGTGCCAGCGCACCTCCGGGCACGATCGCCACCCGATGCCGTCCGTTCGTTCTCTGACCGTTCAACTGCGTACTCCTTAGTGCCCGTGACCCGCCCATGTCGACTTCGCACGGGCATTACCTCGTTCGTGTTGACCAACGATCCAGCAGGACTGAGGTCGCGGCCGCATTCCTTACAAAGCTGATAGTGGCCCGGAGAGTGCTCTCAGCTGTGGGTGTCAGCCGTCCGGGTCGGGGCCGGGAGAACCGGCAGCCGTGGACCGATGCCACGATGGCTACATGACCATACCGACCGCGCCCGCCCGGTTCACGGTGCAGGGCCGCGTGCTGCCGCTGCTCAGCCCGGCGCGGGTGTATGTCTGTGGGATCACCCCGTACGACGTCACTCACCTCGGCCACGCCGCCACGTTCGTCTGGGCCGATGCGCTGTGTTCGGTGCTGCGGCTGGCCAGCGGGGAGGTGGAGGTCTGCCGCAACGTCACCGATGTGGACGACGTGCTGACCCGGGCCGCCGCTGAGCGGAGGAGCCGCTACGACGAGCTCGCGGTTACCCAGGAACACCTCTTCGAGCGGGACATGGCGGCGCTGCGCGTGCGCCCACCGGCACACACCCCCCGGGCGCACCGGTACGTGGGACGGGTGGTCCAGTTGGCCGCCGCCCTGATCGAGACCGGCCATGCCTACCACCGAGGCGGATCGGTGTACTTCCGTGGCCGCCACGACGCCGAGCTGGCCGGACATCCCGAACCGGCGCCGGCCGCCGAGCACGGTGAGCAGG
>QHBY01000283.1 GCA_003244245.1 Pseudonocardiales bacterium
CTGACGTTCCGCACATCTCGCGCGGGTTATCCGTGCAATTACGCGAGCTGGGTGTAAGCCGTCGGCGCGATGCCCATGAGGTCCAGGACTTGTAGCTGTTGGGCGGTGAGTTCGGGTTCGAAGGTCTTCATGAGGTTCCCGTTGTGGTGCAGGTGGTGGCGGGCGACGGTTGCGAAGATCTCGAGGATTCGTTCGGTTGAGGGAGCCGTGCAGTCACGGAACTCGGGGTAGAGCCCGATGGTGTGGAGGGCGGCCCGCCGCATGCCGGTGCGGACCTCGCGTTCGATGAGGGCGGCGACGAGCAGGGCCAGGAACTGGCAGCAGAACAGGGCCGCGATCCGAGCTGGGTTGTGGAGCAGCACCGGTGCGGCGTCTTGGACGGACTTGAGCAGGTGGTGGCGGCGTTCGAGATTCGGCTGGTAGCGGTAGGCAGCGAGGACTTGGGCGTCTGTGAGGTTGCGGTCGTTGGTGATCAACGGGAAGCAACCGTCGCTGGCGGCGTCGTAGCTGATGCGGTCTCGCGCGATGTCGCTGTGTAGACCGAAGCGGGTGGTGGAGATCTCTCGGTAGCGTGTCGCGGGTCCGGGTCGGCCGCGTCGTTCTTGCTTGTAGGTCTTGTCGAGCGTTTCGGTCACGGTGGCGGTGACCCAACGGTCGGCGTGGGCGCTGGTCAGCGCGCCGGTCGCGGCCTGCTCGACGGTGACGTGGGTCTTGAACCGGCTCCGCGGGCCAGCGAGTTTGGCGTCAAGGGCTTCGATCGCAGCGACGCCGGCCTCGATGCGGGCTTGCCGAGCGGCGGCGTCACGGCTGGCCTTGGCGGTGGAGTGGACCCACACGATGCGGTAGCCCTCGGCTGAGGGCAGCGGCGCTGGGGTGGTGGAGTAGACCTCGTCGGGTTCGCCGAGTCGGCTTCCAGGGCGGCGGGCGGCTTCGGTCCAGGGCGGGTTGTGGGTCTGCAGGTGGTCGCGGAACGCGCCGTCCTCGGCGCGGGAACGGGGCAGCACGGTGACGAACCGCCCACCGCGACTGTCGATGTGGCCCATCGCCTGTCGGGAGCACAGCTTGGAGTCCGCGACGTAGAGGAAGTCGCTGCGGCCGAGCAGCCCGGCCAGCCCGTCCCAGGTCGGCACGTGGGTGGGGTCATCGACGGTGTTGCCATCGGCGAGCCGGTAGGCCAGCGGGACCGCGCCGTCGGCGCTGACGGTCAAGATCCATACCAGCTGTTTGAGGTCGGGCCGGTGGTCCTTGGAGTGCCCGAAGGTGATCATCGGGGTGGGCTTGCCACCCCGGACGGTGCCGACCGCGTCGCGGTAGGCACCGTGCACCGAGATGGAGGTGGAGTCGTTGTGGAGCTGGCTGGTATCGACCTCGAACTCGCTGATCGCGCGCAGCACGACCGAGGTCAACAAGCTGGCCCGGTCGGCGTCGAACAGCGCCTCCAAGGCCCGACCGACCCGATCGTCGTTGAGCACCCCGACCTCCTGCGCCGTCAGCCCGAGCAGCGCCGGGTCGTAACGGGCGGCCCACTCGCCAAGGCCGTAGAGCGGCTCGCGGCCCAGTACCAGGTTGGTAACGACCAGCCCGACCGCGGCCGCCGAACTCACCTTGACGCGGGCGTCGCCGGCCGGGAGTGCCCCCGCCAGCAGAGCGGGGAGCCCGAGCCGGGCCAGCACAGCGTTGACGATCGGAAGCCCACCGAGGGTGCGCGACACCAGCGCGAACTCGTTCGGGTCGTTCGGTTCGCTCATCACGACACCCCTCGGCCGGGCTTGCCTTCAGCACAACAAACGCTATCCTTCGGTGACCAACCGAAGGGCACGACACGCGGAGGAGGCGAATGACCACCCGTCGACCGTCGTTCGGCGCACCTCTCCCCGCCGCACTCAACGACGCGGACTACGCCCTGCCCGGAACCCTGGCCCGCCGCTACATGCGCTGCGGCAAGACGAACTGCCGCTGCAAAGCTGATCCACCGGTCCTGCACGGGCCCTACCTGCACTGGACCCGCACCGTCGCCGGCAAGACCGTGACCCGCACCCTCACGCAAGAACAAGCCAATCGCTACCAGCCCTGGTTCGACAACGCCCGCCGACTCCGCGAACTCACCACCGAGCTCGAGGCCCGCTCCCTGCGCGTGTTCCTCGATGCTGAAGGCTGACCAGTAAAGGCCGATATATCAATCGGCAGATGTGCGGAACGTCAG
>QHBY01000284.1 GCA_003244245.1 Pseudonocardiales bacterium
AAACTGTGGGAGACGATGAGCTCGCACTGGCCGACCGCCGACCAGCAGCCTGGCGCCACATCGGCGCAGATCGAGTTCGCCCGCCGCTGGCGGGACATGCCGAAGGTGGTCTTCTCCTCGACGACCAGCGCGGTCGACTGGAACGCCCGCCTGGTCACCGGCGACGCTGTCACCGAGATCACCCGACTCAAGACTGAGTATGGCGGTCCCATGGACGTCGGCGGCGCCACCCTCGCCGCGGCGGCCATGCGGGCCGGGCTGATCGACGAGTACGCGATCGTCACCCACCCGGTCCTGGTGGGCGGCGGCACGCCGTTCTTCACGGCCCTGGACAACTGGGTGAACCTGAACCTGGTGNNGGAGACCCGGACGTTTCCCGACGGCGTGCTCCTGACCAGGTACGAGACCAGGCACTGAGTACCCGACCTCGGATCGGCGCGGGCTCGGGCCACCCAAGGATCCCGTGGCCGTTAGGCGATCGATGATCGGGCGGCATTGCCGCGAGGACCCGGGTGGTTAGTCGCTGCCAAGGGCGCTGACGCACGATCGCGGAGACGTTCGCTCTCGCATTCGACTGGGGCTTCGGTCACGACGCTGTCACAAACGCCGCAGCTGCTCCAGGCTGGGGGCCACACCTGGGGGTGTTACGCGGGCGATAAAGGCGGTGGCTGCCGGCGTAGCCCCCTGTCGGCTCCAGGCGGTGATGGCTTTGTGGTCGGGAACCTCTGCTCCGTCACTTCGGGAACGGGCACGGTGGTGGATCGGCAGCGGGCTATCAGGGGTGACAGTCCCTATGCGTCGACCGACCGTGCGCCTGTGCGCGACACCTGGCCCGCCGGTGAGGAGAGGCGGATCACCGCTACGCCGATAAGGGCAGTGAGCACGTCGGCAATGCCGATGACCACGTTGGAGGCGACGCCGGCGAAGCCGAACGCGATGGAGACCGGCGTGACCACGAACAGCTGGAAGATGCCGAGAACCAGTGGCAGGGCGGCCCATGGCCGCGGCCATCGGCGCTGCCGCAGAGCTATGACGCCGATACCCGTCAGGCCGATGTCAGCGAGCAGGGCGCCCAAGCCGAAGACGCTGCTCGCGGTGCCGACCGAGCTCGCGTCCCCGGCCGCTCGACGGACCAGGATCAGCACCAGCTCGCCGGGCACGGTCAGGAGCATCCCGACCACGGCGAGGCCTCCCAGGATGCGGGCTGCTCGGCTGGGTCGAACGACGTCGGAGCAGACCAGGCCCACGACTCCTGCCGCCAGCAGCGCCTGGGTGAGGGCGAGGAACAGCTGCATCGGGACGTAGGCCTGCGGTGACAGTGGGTAGCTGAGCCGGTCGTCGGGGACGGCGGGGTTGACGACGAAGAGGAAGGCGTTGCCGAGGATGGCCAGCGCGGCCCCGGCGATCGCGCCGAGTCCGCAGCGGCGGAGCAGGGTCGTCACCGCGGTGCGGACCCTGGTGCATGGATCCATGGATCTCCTGGTGCGGGCCGCCCCCCTGGTCTGGATGGTGCTGGGCGACGAGACGGCCAGGGAGGGCTACGAGTTCAACGAAGGGATGCGGCGCGACGGCTATGAGGTCCTGGTGCGGACGCTGACCTCGAAGCACTCGCTTCGACCTGAGATCAACCCTGAGCGCGCTCGCGACGTCCTCCTCCTGCTCACCGGGCCCCAGCTCTACGCCCAGCTGGCGCGAGACCTGAAGTGGAGCCGAGAGGAGATCGAGGAGTGGATGATCACCTCGGTGCTCCAACAGCTGTTCGGCATCGGGTGACGCGGGCCTGGGAGCAGTCCCATGCCACGGCGTCGGGCCTATGCGCGCTCGAGATCGTCGAGCGTCGGGTTGAGGCCATCCCGAACTGCCCGGGGAGTGCCGATAATTCTAGGCCAACGATGGCCCTGTGCTGCCCGTCTCTAGTACCCGCTTGAGGTTGCCGACGAACTGCGCGTTGCTCTTGACGACATTGCGCCGCATGACTGGTGCCATCAACCGAGTTGGCCCGGAGGGACGCATCTCGATGGTGCGGGTGAACAGCGCGCCGCGGTCGTCGGGCTCGATCTCATAGACCAGCGTCGGCGCTACGCCCATGACCGGATGCTCAGCCTGCACCTCCAGTACGTGCGGCGGATCAAACCGTGCGACCCTCAGCGTGACCGGTCGGGGACCCCCGAAATTCATCACCCATCGCACCCGCGAGCCTTGCTGGAGCGGCAATTCTGACAGCACCTCGCCGTCGATAACGTCGGTGTGCCAGCGCTTCTCGTTACCAGGGTTCGAGATGAACTCCCAGACCTCCTTGGGCGAACGCGCGATTATCACGCCGTGCCGCGAGCGGATCGGTTTCATGACGAACCACTAGCAGACCGATGGGTCACCAAATCATTCGGCATCCAAATCATATGGGAACGGTAGCATGAAGCCATGGCATTGGAAGAGCCCTTGACCGACAGCGTCGCATTCCTGCTCGCCAAACTCGGCCAACTGGCCACGCTTCGCTTTGCCGAGGGGCTCGCGCCGCTCGGACTGCGACCGCGCCACTGCGCCGTGCTCGGTCTGCTCGCGGCCGGCCCTGCGATGTCACAACTCGAACTCGCGAACCGCATAGGCGTCACATCGAGTGTTGTGGTGGAGATGCTCGACGAGCTGCAGGTGCTAGGTGCCTTGCGCCGCATCCGGGACACCACGGACCGGCGACGCCAACTCACCGAACTCACCCCGCGAGGTACCACCCTGCTGCGGCGCGCCACCAGGTTGACCCGCAAGATCGACGCCGAACTGCTGGCCCAGCTCGACCCTGGGCGAGCCGCCGAACTCTCGTTCACCTTGGGTGAACTCGCGAAAGCACACGAGTTGCCCGGCCACTGAACAGGTCGCGGTCCAGGTGCAGGCGCGGCCGAGCCCGGAGCATGCAGCTATGACCGCTGGCAGTTGGCCGATACACACGGACCGGCTCAGTGCGTCGCTGCCGCCCGCTCGGAGTTCGACGCGGAGGCGCGCTTCGTCTATACCGCGACGCTCGGTCTGCCGCGGCGGCGCAGCTGGGCGGCGCCGCAGGACGCCCTGACCGACTGGCCGGCGGCCACGGCCGAACCGCTCGCCTACGACGTTCCGTTGGCTGCCGCCTGGCAGGCGCATGC
>QHBY01000285.1 GCA_003244245.1 Pseudonocardiales bacterium
GCTCGTGAATAACCCTCATGGTCCCGGCGACTTCGACCCACCCCAGATCGACGTCGATTCAGCAACGCTAGCTGAGGCAATCCGGCAGGCCGCCGCACACGTGCAGCTGATCGTTGACCTGGCGGACGGGTCCGGTCTGGTGCTGCGCTTCGGTGAACAGCTCGACACCCAAAACGTCAACGAGGGCCCCACCGGACAGCTCACCCCCGAGCATGCGGCCCGCTACATCGCNNGCCAAATACGCCACCAAAAGCGCTGAGGACTTCGGCCTCGGCGACCGACGCATCAGCCCAGAGACGCTGCCGCTACTCGATGTGAATGACCACGTGGACCGGCTGGTTCGCCTCGCATGGCAGCTCGGTGAGCACTCGGCATATGACGGACTGCGGCAATGGGTTCATATGCTGGGCTTTCGCGGCCACTTCGCGTCAAAGAGCCGCCGCTATTCCACCACTCTTGGCGCTCTCCGCGGGGAACGCCGCGCCTACCGGCAACGCCAGGCGGCCGAGCACGCGCGCGAGCTGGGCTTTGACGAGCAGGACACCACGCTCGTCGTCGCCCGGTGGGAATTCGCCGGACTCGGCTATCTCACCACCGGAGACACCGCACTCGCCCTGTCCGCGGCAGCCCGAGCACGCGAACGACGACAAGCCGCCCGCGACGCCGCATGACGCCTTATGACCTCACCCCGGAAGAGGATCCAGTGAACGTCGTGGTCTACACCGTCGAGGAAGCCGCGCAGGTACTCAAAATCAGTCGATGGAAGATCTTCGACTTGATCCGCACCAACCAGCTTCGGTCGGTCAAGATCGGCGGACTGCGTCGGATCCCGCACGTTGCTATTGATGAGTACATTGCACGACTCATGGAGGAGGTAGCCTAAATTGACCGAGCAGAAATCGAAAACGGAACCCAGAGAGAAGAGACGTCACCGTCGAGCAAACGGTGAGGGCTCAATCTATCAGCGGTCGTCAGATAACCGCTGGGTGGGTAGCGCCTACATCTATACAGCCACCGGGCAGCGGAAGCGGCAACCTGTATACGGTGCTACCTTCGAGGAGGTGCGGAAAAAGCTCGACAAGCTCAAGGGAGACTCAGCCAACGGTGTACTGGTGCCGGACCGGAGCACGAGCCTTCGTGAATATCTCGCGTATTGGTTGCGCGAGATCGCAGCACACAAACGAGCAACCACGCTGTGCGGGTACGAGATCGCAGTACGACTTCACATCATCCCCGTACTGGGCACAAAAAGACTCGACAAACTGACGGGAGCGGATGTACGCCACCTCATCGCGGTTTGTCGACAAAAGTGTATATGTTGCGCGAACGGCTACGACAAGAACCGTGACGAAGCCAAGCGGTGCTGCTCCGCCGGTCGATGCTGTGGCCGGACACCATCCCGCCGACAGATACAGTACATCCACGCGGTATTGCGCAATGCACTCAGCAACGCTGAACGTGAGGAACTCATCACCCGGAACGTCGCCAAACTTGTGCAGATCCCTACCCCACGCTATAAGGTCGGCAAGGGTCTTCCGGTCAGCGACGTCGCGAGAATTCTCTCGTTAGCGAAGAGAACTCGATTCTACCCTCTGTACGTACTCGCAGCAACACTTGGCCTTCGCCGCGGCGAGCTACTCGGCCTCAGGTGGAGTGATGTTGATTTCGGGAAGAACACTCTGCAAGTTGCACAGACGGTGCAGCGAGTGTCTGGTCGATTGATCATTGACGAGACGAAGACGGATGCCTCAGACGCCATTGTCCCCCTACCCAAGCTCACTCGCGCAGTGCTGCTCGAACACCGAGGGCACCAGGCAAAGGTGCGCGAAGATTCTGGCGAGTTGTGGATCGACCATGATCTGGTCTTCTCCACCAGCATCGGCACACCCATCGAACCTCGAAGCCTCAACACCCACTGGGAAGGCATCCGGGAACAGGCCGGGCTCCCAGGAGTCCGCCTGCATGACCTCAGACACACAGTCGTGAGTCTCTTGCTTGAACTCGGCACCCCGCCGCATGTGGTTCAGGCGATCGCCCGGCACGCAGACCTGGACGTGACGATGAGGATCTACGCGCACACCAACCTGGACACGATGCGCGAGGCACTCGACAAGATCGAGTGGGATGCAGAGTGAGGAGTCGTTGCTACATGATTGCTACATTGAGGAGTGGGTGTGGCCACCCTAGTAACCTGCCAGCCACCATCGTGCCTGCTCAGGCTGGCGGAAGCGGAGGGATTCGAACCCCCGGTACCTCTCGGTACGCTCGCTTTCAAGGCGAGTGCATTAGACCGCTCTGCCACGCTTCCGAGTGCACGCTAGCCCTCCTGCTCCCGAACCCGACAGCAGAGCTGTCCACGGTCGACCGAACAGCTCTGCTGTTGAGTTCGGGGGGCTGAGGGCATCTAACCCGGTCCCGCGCTCAGGAGGCGAGCAGCGCGGTGCGCTGCTCTTCGACGTCGGTGAGCTCGCTGCGCGGGACGCACCCGCGCCAGACCCGGTAGTCGACTTCCGCGAGGCCGAGATCAGCTGCCCGCGGACCGTTCTCCCCGATGTAGTGGATCACGGTCTGCTCCGGCAAGGACTCCACCAGCTCGACCGGCAGGCCGTGCCACCCACCCCGCCAGCAGATCACGTCGAGCGAGTCGAGCTCGTCGATCGCCACCGCAAGCGCGTAGGCGCCGGCCTGGTCGAGGAATTCTGCGGGCGGCCGGGTGCCGGGGAGCGGGTGCAGGGTCACCTCACCGGGACGGGGGCCGAAGTCGGCGTCGAAGTCGGTGCCGTGGTACTCGGCGACCAGTCCGCGCCGCACGGTGGGGCGCGTCGAGACCGGCGGCCGGTGCCAACCCGCCGGGCCCAGCATCGGGGGACCGGTGCTGATCCAGCCGACCTGACGGTGCAGGTAGGCGCCAACCCGGTGCTCGTCGCCCGCGGAATCGATCCGCCACAGCTCGGTGCCGGCCGGGAGTTCGACGAGATCCACCTGGTAGACGCTGCACTCGAAGGGGGCGATGTAGAGCTGCGGGTTGTGCGCGTAGAAGCGCAGCACGTGCAGGTCGTCGGTGACCGGCCAGGCCGCCACCTGGTCCAACCCGAAACGCCGGAGGAGCTCGGCGGACGGACTCGCCGGAACGTCCTCCAGGCGGGTGACGAAACCGGCGATCCGGTGGGGGTCAAAGCGTCCCGGCACCACCACGTTGCCCAGGGTCAGATCTACCAGCCCCGGCAGCACGACCTTCTGCATCGCGGTGTCCGGGGTGAGCTCAGGCACCTGGCTAGGCACCCTCAACTGTGGCGGCGAGGGCGCGAAGCGTTCCCCCGATGGCCGGTGCTCCGAGCTCAGCGTGGGCCCCGACCCATTGGCTGCTACCCGTGCTACTGGATCTGTCATCAGCTCCACCACCTGCGCCGCCGAGATGCCCGTCCGCCCCCCGAAGGCCGGGCTGGGTTCGGGGAACTTACTACGCCATTCGGCGCAAGCCGGGCGGGAGGGGGTTAGTCGGCCGCGAGGAGGGTTTGCTAGCAGTCCGCAGCGGGTTGGTTACCGACAGCAAAACCGCGCAGGTGGCCCAGCACCCGCTCGAAGACCTCGGTCAGCACGAGTCGTTCCTGGTCAGAAAGCAGATCGACCAAGTTGTCGCGAACGCCGCGGACGTGCGTGGGAGCCGCGTCGCGTAGCACGTCGTGGCCGTGCGCTGTGAGCACCGCGAACACTCCCCGCCGATCCGCCGGGCACTCCTGGCGGCGCACCAGCCCGGTTTTTTCCATCCGACCGATCTGATGGGAGATCCGGCTCTTCGACGACGCGACCTGCTCGGCCAGCGTGCTCATCCGGGCCTGCCCGCCGGACGCCTCGGACAGCCGGACGAGCAGTTCGTAATCGCCCAAGGCCAGCTGATGGTGCTCCTGCAGGTCGCGGTTGAGCTGGGCATCGAGCACCGCCTTGGCGACGACGTACGCGCGCCAGGCGCGCATCTCGTCGACATCGAGCCAGCACGGCTCCCCGTTCACCCAAGCAGGCTAACCGACCACGCTGTGCGCGCCCAGTTCCGACGGGCTGGCGTAGCCGGCCAGCGCCAGCGTCAGGTCGAAATCGCCAAGCAGGACGCGCAACACGTGGGCCACTCCGCGCTGCCCGGCCAACCCCAGCCCGTAGATCCACGGCCGCCCAAGCAGCACGGCCTGCGCCCCCAGCGCCAGCGCGATCAGCACGTCGGCGCCGCACCGGATGCCGGAGTCCAGCAGCACCGGGGCCCGCCCGTCCACGGCCGCTACGACGTCGGGCAGGCAGTCCAGCGCCGCCCGCGCGCCATCGACCTGCCGGCCGCCGTGATTGGACACCACCAGGGCGTCGACGCCGTGATCGAGCGCGGCACGGGCGTCGTCGGGATGGCAGATCCCCTTGATCAGGATCGGCAGCCGGGTCCACTGACGCAGCAGCGACAGATCCGACCAGCCCAGCGCCGGATTGCCGAACACCTCTAACCAGGCACGCACGGCCAGCTGCATGGCCTGCGTCGACTCCTCGGGCGGCGCGTCCAGCCGGGCCCGGAACACCGGATCGGAAAGGTAGTTTGCGATGCCCTTGGCGTGCAGGAACGGCAGGTGCGCCAACGCCAGGTCCCGCGGTCGCCAACCCAGCGACCAGGTGTCCACGCTGACCACGATGGCCTGGTAACCGGCCGTCTCGGCGCGGCGGACCAGCGACTCGGCCAGCTCCGGATCCCGCGGCCAGTACAGCTGAAACCAGCGCGCCGCATCCGGCGCCGCGGCGGCGATGTCCTCCATCGTGGCCGACGACAGGGTGGACACCACGCTGGTCAGCCCAAGCGCCGCGGTGGCGCGAGTGACGGCCAGGTCAGCGTCGGGGTGTACGAGGCCGAGCACCCCCACCGGTGCGGTGAGCACCGGCGCCGCCATCGACGTTCCCACCACCGTGGTGGACAGATCGCGCGCGGTGACGCCGCGCAGCATCCGCGGCACGATGCGCCAACGGGCGAACGCCTCGCGGTTGGCGGCGACGGTGCGCTCGGTGGACGCCCCACCGGCGACATAGCTGAACGCCTCAGCCGGCAGGGCCTCCCGCGCCGCCGACTCCAGCCCGTCGGCGGTCATCGGCAACTCCGGTCGCACCCCGGCGAGGCCCCCCAGGTAGATCTCGTTCACCATGTCACCGAAATGCGCCATACCGGGCACCCTATACGGTGACCCCCGACCAGGCCCGCCGCTTTGGCGCGACTATACTAACCGACTGGCATAAGAGGTCAGAGGAAGTCGAGAGTGCTGATGGCGACGACGGACACACCGCAAGAATTCGATCCACACGCTATTGATGCGTACTGGACACAGGTGTGGGATAAAGAGCAGTCCTGGGTGGTGGACAATGAAACCGATGCCGCGAACTCAGTTTATGTCCTGGAAATGCTTCCCTACACCAGCGGTGAACCCCACGTCGGCCACCTCAAGAACTACGCGGTCGGCGACGCGATCGCCCACTTCATGCGCCGCCAAGGCAAGCGAGTGCTCCACCCCATGGGTTTCGACGCCTTCGGGCTGCCAGCTGAGAACCATGCCATCCGTACCGGTAAGCATCCCCGCGTGTCGACCGATGAGTCGATCGCGTCTTTTCGTGAGCAGTTCAAGCAGTGGGGCATTTCGATCGACTGGACTCGGGAGATCAGCACCCACGAGCCGAGCTATTACCGCTGGACACAGTGGATCTTCCTGCAGCTCTACAAGGCGGGGCTGGCCTACCGGAAGCGGTCCGCGGTCAACTGGTGCCCCAAGGACGCGACGGTCCTGGCCAACGAGCAGGTCGTCGACGGCCGCTGCGAGCGCTGCGGCACGTTGGTCGAGTCCAAGAACCTGGAGCAGTGGTTCTTCAAGATCACCGACTACGCTGACCGACTGCTGGCCGATCTCGACGTTCTGGAGTGGCCCCCGCACGTCAAGACCATGCAACGCAACTGGATCGGGCGCTCGGAGGGTGCCAGCGTCACCTTCCACTGCGCCGAAGTCGACTTCGATATCGAGGTCTTCACGACCAGACCCGACACGCTGTTCGGCGTGACCTTCCTGGCCATCTCACCGGAGCACCCCGAACTGCATCGCTTGATTGCCGGGACACCAGCACAGGCGGTGATCCAGGAATACGCCAACCAGGCCCGTCGGGAAAGTCACGCGGACCGCGGCGACGATCGCGTCAAGACCGGCATCCTGACCGGCCGGCACGCGGTCCACCCGCTCAGTGGTGCCGAGGTGCCGATCGTGGTGGCCGACTACGTGCTGATGGAGTACGGCACCGGTGCCGTGATGGGCGTGCCGGCCCACGATGAGCGCGATTACGCAGCAGCTCAGATGCTGGGTTTCGAGATCCGCCAGGTGGTCGGGTCGGCAGCCAGAACGGCTGACGAGCTGCCGTTCGTGGCCAAGGGCGTGACGATGAACTCCGGCGACTTCGACGGTCTCCAGTCCGCGCACGCGTCCCGACGCATCGTCGCTGCCCTCGCCGAGCGCGGTGCCGGCCAGGGCTCGACCAGCTACCGTTTGCGTGACTGGCTGGTGTCGCGCCAGCGCTACTGGGGTTGCCCGATCCCGATGCTGTACTGCGAGTCGTGCGGCCTGGTGCCGGTTCCCGAAGACCAATTGCCGGTGCTGCTGCCCGATGTTGAGGACTATGCCCCGAAGGGCAAGTCACCACTGGCGACCGTCGTCGACTGGGTCGAAACCCGCTGCCCGCAATGTGCCGGGCCAGCCCATCGCGAGACCGACACCATGGACACCTTCGTCGACTCCTCGTGGTATTACCTGCGCTACTGCGACCCGCACAACGCCCAGGCGCCGTGGAGCGAGCAGGCCGTCGGCACCTGGATGCCGGTCGACCAATACATCGGCGGCATCGAGCACGCCATCTTGCACCTGCTGTACTCCCGTTTCCTGTGCAAGGCGCTGAGCGATCTCGGGTATCTGCCGGTGCAGGAACCATTCCAGCGGCTGTTCACCCAAGGCATGATCACCAAAGACGGCGCCAAGATGTCGAAGTCAAAGGGCAACGTCGTCTCTGCGCGCACGCTCATCGACCAGTACGGCGTCGACGCGGTCCGCTGCTACGTCCTGTTCATGGGGCCACCCGAAGCCGGCGGCGACTGGTCCGACGAGGGCGTGGAGGGCGTCTACCGCTTTCTCCGGCGGCTGTGGCGAGTAGCCTCCGACGTCGTCGCCAGCCACGATACTGTCCTCGGCACCACGCTTGATCAAGAGCGCGAAGACGACCTGCGGCGCGAAATGCACGCCACCATCAAAAAGGTCACCGAGGACATGTCCGGTGGCAGCTTCGCGTTCAACACCGCGATCGCGGCGCTGATGAAGCTGAACAACAGCTGCATCCTCGCCGCGCAGAACGGCATCAAGCGCGACACGCTGGCCGAGGCCGTGCAGACGATCGCCTCGCTGCTGCTGCCCTTCGCGCCACATGTCGCGTGTGAGGTGTATCACCAGATGACCGGCGAACACGTGTGGAAGCACCCGTGGCCGGTCGCCGACGAGGCGTGGCTGCATCTCGACACCGTAGAGCTGGCCTTGCAGATCAATGCCAAGAACCGCGGCAAGCTGGTGGTTGCGTCGGACGCGCCAGAAGATGCCATCAAGCAGGCGGCGCTGGACAGCGATGTCGTACGCGCCGCACAGAATGGCAGCACCATTCGCAAGGTGATCGTGGTCCCCGGTCGCCTGGTGAACGTGGTCGTCAAATAAGCGGACGTCGTCGTGAACTCGACGCTACCGACGTTTCAATCGGGTGGATTCAAGGAGCGCTCGCAACATCCTGAGTGAAGTGGGTGTTGTGATGGGTGGTCCACCGAGGGTTCCTCGTGATCAGGTTCGGGTGTTTTGGCGGGCGCGGTTGGAGGGTTTGACGTTGGAGGCGGCGGCGGTTCGGGCGGGGGTGTCGGCGACTTCGGGTAAGGCGTGGGTTGCCGAGGCTGGGGGCGTGGTCCCGGGTGATCTCGATGGTGGGTGTTGGCGGTATCTGTCGCTGGCTGAGCGGGAGGAGATCGGGCTGGGTCGGGCCGCGGGGTTGGGTGTTCGGGCGATCGCTGCTCGGTTGGGTCGGGCCCCGTCTACGATCAGCCGGGAGTTGCGGCGTAACCGCATGATTCGCCCGACTGGCCGGGGTCGGGGGTCGTGTTCGGGATCCGGTATCGGGCCCGGTTGGCTCAAGCCAAGGCCGAGGCGCGGGCCCGGCGACCCAAACCGCGCAAGCTGGCCACCCATGCGGCGTTGCTGGGTGAGGTGCGCGAGCGGCTGGGCAAGCGGTGGAGTCCGGAGCAGATCTCGCGGACACTGCATCAGGAGTTCCCGGATGAGCCGGAGATGTGGGTGAGCCACGAGACGATCTACCAGGAGTTGTATGTGCAGGGCAGGGGTGAGTTGCGGCGGGAGCTGACCCGGTGTCTGCGCACCGGCCGCGCGCTGCGTCGGCCCCGGCGGATACCCGACCAGCGAGGCCGACGCTCCGGGATCCCGGATGAAATCATGATCTCCCAGCGTCCGGCGGAAGCGCAGGACCGTGCAGTGCCTGGCCACTGGGAGGGCGACCTGATCCTGGGCAAGGACAACGCCTCGGCGATCGGGACCCTGGTCGAGCGGACCACCCGGTTTGTGATGCTGCTGCACCTGCCCGGCCGGCACGGCGCCGAAGAGGTCCGCGACGCCATGACCACCGCCATCGCGACCCTGCCCGTGTCGCTGCGCCGGTCCCTGGCCTGGGACCAAGGCAGCGAAATGGCCCGCCACAGCGAGATCACCCTGGCCACCGAGCTGCCGATCTACTTCTGCGACCCGCACTCACCCTGGCAACGCGGCAGCAACGAAAACACCAACGGGCTGCTCCGCCAATACTTCCCCAAGGGCACCGACCTGTCCGTGCACACCGCCCAAGACCTGGCCGCCGTCGCCGAACAACTCAACACCCGACCCCGCAAAACCCTGGGCTGGGACACCCCCGCCCAAACCCTCGCCCGACTCCTGGCCAGCTAACCAACCCACGCCACACCACCAACGACAACGGAGACGGCTGCGCCGCCGCTGATGTTGTGAGGGTTATTCACGAGCCCCG
>QHBY01000286.1:0-22086 GCA_003244245.1 Pseudonocardiales bacterium
TGCCGGGGCCGGAAACCGCCGTTGCCGCAGACGTAGAGGTTCCAGCCGTTCTCGGTGGCGATCACCCCGAAGTCCTTGCTGCGGGCCTCGGCGCACTCCCGCGCGCAGCCGGAGACTGCGGACTTGAGCTTGTGCGGAGCGCGCAGCCCGCGGTACCGCAGCTCCAACGCGATGGCCATGCCCACCGAGTCCTGCACGCCGTAGCGGCACCAGTCGGTACCCACGCAGGACTTCACGGTCCGCAGCGCCTTGCCGTAGGCGTGTCCGGACTCGAACCCGGCGTCGACCAGCCGGCGCCAGATCGCCGGCAACTGCTCCACCCGGGCGCCGAACAGGTCGATCCGCTGCCCACCGGTGATCTTGGTGTAGAGCCCGAAGTCGCGGGCCACCTCGCCAAGCACGATGAGTTTCTCCGGGGTGATCTCCCCACCGGGGACTCTGGGCACCACCGAGTAGGTGCCGTTGCGCTGCAGGTTGGCCAAGAAGTGGTCGTTGGTGTCCTGCAGGGTGGCCTGCTCGCCGTCCAGGATGTGGCCTCCCGGAGCCAACACCCCGCTCAGCGAGGCCAGGATCGAGGCCACCGCGGGTTTACAGATGTCGCAACCTCGGCCCATGCCGTGCTTGGCAACCAGCTCGGAGAAGGTCCGGATCCGGGTGGCGGCAACGATCTCGAACAGCTCCGCCCGGCTGTGGGTGAAGTGCTCGCACAGCGCCTTGGACTGCTCGACGCCTTGGGCGGCGAGCAGTTTCTTCAACATCGGCACGCACGAGCCGCAGCCGGTACCCGCCTTCGTGCACGCCTTGAGGGCGGGCACGGTGGTCGCCCCGTCGCTCACCGCCGTACCGATCGTCTCGACGGTGACCGCGTGGCAGGAACACACCTGGGCACCGGCCGGCAACGCGCTCGGATCGAGCTCAGCGCCGGACGGGGAGATCAGCGCGCCGGGGTCGGCCGGCAGCTCGGCACCGACCAAGGCACGCAGCGTGCCGTAGAGCTCGGCGTCTCCGACCAGCACCCCGCCGAGCAGGGTCCGCGCGTCGTCGGACACCACCAGTTTGGCGTAGCGGCCGGAGATGGGGTCGTTGTGGATGACCTCCAGCGCACCCTCGGCCTTCCCGAGAGCGTCGCCGAAGCTGGCCACGTCGACCCCGAGCAGCTTGAGCTTGGTGGACATGTCGGCGCCGGGGAAGGTGGCATTGCCGCCGAGCAGCCGGTCGGCCACCACCTCGGCCATCGCGTAGCCGGGCGCAACCAGCCCGTAGCAGCGGCCCTCGACCGCGGCGCACTCCCCGATCGCCCAGATGTCCGCGTCGGCGGTGCGGCAGCGGGCGTCGACCAGCACGCCACCGCGCTCACCGACTGCCAGCCCGGCATCGCGGGCCAACTGGTCGCGGGGGCGCACCCCGGCGGAGAAGACCACGACGTCGGTGTCGAGCTCGGTGCCGTTGGAGAGCCGGACCAGCATCCGGCCCCGGTCGGGTTCGATGGCCGCCGTGGCGTGACCGCAGTACACCCGCACCCCGAGAGCCTCGATGAACCGGCGCAACAGCGCCCCGCCGCCCTCGTCCACCTGCATCGGCATCAGCCGGGGCGCGATCTCGACGACGTGCGGGGACAGCCCGAGCTGGCGCAGCGCATGCGCAGCCTCCAGGCCGAGCAGCCCGCCGCCGACCACCACCCCGGAACGCCGGCCCAGCGCCGTGGTCTGCATCGCGCGTTGCGCCGCCGCGCGGATGGCGTCGAGGTCATCCGGAGTGCGGTAGACATAGCAACCGGGCAGGTCGTGGCCGGGTACCGGGGGCACGAACGGCGCTGACCCGGTGGCCAGCACCAGGGCGTCGTAGGCCACCCGGCGCCCCGACGCGGTGCGGACGACGCGCTTGCGCCGGTCGATCCGCACGGCCGGATCACCCAGCCGCAGCTCCACCCGGTCGTCGTGGACAGCCGGCAGGGCCAGCGCCTCGGCGTCCCAGGAGTCCACATACGACGAGAGGGCGACCCGGTCGTAGGCCGCCCGGCCCTCCTCGGCCAGCACCACGATCCGCCATTGCCGCTGGAGGTCCCGGCCGATCAGAGCCTCGACCAGCCGGTGTCCGACCATGCCATGGCCTGCAACGACGACTGTGCGCATCATGCTGCTTCCTCCTGCCCAGCGAGCACGACCGGTCCCCACATCCTGAGCGTGTTTCGTGAACGCGGTGTTTCGGTGTTGTTTCGTCACACCTGTGTCAATCACACCTGTTTCGTCACACCTGGGTCATCACACCTGGGCGTAAGCCACCTGCGGCTGCCCCGATGTCGCGACGACGGGTGCGCGGCGTAGGAAGACGGCGTAGGTGACCACGACGCAGGCCCCGTAGAAGGCCAGGAAAGCCCAGCACGCGGGCACCCCGGACTTAGTGGTGAGGAAGGACTGCCGGAAGGCGAGGTTGATCAGCAGGCCACCCATCGCGCCGATCGAGCCGGCGATCCCGATCACCGCACCGGACAGCCGGCGCGCTCTCATCAGCGCGGACTGAGCCGGCTCACCAGAGGCGATCGCGACCCGGGCCTTCACATTGAAGATCGACGGGATCATCTTGTAGGTGGAACCGTTGCCGATTCCGGAGAGCACGAACAAGGCGATGAAGCCGGCCATGAACAGCGGCAGCGACTCCTCGTTGGACGCCATGATCACGACGCCGGTAGCCAGGGCCATCCCTACGAAGTTCCAAAGAGTGACCTTGGCGCCGCCGAACCGGTCGGCCATCCAACCGCCGACGGGTCGGATCAGCGAGCCGATCAGCGGGCCGATGAACACGACCGAGGCCGCCTGCAGCGGGGTGCGGTGGAACTGGGTCTGCAAGACCAAACCGAATGCGAAGCTGTAGCCGATGAACGAGCCGAACGTGCCGATGTAGAGAAACGACATCACCCAGGTCTGAGTCTCTCGGACTGCCTCACGCAGGGCCCCGGTGTCATTGCGCACCGAGGAGATGTTGTCCATGTACCGGGCGGCACATACCGCTGCGAGCAGGATGAGCGGGATGTAGATGGCGAGCACCAGGCGCGGGTAGGCAATGCCGGCTGTCGCGATCACTACCAGGCCGAGCAACTGCACCACGGGCACACCGACGTTCCCACCACCGGCGTTGAGCCCGAGCGCCCAGCCCTTCTTGCCCTCCGGGTAAAAGGCGTTGATGTTGACCATCGACGAGGCGAAGTTGCCACCCCCCAGGCCACCGAGTGCCGCGACGATCACGAAGGTCGTGAAGGACGTTCCCGGATGCATGACGGCAATCGCCACGATGGTCGGAACGAGCAGCAACAAGACGCTGACGATCGTCCAGTTGCGCCCGCCGAACCGCGCCGGCGCCATCGTGTAGGGGATCCGGATCAACCCGCCGACCAACGCGGGGAGGGACACCAGGAAGAACTTTCCCGCCGGATCGATGGCGTAGGCCTTGCCCATAAAAAGCACCAGGACCGACCAGACCGTCCACATCGAGAATCCGATATGCTCGGAGAAGATCGAGAAGCACAGGTTGCGATTCGCCACCCGCTTGCCTGTCTTCTCCCAGAATCCAGGATCTTCCGGCTCCCAGTGGTCAATCCATCGCCCCCGGCGAGCCGGCATAGCCGGCGCTGTCATCTCGGACGTGCTCATCGCGCCTCCAGAACTGGTGGGTACGACGAGCGACGCTATGTGCCGGTTATGGCCACAATGTTGCTGCTTGTTGCAGCGCCGAGAACTCCCGTTCACATAGCAGAGCAGACATCACGTGAGGTCCGGGCACTCACGAACACCTCGGCGACCCGCCGCGAAACGTGGATGCGCCGCGGGCACGTCCACGCTAGCGTGGCCACATGATCTGCTGAGGACTCCTGGCGCGCCCTTGAGCGCGTGGGCGCCGTCTGCGTAGAGCGGTGGCGCGATCCCTACTGGTGACGCCCTCGGACCTCCGTCCGAGCTGGCGACGAGCCCGGACGCCGGGCGCAATCACCGCTCGCGTACGTCGAATCGAGGAGACCTGATGGCAGAGCAACTCCAACCCGAGGATCAACCCGACGACGCCGCTTCGCCGGTACCCAACCGCCGCGAACGCCGCGGCAAGAAGGGTGGAGCAGTGCCATCCCCCGGTGGTAAATCCGCCGTGGGACGACGCACCGCCCCGCCAGCGCCGTCCCGGCAATACTCGACACGGCGCCGCAGCGGCTGAAGCTGCGCGCTCCCGAATGGGGGCCGCGGCGATCAGTAGACAGGCAGGGAGGGGTCGACCTGCTTGGCCCAAGCCAGCACCCCACCGCCGACGTGCACGGCGTCCCGGAAGCCCGCCTTGTGCAGCGCGGCGAGCGCCTCGGCGGAGCGTTGCCCGGACTTGCAGTGCAACACCAGCGGCTTGTCCTGCGGCAGCTCCGCCAACGCCTCACCGGACAAGATCCGATCCTTGGGGATCAGGATGGAACCCGGGATCCTGACGATCTCGTACTCGTTCGGCTCCCGCACGTCGATCAGGGCGAAGTCCTTGCCGGAGTCGATCATCTCCTTAAGTTCCCGGGCGGTGATCGTCGAGTCCGCCGCGGCGGTGGCGGCGTCATCGCTGACCGCGCCGCAGAACTCCGCGTAGTCGATCAGCTCTGTGATCGGGTCACCGGCCGGATCCCTACGGATCTTGATGGTGCGGTAGCTCATCTCCAGCGCGTCGTAGACCATCAACCGGCCCAGCAACGGCTCGCCGATCCCAGTGATCAACTTGATCGCCTCGGTCACCATGATCGAACCGATCGACGCGCAGAGCACGCCCAACACTCCGCCCTCGGCGCAGGACGGCACCATCCCGGGAGGCGGCGGCTCCGGGTACAGGTCGCGATACTGCAGCCCTTGCCCGCCGGGGGCGTCGGCCCAGAACACCGAGGCCTGGCCTTCGAAGCGGAAGATCGAGCCCCACACGTAGGGCTTGCCGAGCAGCACCGCGGCGTCGTTGACCAGGTAGCGGGTCGCGAAGTTGTCAGTGCCGTCGAGGATGAGGTCGTAGTCGCGGAAGATATCCAGCGCGTTGGACGAGTCCAACCGCAGCTGATAGAGGTTGACCTGGACGAGCGGGTTGATCTCCCGGATCGAATCCCGGGCGGACTCGCCCTTGGGCCGGCCGATGTCGGACTGGCCGTGGATCACCTGACGTTGCAGGTTGGATTCGTCGACCTCATCGAACTCGACGATGCCCAGCGTGCCGACGCCAGCAGCGGCCAAGTAGAGCAGAGCCGGGCTGCCCAGGCCGCCAGCGCCGATCACCAGCACCTTCGCGTTCTTCAGCCGCTTCTGACCGATCATCCCGACCTCCGGGATGATCAGGTGGCGGCTGTAGCGGACCACCTCTTCCTTGGTCAGCTCCGCGGCGGGCTCCACCAACGGCGGCAGGCTCATCGGCGCACTCCTCACATTGTCGTACTGTCCCGTTCGTCAGAACGCCCCCGGCTCCCCCACTCTTCCCGCCCTGCATCTCGCGTTCTGGATGCAGACTGCACCAATTTCGGGCGCGATTACCGCAGTCTGCATCCGCCAACGCGGGAATGGGGTCAGTTGACCGTCGGGAAGGGCCAGGCGTTGGGTTGGCATACCAGGCCGTCGGGGGTTACGTGGTCGGTGCCTAGAGCTGCTAGGTAATCGTCGGCCACTCCCCAGGTCTGCTGCATCATCACCGGGGCCAGCCGCCCGGTCGCCTCACACGCGACATGCGCGAAACCCAACCCGTGCCCGACCTCGTGATTGATCGCATACTGTTGGTACTGCACCACGTTGCCTTGGAAGGCCACCGCCCCGCGGGCCCAGCGCGCAGTGTTGATCACTACTCGGTGATCCCCGGGCTTCCAGCACGACGCGTCGAAGGGAATCTGAAAACCGCAGAGCCGGCGGGTGGTCAGCTGCGAGGCGAGGCTGATCCGCAGGATCGCCGCCCGGCTGTCGTCGATCCGCTGGAACCGGTAGCGACCGCTGCCGATCCAGCTCTTCGGGTTCTGCAGCGTGCTTTCCACTGTGGTGGCGAAGCCCGCCGGACCGCCCTCGAGATCGACCCCATCCTCGATCTCGACAGTGTAGGTGATCAACTGTCCCGCCCCGGAAGGCGCGCCGGCGCCGGGGATCACCCGCCAGGTGCCGGCGCCCTGCACCGCGAACGCGCCGCCTCCGGGCAGCTCTGCGGATACCCTGACCGCCTCGAAACCGGGGCTGGCCACCGGGTTGGGGATCAGCGGATTACGCACAGACACACCGGGCTGGTCCGAGGTCGACAGCAGTGGCCTGTTGGCCGCGTCGAGCACCGCCAACACGGTAAGCACCACCAGGATGGGCAGCGCGTAGACCCGCCAGCCGTAGGTGGACACCGCTCGGGCCAGGCGGCGGGAACCGCGGCGTCCGCAAGGCCGGGATCCGGCGATGCCGTGCCGCGCCACCAGCTGAGATTGTGGATCCCAGGACGCGGCCAGCGGCTGTTCATCAGCGATGCGGAAGTCCACATACCGCTCGGTGCGTCGAGCCGAGACCCACTCAGGCTCGGCTCGCGTCGGGCGGATCACCGCGCAAGGATCGCACAGCTACGCGCAGTACCGCGCATATCACCCACGCCGCCCAGGTCCTCATGCCTGGCGCTGGGATACCGGCGAGTAGGATTTCCGAGATCAGCCGGGAGGTGACGAAAGGCCGATGACCGAGACGGCATCGAGCCGGGCGGAAGCAGCGCCCCGAGGCGTGCGGATGTCCCGGGATGAGCGACGCGCCCAGCTGCTCGCCGCGGCAACCGACGTCTTCGTCAACAACGGCTACCACGCCACCGTCATGGACGACATCGCCGAGCGTGCCGGCGTCAGCAAGCCCGTGCTCTACCAGCACTTCCCGGGCAAGCTCGAGCTGTACCTGGCGCTGCTGGAGCGTCACACCGACGAGCTGGTCCGGCGGGTCGAGAGCGCCATCGAGGAGACCCCCGACAACCGGCAGCGAGTGCGCAACGCCGTCGAGGCCTACTTCGACTTCGTCGACGGTGACGATCAGGCGTTCCGGTTGGTCTTCGAGTCCGACCTGCGAAACCAGCCGCCGGTGCAGGCCGTCGTGGAGCGGACGTACACCGCCTGCGTGCGGGCGATCGCGCAGGCCGTGGCAGCCGATGCTGGGCTGGACGCCGACCGCGCCTGGCTGGTGGCCGTCGGTGTCGTCGGGATCAGCGAGCACAGCGCCCGCTACTGGCTCACTCGCCAACACGAGGTGCCCAAGGCGGAGGCGGTAGCGCTCACCGCCTCCCTGGCCTGGAAGGGCCTCGCCGGCTTCCCGCTGCAAACTCCCCCCACCGAGCGGGTCGAGCCCTGGTCGTGAACTCGGCAGCACGGACGTTTCGCGCGCCGGGAATGTCGGTATCGTCGAGTTCACGACGTTGACTGCCGCAGGTGGCCTGCTGCGTAGGATGGCTGGCGCTCACGATTTTGGTGGGTCACGCCGTGCTCACCCCACTCCACCGGGACAGCTCGGTGGGCAGATCCAGCCGGTCGACCGTGGCCGCCGACTCGTAGGCTCCCCAGTCCTCGCGTGGCAGCAACCACATGATCTCGAACTCGTTGCCGTCCGGGTCGACACCGTAAAGGCTCTTGGTGGCGCCGTGACTGGACTCGCCGCCGAGCACGCCCGCAGCGACGAGCACCTCGCGGGCCTCGGTCAACTCGTCGATGGTGTCGACCTGCCAGGCCAAGTGATACAGCCCGGTGTGCCCGCGCGGCGGACCGGATGCGGCCGAGCCGAGCCCGAACAACCCCAGGTCGTGATGGTTGTCCGAGCCGCTGGCGCGAAGAAAGGCGGCGTTGGCGCGAGGCTCCCGGGCGATCACCTGCATCCCCAGGACGTTGCAGTAGAACCCCACTGCACGATCCAAGTCGCTGACGAACAGCACTGCGTGGTTGAGCCGACGAACCGCGATCATCGCGACCTCCTGAAGGTTCCGCGACCAATCCTGGTCGCTACGCCTGCGCGGGCACCAGGAGGGTGAACGTGGGCGGAGCAGGCCGGGTGAGCCGGAGCCTGCCGCCTTCGGCTTCGGCCAGGCTGCGGGCCAGCGCGAGACCGATGCCGTGCCCGTCTGCCAGGCGCGATCGCCGGGTGAACAGTTCCGGTTCGGCAGCCGTGATGCCGGCACCCTCATCGGATACGTCGATGGCCAGCGCATCGGCGGCATTGCGTACCGCCACCGAGACGGTGCCCGAGCCGTGGGTGGCAGCGTTGTCCAACAACACGGTGAGCACCTGGCGCACGGCCGCGGTCGAGGCCAGTGACACCGGGGCCAGCGGGTCCACCGCCACGTGCAGCTCACGGTCCTGGGCGGCCAGCCGGTCGTGCCAGCCCACTTCGATCTCGTCGAGTAGGACCGGTAGATCCAGTGGCGTGGTGTTGGAGCTGCGGGTGTCCCTGGCCAGCGCGAGCAGCTCCTCGATGGTCTGTTCCAGCCGGTCCGCGGCGGCGATTCCGTCGGTGATGGCGTGCCTAAGGTCCTGACCTGGATGCTCCAGCGCCGCTTCGAGCCGCAGGCGCAATCCGGTCAGCGGAGTGCGTAACTGGTGCGAGGCATCCGCGGAGAACGAGCGTTCCCGTGCGAGCATGTCATCGAGACGTCCAGCGGTACTGTTCAACGCCTCGCCCACCGAGTCGATCTCGGGGATGTCCGCGGGCGTGGTCCGGACACTGAAGTCGCCCTGGCCGAGACGGCGCGCCGCCTCCGACAGCTCCTCGAGCGGGCGAGCCAACCGCCGGGCCTGGCGCCGGGCGACCAACCAGACCATGCCGATCGCCAACGCGCCCAAGCCGAACATGACCAGCCACACCAGTGCAACCTGCCGGTAGACGGCCATGACGGGGCTGGCGGCGCGCACGGCACCGATCACATCGGTGTCGTGGGTCACCGGCACCGCCACTATCAGCTCACCGTTGAGGTCCTTGTTGCTGATCTCCCCGTGCAGCGCGGCGGACACCGCTGGGTCGCCGCCCTGCGGCCCGGTACCCAGGATGCGCAGGCCACGGTCCACATAGACCGCGAGGTGCGTCCCGTCGTTCGGGTCGCGAAGATCGGTCGGCATCTTGCCGCGGAGCACGTCTGCTGACACTGCCGCCGCGGCGGCGTCGGCCCCGAGCAGCAGCTTTGTTCGTTCGTTGGACTTCGCGTACTTCAGCACTCCACCGGCCAGGGGCACCCCGAACAGGGCGATGGCAAGTACGGCGGCGAGCACGGCGAGGCCGACGATTCGGGTACGCACGAGCCCCCTCTACCCGCCGAGGTAAGGTCGTGACAATGGTGACACAGCGGATATACGGTCGGCGAGGGTGACCGTCCGGCGCGCCGGAAGCCGCTTGCTGGGCACCATGATCGTCGGTCTGACGCTGATCGTCAGCGGTTGCACCGCTGGATCCCCCGATGGCCACGCGCTGCCGCCGCCCGCCGCCCCTCCCCCGACCAGCCACGCCGGACCGCTGCCGTCCTACTGCACCAGCACCGTCACCGATAGTGAGCAAGCGACCTCGGCGGTGGCGCGGCTACGGCCCGGCAACACGATGTGCTTGAGCGGTGATCGGCTCACCGGCGCCGAGCTCGCGGTGACGACGTCGGGGACACCCGAACAGCCCATCACGATCACCGCCGACGGCGCGTCGCTGCGGAGCATCAACATTAAGGCCGACTACGTCGTCATCCAGGGTGTGACGTTGAAAGATGGCGACGGCCTGACCATGGAGGGTCGCGGGCTCATGGCCCGCAACAACCTGGTCTACAACGCCACTATGGACGGCATCGCCTGCGTCACCTGCATCGACACGACCATCGAGTCGAACACCGTCCAGCGTTCCGACGGGACCGGTATCTGGTTCAGCGGCGAGCGGGTCACGGTCCGGAACAACACGGTGAGCGAGTCGATACTGCGCACCGGGGGCGACGCCGACGGCATCCGGTTCTTCGGCAATGGGCATCGGCTGACCGGCAACACCATCAAGGACATCAAGGCGTCTGGCTACGGCGACGATCCCCGGGGCGGGCCGCACACCGACTGCTTTCAGACCTTCAACACCGCCAGCAATCCACCCACCTACGATGTCGTCATCGCCGACAACGTCTGCACGAACGTCGACGTGCAGTGCCTCATCGCCACTGCCAACGAGCGTGGCGCCCAGAGCACCCCCACCGGCCAGACCGCGATCACCTTCGAACGCAACACCTGCCAGGTCAACGGTTCCCAGGCGGTGTTGCTGGAGAACTTCCCCCGGGTCATCGTGCGCGGCAACCACTTCTCCGGCCCCAGCTCCCGGGCCGTGCAGCTCAACAGGGGCTCCACCGACTGCGCAGTGATCGACAACACCGTGACGGGTCGGATGCTGCCGTACCAGATCGACCAGCAGTCCCGACCAGGCTTGCAGGAGTCCGGCAACACCACGTCGTGAGCTACCCCTTGGGGGCCTCCAGCCGGTAGCCGTGCCCGCGCAGGGTGGTGATTCGGGGCACCGAGCCCAGCTGGGTCATCCCAGCCAGCTTGCGGCGCAGCGCAGCCACGTGCACGTCGAGGGTCTTGGTGGGACCGAACCAGTTCTCGTCCCACACCTGCGCCATCAGGGTCTCCCGGCTGACCGCCACTTCCGGCGCTGCCGCGAGGCGAGCGAGCAGGTCGAACTCCTTGGCCCGCAGCGGCATCTCCGTTCCCGCGACGCTCGCCCGCCGGCTGCCCATGTCCACCAGCAGGTCTCCCACCACGAGCATCGGTTGGGCTTCCGATGTCGCCGGCGCCACCCGCCGTAGATGTGCTCGAACCCGGGCCAGCAGCTCGGCCAGCCGCACCGGCTTGGTCAGGTAGTCGTCCGCGCCGGCCTCGAGACCGACCACGACATCCATCTCGTCGGTCCGGGCCGTGAGAATCACCAGCACCGCCGTCGGATTGCTGGCCCGTAACTGTCGACACACTTCGACGCCGTCCAGGTCGGGCAACCCGAGGTCCAGCAGCACCAGGTCGAAGTCCGTCCCAGCGGCCGCACGCAGCGCGCCCCGACCGGTGCGTTGCCAACCGACCTGGTGCCCGTGGGCGCGCAGGCTGGACTCCAGCACGCTGCCGATGGTCTCGTCATCCTCTACTACGAGCAGCCGGGACACCCCACCAGCCTAATGGATCACTCTGCGGGCCACCGCCGGGAGGACTCGGCAGAAGAGACCGACTCTGCGCAGAGTTACCGAGAGTAACCGTTACCATAAGTAACATGACGGATGACGCCGCTTCGGCCAAGCCTGTGCGCCGGTCGCCGGGCCGCTCCGGGCACCGCGTGCAGCGCCGCGCCGCGCTGGTGCAGGCGGCGATGCGGGCAATCCGCAAGCATGGCCCCGATGTCGCCATGGACGACATCGCCACCGAGGCGGGCATCAGCAAACCGATCCTCTACCGGCACTTCCTGGATAAGGGCGATCTCTACATGGCGGTCAGCGAGACCGCCACGCAGCATCTGCGGGCAGCACTGCTGTCCGGGCTGGACCCCGAGGCCGACCCGAGGACCCTGCTCCGGGTGGTGATCGAGACCTACCTGACGTTCATCGAGCAACAACCGGAGCTCTACCGCTTCGTGGTGCGCCGCTCGTTCGCCGACCGGCCACTGTCCCGGGATCCGGTCACGACCAATGCCACGCTTGTCTCCAGGGCGTTGGCCACAATCTTCGCTGACCAGCTACGCAGCCTGGGCCTGGATCCAGGAGGTGCGCAGACCTGGGCGCACGCCGGGGTGGGCATGGTGCAAGCGGCCGGCGACTGGTGGCTACAGGACCGCACCTTGTCCCGGGAACAGCTGCGTGACTACCTGCTGATGATGGCGTGGGGCTCGCTGGATGCCATCCTGCAAGCAGGTGGGTCACCGGCCCGAATGCTGGATAGCTCGTAAGTGGCCGAGTGATTGGCATTGAGTGCCATAACACTGTTTGCCACTTACGAGCCTCCAACGGAGAAGCCAACTCGACGGCTGTCCCCGGGGCCGATCTCGATATAGGCGACCCTCGAGGTCGGCACCATGTACCGCCGACCCTTGTCGTCGATCAGGGTCAGCATTCCCTGGGTGTTGCGCATCGCCTCGACGATCATCGCCTCCACCTCGTCGGGCGAGTCCGCCGTCGACACCGTCAGCTCCCGAGGACTGTCCGCGACGCCAATCTTGACCTCCACGCGAGAACCTCCACGGTGTGATCGAGCTGTGACACGCCAGGTTAGTGGAGCGGTGCGCAGGCGCTCACCCCAGCCCGAGGGCGGCCATCCGACGGCCGTGCAGGATCTCCACCCGACGGACCAGTGTGGCCAGGCCAGCTTCGTTCCCGGAGCCGCGGACGACCAGAACAGTCAGCGCGTCGCGCTCCGCCACGACGTGCTGAGCATTCGTCACCGCCTCGCCGAGCAGCCGTCGACCCCACAGCGCCAACCGGTCGCGGGTTGTTCTGCTCTGCTCGCAGGCGCTGCGCACCTCCCGCTCGGCGAACGCCGAATGCCCGGTGTCGGCCAGCACCTCTTTGACCAGGGCAGCGGTGGTGTCGTCCAGCCAGCCACCCACCTCGCCATAGAAATCCGCCGCCAGCCCGTCCCCGACGTAGGCCTTTACCAGCGACTCCAGCCAGGTCCGGGGTGCCGTCGCGGCATGGAATCGGTCGAAGCGCGCCACGAACGGGCGCATCGCGTCGTCCGCCGAGACACCCAAACCGCGTAGATGGCTCTCGAGCTGCCGGAAGTGCCCGATCTCCGCCGCCGCCATGCTGGCCATCGCCACCCTGCCGCTCAGCGTGGGGGCATTGCGGGCGTCCTCGGCGAGCCGGTCGAAGGCGGACAGCTCTCCGTAGGCGAGGACCCCCAACAGGTCCACGATGCCCTCCCGTGCCAAGTCCACGGCGGCGAGCGTAGTGCCGCATTGGCGGAGTGTGCGGTGTCACGCGCACACTTGACGCACTCGAGGGGTAGGATCTGTGCACAGGGCGTGACCCGACCGGTGACAAAACCCCGTGGCCACACGTCCGGCTCGTCGGTACATGCCGTCGGGCGCACGAAAATTGAGCGCGGACCTGATGTATTCGTTCCCGGTTCTGCTGCGCCATCCGGCGGCGCGGAGTTGGTCGAGCGAGACGGCGGTGGACGCGCCAGTACGAGAGAGGCGATCACACTGACCGTCAGCCAGACCACATTGCCCGAGACCTACCCCCGGGAGCATCCCGACCCCGGCACCCCAGCCAGTGCAGAGATTGATATCGACGAAACCGCAGCGCCCGCGCCGCTGCAGGCCGGCGCACCGGTGCGCGACGACTCTCCCACCTTCGCCGAGCTGGGTGTCCGCGACGAGATCGTCCGGACCCTGCGGGCGGTGGGCATCGAGCGCACCTTCGCCATTCAGGAACTCACCCTGCCGCTCGCGCTGGCCGGCGACGACCTCATCGGCCAGGCCCGCACCGGCACCGGCAAGACACTCGGCTTCGGCGTCCCGCTGATCCAGCGGATCACCACCGGAGACATCGTTCTCGACGGTACGCCGCGCGCCCTGGTCGTTGTACCCACTCGCGAGTTGTGCCTGCAGGTCAGCGCCGACCTCACCGCCGCAGGCCGAGATCTCGGCGTTCGGGTCCTTTCGATCTACGGCGGCCGACCTTACGAACCACAGATCAAGGCCCTGACCAGGGGGGTGGACCTGGTGGTCGGTACTCCAGGCCGCCTGCTGGATCTTGCCGAGCAGCGCCACCTGGTGCTGGGCAAGGTGCGGGTGTTGGTGCTCGACGAGGCTGACGAGATGCTCGATCTGGGCTTCCTGCCCGATATCGAGCGAATCCTGCGGATGGTGCCGGAGCAGCGCCAGACCATGCTGTTCTCGGCAACCATGCCGGGTCCGATCATCACGCTGGCCCGGACCTTCCTGACCCAGCCGACGCACATCCGGGCCGAGGAGCCCGACGCCACGGCTATCCATGAGCTGACCCGGCAGTTCGTCTACCGGGCGCACGCGATGGACAAGGTGGAGCTGCTCTCCCGGATGCTGCAGTCCCGCGGCCGCGGCCTGACAATGATCTTCACGAGGACCAAGCGCACCGCGCAGAAGGTGGCCGACGAGCTCACCGAGCGCGGTTTTGCGGTTGCGGCGGTGCACGGTGACCTCGGCCAGGGGGCTCGCGAGCAGGCGCTTCGCGCGTTCCGTTCGGAGAAGGTGGACGTGCTGGTAGCCACCGATGTCGCCGCCCGCGGCATCGACGTCCCGGAGGTCACCCACGTCATCAACTACCAGTGTCCCGAAGACGAGAAGCCCTATGTGCACCGGATCGGGCGCACCGGGCGGGCCGGGCGGCCCGGCGTCGCGATCACTCTCGTCGACTGGGACGAGGAAACGCGCTGGAAGATGATCAGTGACGCGCTGGATCTGGGCATGCCGGAGCCCGCGGAGACCTACTCCACCTCGGAGCACCTGTTCAGCGACCTCGACATCCCCACCGACTCCACCGGGCGGCTGCCGCTGGCCAGGCGCACCCGAGCCGGGTTGGAAGCCGAGGCAAGCGACGAGGGTGGCCAGCCCAGGCGTGCCCCCGGCATCGGCCGTGGTGTGCGCAGTGGGCCAGCCGACGGTCAGCTTCCTCCAGTCCGCCGCCTGCGCCGTCGCACCCGCAACGGAGAGAGTGCCGGCGCCGGCGCCGAGACCGCACCCCCCGCGGAGCACCCATGCGACCATGGTGACGCCGGGCCGCGTCGGCGGCGGCGCCGCAGCCGGGGTCGCAGCGCCGGCACCGGGGAGCACGGCGGCCAGCCCCGCGCCGCGGGCTAAGCCAGCGGTCGGATGCCCGCGCCTGAACGCCGCACCCGGAGGGACTTGACCGCCGCGGTGGTGGTGGTCGTGGCTGTGCTCGCCGTGGCCACGGCACTGTGGTGGGTCAGTGACGCGCGACGCACCACGCTGACTACAGCCACTGGCCCGGCATCGGGGAATACGACTTCAGCGGGGGTCGGGTTATTGCCAACGGCACTGACCGAGACGTGGCGAGCATCAAGTCCGGCGACTCCGGTCCCGCTAGTGGCGGACGGCACGGCGGTCACCGGTGCCGCTGGGGTGGTCGCCGGCCGCGACCTGCACTCCGGCGCGGTCCGCTGGAGCTACCGGCGCGACCGGCCGCTGTGTACCGTGGCCGCCGCGTTCCACCAAGTAGTGGCGGTGTACCACCGCAGCGAGACCTGCGGCGAGGTGACCACCCTGGGTTGGGACGACGGACGGCGCGGACCGCAACGCACCGGTCCGGTGGAGACGCCGACCCAGCTGGTCTCCGCCGGCAACCAGGTTGCCGCTACTGGACGTCGCTACCTGGAGGTATGGCGCTCGGACCTGGTGCGCACGCTGGTCTACGGGCGACTGCCGACCCCGGTGCAGCCCGCGACCCAACCGCGACCGGACTGCGTGCACGACTCGATGACCCTCAGTAATGGGAAACAGGCCGGTGGCAAGTTGGCCGTGGTGGAGAAGTGTCCCGGGGAGAGCGTGCGGCTCACCGTGCAACGGGCCGATCCCAAGGAGCCCGACCACCCCGAAGTGATCTTCAGCACCCTGCTCTCAGGTCAGCAGGCGCAGGTCATCGCGTTGAGTGGGGAGCGAGCGGCCGTGGTGCTGCCCGACCCGGCCCGGCTGGCCGTGCTCGACGGGCAGGGCAAGGAAGTGGCCGAGTACCCGCTGGCCGTTCCAGACGCCGAGCTGCGTGGCGCTCCACCCCGCGGCCTGGCCGATGTCACCCAGACCCCCACGGAGGTGTACTGGTTCACCGGCTCGGTCACTGTCGCGTTGGACACCGGTGACCTGCGGCCACGGTGGACCCGGGCGGGATCCCTGGGCGCCGGGTCGGAGGTCGCCGGGCGGCTGCTGTTACCGGTGCCGGGAGCTCTAGCCGTGCTGGACACCACCACCGGCAAGCAGCTCGGCGCGCTGCCGGTAGACCGCGGCGGCTACCGCGGCCCCGTAGGTACCGCCAGCTCCGGCGGTATCGTCCTGGAGCAACGCGGCGACACCCTGGTTGCGCTTCGCTGACCTTCCGGCTCGTAAGCTTCACCCGGTGACGGCATCACAGATCACCCCGCACGGCGCCAGCCGAGTGCAGGTGATGGTGCCCGGTGCCGAGCTGGCGGCGCTGCGCGCCCAACCCGCTGAGCCCGTCGGCGCGGTAGCCGTGCTGCTGCCCGGATACACCGCGTCCAAGGAGAGCTTCGCTCCGTTACTCGACCCCCTGTGCGATGCCGGGCTGTCCGTGCTGGCGCTGGACCTCCCCGGGCAGTACGAGTCCCCCGGCCCAGGTCACGAGCAGGACTACTACCCCGACCCGCTGGGCCGGACCGTCGCCGCGCTGGTGGCTGACCTGGCCGCCGGCGGCGACCAGGTGCTGCTGATGGGGCACTCCTATGGGGGGCTTGTCGCCCGATCGGCGGTGCTCGCCGGCGCCCCAGTGACCGGCCTGACCCTGCTGAGCTCGGGCCCAGGCGCGCTGCCCCAGGGCGAGCGCCGCGCGCTGATCGACGCCACTGAGCCGGTCATGCGCACTGAGGGCATCGAGACCGTCCAGCGACTGCTGGAGGCTCGGGACGGAGTCGCCGAGCCACCCGAACTCGCCGCGCTGCTGCGGGCGCGCTTCCTGCGCTCCTCGACCGCCGGCCTCCTGGGCATGGCGACCGGTCTACGCACCGAACCCGACCGGGTCACCGAGCTTGCCGGTGTCTTGCGCACCAGTGCGATCCCGTGCTTAGTGGTCTTCGGCGAAGCCGACGACGCGTGGCCGGTAACGGTGCAGCGCGATATGGCGGCCCGGCTGGGTGCCACGGTTGCAATGATCCCGGGTGCCGCACACTCGCCGAGTATCGAGAACCCGCAGGCGCTGCTCGACGCACTGCTGCCGACCTGGATGGGATGGCTTTCTACTACTCTGACGCCATGAGCGACGATTCGGCTTCGGTGGGCCGAGGTGGAGCTGCCCTGCGGGTGCCCGAGCGCTGGCGATACGGCCCCTTCGTGCAGCAGGCCCTAGCCAGAGCACGCACCTCCTGCGGGGCGGCTCAGGCCCACCAGCCGAACCACAGGACAGCGGCTGTGAGCGCCACGATGGAGTAGGAAGCCAGTGCCGCGCTGCGGCCTCGACAATGGTCGGCGGCCTGCTGCAACGCAACCGCGGCCGCAGCCGCGACCACATGACCAGCGACCGGCGCGATGCCTGGTCCAGGCCGGTCTGACGGACCGGCCAGCCACTGCGCCACGCACACCGCAATCGCAAGCACAACCAGACCCCCCGCCAGCACGCCGGACAGCCCGCGCGGGACGCGCTCACCGAGGCGTAGCGCGGTCACGGCGCGAGCAGGGCCCACGGCCGGAGCTCTGGTGCGCTGGCCCGGCCTTCGGGGCAGTGCCGCCGGAAGTCGCACCATGAGCAAGCCCTGCCGGGGGTGGGCGGGAACAGGATTTCCGGATTGCCTCCGGTCGCCAGAGTGTCGGTGGCCAGCGCGATCTCGTCGGCCGCCTCCTCGGCGCGCTGGAGGTGCCTGCCCAGCGACTGTTCGGTGTGCTCCCAGCCGGCGACGGTGCCGGTGGGCAGGTGGTGCAGCTCCACCCGGCGGCACTCCCGACGTAGCGTGCGGCGGGCCGCGAAGGCGTAGAGCGCCAACGCCTGCGAACCGCGAACGTCATCGACGGTGAGCTCATGGCGACCGGTCTTGTAGTCCACCACGACCAGTTCGCCGTCGCGCTCGTCGATGCGATCCACCCGTCCCTCCGCAACAATCCGTTGCGTCGGCGCGGACACCCAGCGTTCGACACCCACCGGTTCGAGGTCGGGATCCAGCTCGTCGACGTATCGGACCACCCAATCCTGCGCGCGGCTTCGATAGTCCGCGGCCTGCGCGTTGTCCGCGAAACCCTCCCCGGACCAGTGCGTGGCCACCAGCGCGGCCGCGGCGTGCGATTGCCGCCGGCCGGGCGCCAGATCGAACAGTGCCCGCATCGCGGTGTGCACCACCGCACCCAGCGTGTTGTGCGCCCAGGCCCCACCCCGCGGCAGCGCGGGCCGGTCCAGGTAGGCCATCCGGTAGCGCCGACGGCAACCGGTCCAGGTGGTGAGTTTGGCGGGAGTCAGGCGCACCAGTGGGCGGGGCAGACCGCCGAGTTGCAGCTCGCCCTGCGCTCGCGGTGCCATCGCGCCTACCGTACTCGTCGGCGGTCAGCCGTCACCGCGGCGACGCGGCTGCGCGCGGCCAGTTCCTCGATTTGCTCCAGCGCCTCGGGCTCGGTCGTCTCCTGACCTAGCGATACCGTCTTGTTCGTGCCGTGATAGTCGCTGCTGCCGGTGACCAGCAGGCCCAGCGCTCCCGCGAGATCACGCAGCGCAGCCCGATCGTCGTCGGCGTGGTCGGGGTGGTCGACCTCCACCCCGGCGAGCCCCTCAGCGGCAAGCTCAGCGATGACCGAGTGGTCGATTACCGGCCCCCGACGGCGAGCAGCGGCGTGCGCCAGCACCGCGACCCCTCCTGCAGCGCGAACCATCCGGATCGCGGCGTGGACGTCGGTATCGACCCGACCGGTGTAGTACGGGCCGCGGTTATGGAGAAATCGGCGGAAGGCCTCGTCGACGCTACCCACGACGCCGGCCGACATCAGCGCCCTGGCGAGGTGCGGCCGCCCGGCTGGAGATTCCGGCGGCAGGCCGGCGAGGAACTCGTCTGGATCCACCGGGAACCCGTCGGCGGCCATCCGCTGTGCCATCGCGAGCAACCGCATGCGTCGCTCGGTGCGTAGCCGCGCCTGCTCGGCGATGATCACCTGCGAGGTGGGATCGAACAGGTAACCGAGCAAGTGCACCGAGACGTGGGCGTCCCTACAGTCCGGCGCGATGCACGAGAACTCCGCGCCCCTGATCAACCGAAGGCCCACCGGCAGCGCATCGACAGCGTCGGCCCATCCTGCGGTGGTGTCGTGATCGGTCAGGGCCAGCACGTCGATACCGGCCGCCGCAGCTGTCGCGACGAGCTCCGCGGGAGTGTCCGTTCCGTCGGACGCGGTGGAGTGGGCGTGCAGGTCAATACGCATGACCGCAATCTCCGCCGGCTATCGCTACCGCCCCTCGGAGCCTGGCCATCCCGGCCGCGGCCAGCGTCTGCGACGAGAGCTGCGTGGCGGCTCCAGCATGTGTGAACGAGCCTGCTTCTTGTCGCCGAAAATCAACTCGGAGATCGCCATGAAGACTTCCTCCGGCCTCGGCAGAAACTTGATCGTCTCCAGGTCCTGCTTCTGCCCGGCCGACTCTATCCGGAGCGTGCCGTATCCGAATATCTGCCCGAGAAATGGCCTCATGAAGCTCATGTCGGTCACCTTCGTGATCGGCATCATGGAGTTCTTCGTCTCGATGATGCCGCTAGTGACCATGAATCGCTTGTTGGTGACGATGATGACCTCGATCCACCACTCAAGCACCTTCCAGGCAAAGCGCAGCAGCGCTGCGACCGCTATGTACCAGAGCAACGACTGCACCAGCCAGAGACCGCCCGGCAGACGATTGACCTGGCGGGAGATCAAGAACACCCCGATCACGATCACGACGGTGATCAGCAGGTCCTTGAGCAGCACCATCCAGTGCCGCCGCACCCGGATGACCCGCCGCTCGTCGGCGGGGTCGAGCAGGACGTTGCTATGTTGACCGAGCATCTCAGCGCCGCCAGAACGTTTTCGCATTCACCCTGACCCACCTGTCTCGCCGCTGCGGCAGCACAGCGCAGTCGTAGCCGGACGGTTTCCGTCCACGATCTGTGAGTGTAGTACCGCAGCTGAGCCGACTGTGCGTCCCGACACTCCCGAGAGTACTACCATCTCCGCTGATGACAGGCTCGCCAGCACAGCGCATCCGGTGCGTCGGGGCAGTGCTGCTCGACGACGCCGGCAGGTTGCTGCTGATCCGAAGAGCCAACGAGCCCGGACGCGGACGCTGGTCAGTGCCTGGGGGCCGGGTTGAGGCCGGCGAGACCGATCAGCGCGCGGTGATCCGCGAGGTGGCCGAGGAGACCGGGCTCGCGGTTGAGATCACGCGTTGGCTGGGAGATGTGCAGCGCTGCGGGCCGGACGGGGCGATCTTCGACATCCGTGACTACAGCTGCCGGGTGACGGGCGGGGTGCTACGCGCCGGCGATGACGCTGACGGCGTCCGTTGGTGCGACGCGGCAAACCTGGCCGCCCTGCCCGTCGTCACCGGCCTCATCGAAGCCCTCACCAGCTGGAACTGCCTCCCCCGCTGAGACTCAAGCGGTCGCGGTGCCTGGCCCCATCGCCAGTTTCGCCAACATGTCGCGAGCCTGTTCGGCATGGCGCGGTTGACACAGCACATCGTAACGTCCGGCTACCAATTGGCTCGCCGACGCGAAGTCCCGGCGGCCGCGGGTCGCGGCATACCCCGCGGCGGCGAACACCGTCCCGAACACCGCGCCGGTGGCCACTCCCACCATGATCGGGATCACCCCGGTCCCGGCCTGGGTCGCGAACAGGCTCAGCAGCACCCCGACGAACAGGCCGAACCAGGCACCCGACGCCGCCCCCTGCCCGATCACCCGGCCCCAGGTCAACCGCCGCAGCACCCGTTCCACCAGCATCAGATCCACTCCGACGATCGTGACCTCGGCGACCGGAAACTGGTTATCGGCGAGATGATCCACGGCACGCTGCGCCTCGGCGTAAGTAGCGTAGGAGCCGATCGGCCAGCCGGTGGGAGGGGTCGGCAGGCCGGGCATCTGGCCCTGGCCGCTGAACGGACTGGTCACCATGCATCACCACCTCCCCTACCAGGTACCCCATCCTGGCCGACTCTCGCGATGTGCGGAACCATTCAACACGGTGTCTCATTCAACTTCGTGCAGCGTACTCCCGCAGCAGGCCCTTACTGATGATCGTCTTCTGGATCTCGCTGGTGCCCTCGCCGATGAGCAGGAACGGCGCTTCGCGCATCAGCCGCTCGATCTCGTACTCCTTGGAGTAGCCGTATCCACCGTGGATGCGGAAAGCGTCCTCGGTGACCTCCTTGCAGTATTCACTGGCCAGCAGCTTCGCCATCCCGGTCTGCACGTCGTTGCGCTCGCCGGAGTCCTTCAGCCGGGCAGCGTGGATCATCATCAGGTGCGCGGCTTCGACCTTGGTGGCCATCTCAGCCAGCTTGAACGCGATCGCCTGGTGCTGTGCGATCGGCTTGCCGAAGGTCCTGCGTTGCTGGGCGTAGTCGACGGCGAGCTCGAAGGCGCGGATGGCGATCCCACAGGCCCGGGCGGCGACGTTGACCCTACCCACTTCGACGCCATCCATCATCTGGGCGAAACCCTTGCCAGGGGCCGCACCCAGCACCTGGTCGGCTCCGATGCGGTAGCCGTCGAAGACCAGCTCCGTGGTCTCGACGCCCTTGTAGCCCATCTTGTCGATCTTGCCGGGGACGCTGAGCCCGGGGGCGACCTCGCCGTAGCCGGTGGGCTTGTCCACCAGGAGCGTGGTGAGATTGTGGTGCGCCTTCGTCGCACCCTCCTCGGTCTTGACCAGGGTCGCCACCAACGTCGACGTGGCGCCGTTGGTCAGCCACATCTTCGCGCCGTTGACGATGTAGTGCTCCCCGTCGCGGCGGGCTCCGGTCTTGATCGCCGCGACGTCGGAGCCCAGCTCCGGCTCCGACATGGAGAAGGCACCGCGAATTGCGCCCTCGGCCATCCCGGGTAGGTAGCGCTGCTTCTGCTCGTCGGTGCCGTGGTGGCTGATCATGTGCGCCACGATGAAGTGAGTATTGATCACGCCGGAGACGCTCATCCAGCCCCGGGCGATCTGCTCCACGACCAGTGCGTAGGTCAACAGCGACTCCCCCAGACCGCCGTACTGCTCAGGGATGGTGAGCCCGAACAGGCCCATCTCCTTCATCCCGTTGACGATCTCCTGCGGGTAGGTGTCGGTGTGCTCCAACTCCTGGGCGACCGGGATGATCTCCTTGTCCACGAAGGTCTTGACCGTCGCCAGGATCTCCCGCTGGATCTCGGTGAGACCGGCGGTCTGAGCGAGCCGTGCCATG
>QHBY01000286.1:22131-22341 GCA_003244245.1 Pseudonocardiales bacterium
TCTGGTGAAAACAGTAATGTCTTCGGTGACTTCGTAGGGAGCCTGCAGCGATGACCGCCATCACGCCCAGCCGGTCCAGTGCGCACCACCGTCGGCCCGACGGCCCGGTGTTCCGCAATGCCTGGCTGACCGCGCGCCGGCACGTCGATCTCCTGCGGCTAGCCAGCGCGCTGTGTCGCGCTCGATGAGCTAGTGTATGCAGATATGTTT
>QHBY01000287.1:0-12714 GCA_003244245.1 Pseudonocardiales bacterium
CGCCAGCCGGCTGACTAACCTGGCGTCTTTCTGTTTCCGCGACGATCGAGGTTCGATGGCGACCACCAAGCCGAACGTCAAGCACGTCCAGATCGAACGAGTGCAGTTCTGGGCTGACGACCGTGGCGAGATCCACATCGTCCAGCACATTGCAGCAGCCATTGACCCAGCTATCCGGACTGACCCCGCTTGAGGGCTGGCGGGCCACACAGCACGTCTGAGGGGTTGGGTCAGCTGACAAGCAGGTCGCGGACTACGGCGTCGGCGAGTAAGCGGCCACGGCGGGTGAGCACCAGTCGGCCAGCTGGGGTGGCGGTGAGCAGACGGTCGGTGATCGCGCGATCGGCGGCGGCCTTGCCTAGCGAGTCGAGGGCGTCCAGTGACAGGCCGTCGGCCAGCCGCAGCCCGAGCATCACCTGCTCGGTGTACCGCTCTCCGGGGCTGAGCACTTCCCGGCCGGCCGCCGGGGAGCAACCGGCCTCCAGCGCGGCGGCGTAGCGCGCTGGGTGCTTGACGTTCCACCACCGCACCCCACCGACGTGGGAATGTGCCCCGGGGCCGGCGCCCCACCAGTTCCCGCCTGCCCAGTAGCCAAGGTTGTGCCGGCATCGGGACTCGGGACTCGCGGCCCAGTTGGACACCTCGTACCAGTCCAGACCTGCTGCCGACAGCGCAGTGTCAATCTGCTCGTAGCGCTGCGCGAGTACGTCGTCGTCCGGCCCGGGCAGCTCACCGCGGGCCACCCGGCGGGCCAGCGCCGTACCTGCCTCGACAACCAGGGCGTAAGCCGATACGTGGCCGACCCCGGCGGTGAGCACCGCCTCCAGCGAGGCGGCCAGGTCGTCGGGGGTCTCCCCCGGCGTTCCGTAGATCAGATCCAAGCTGACTTGTCCGATCCCAGCTGCGCGGGCCTGCGCCGCCGCGGCCACCGGCCGGCCTGGGGTGTGCACCCGGTCCAGCACCGCCAGCACGTGCGGCGCGGCGCTCTGCATGCCCAGCGAGACCCGGGTGTAGCCGGCCGCAGCTAGCCCGGCGAAGAATTCCGGTGAAGTGGATTCGGGGTTGGCCTCGGTTGTCACCTCGGCACCTGGGGCTAGTCCCAGCGACCCGCGGATGGCGTCGAGCACCGCGGCCAGGCCGGCCGCGCCCAGCAGCGACGGGGTACCGCCGCCGACGAACACCGTGTCAGCCGGTACCGGTTCCCCGAGCAGGTGGGCAGCAAGGTCCAGTTCCCGGCGCACCGCGTCGAGCCAGGTAGACGGCGAGGTCGCCAGCTCGCCTGGGGTGTAGGTGTTGAAGTCGCAGTACCCGCATCGAGTGGCACAGAACGGGACATGCACATAGACGCCGAACGTGGCGTGGCCCAATCCGCGCAGGGCCGCGGCGGGCAGCACGCCATCTGGCGGTGCCGAGTCTCCAAGAGGAAGGGCAGCCACGTGAGCATTGTCCCAACATCCGAACGTGGGTGGTCGGAAACGCGCGCAAGTGGCACTCTGGTTCACATGGTGGCCCCCGCACTCCCGCTGGTGGTTCGCCGCCATGTCGATTATGTCCGGGTTTCTAGCGCGCTGTGCCGCGCGATGAGCTGACGCCCGCCCGACTGTCCCAGCCGGCGCCGGGTGCGCCCGGAGCTGGGCTGCACAATGACCTGGTCACGGCCTCCCGCACGCCGGTGCTCCCTCGACGGAGGCACCTGATGTCTGCACCAGCACGCCCTGCGCCAGCGGCGAAGGTCCGCCGCGGGGAGGGCCAGTGGGCCCTTGGTCATCTCGAGCCGCTCAACCCCAACGAGCGCACCAAGAAGGACGACGACGGGCTCAACGTCCGGCACCGGATCGAGACGATCTACGCCCACCGGGGCTTCGACTCGATCGACCCGGCCGACCTGCGCGGCCGGTTCCGCTGGTGGGGGCTCTACACCCAGCGCCGGCCCGGCATCGACGGCGGCCGCACCGGCACTCTGGAGCCCGAGGAGCTCGACGACTCCTATTTCATGATGCGGGTGCGCGTCGACGGTGGCGCGCTGAGTACTGAGCAGCTGCGGGTGGTCGGCGAGATCTCCCGGCTCTACGCCCGCGACACCGCCGACATCACCGACCGGGAGAACATCCAGTACCACTGGATCCGGATCGAGGACGTGCCCGCGATCTGGGAACAGCTCGAATCCGTCGGGCTGTCCACCACCGAGGCATGCGGCGACTGCCCCCGCGTCGTGCTGGGCTCTCCGGTCGCGGGTATCTCCGCCGACGAGATCATCGACGGCACCCCGGCGATCGACGAGATCACCCGGCGTTACGTCGGCAGCCCGGAGTTCTCCAACCTGCCCCGCAAGTACAAGACCGCGATCTCCGGTTCGCAAGACGTCGCCCATGAGATCAACGACATATCCTTCGTCGGGGTGGTGCACCCTGAGCACGGGCCGGGTTTCGATCTCTGGGTCGGCGGCGGACTGTCCACCAATCCGAAGATCGCCCAGCGGCTGGGCGCCTGGGTGCCCCGCGACGAAGTTCCCGAGGTCTGGGCCGCGGTGACGACCCTGTTCCGCGACTACGGCTACCGACGGTTGCGCCACCGCGCTCGGATCAAGTTCCTTATCGCCGACTGGGGCGCGGAGCGTTTCCGCGAGGTGCTGGAAACCGAGTACCTGCACCGTAGGCTTCTCGACGGCCCAGCCCCGCAGCCACCGCCCGCGCCGATCGACCACATCGGCGTGCACCGCCAGCAGGACGGCCGGTTCTATATAGGAGTCGCCCCGCTGGCCGGGCGGGTCTCAGGCACCACGCTGGTCGACGTGGCGAAGGTCGCCGAGCGCGCCGGGTCCACCCGGGTTCGGCTGACTCCCTACCAGAAGCTCGTCGTGCTCGACGTCGCCGAATCCGAAACCGACGGCCTGGTCACCGAGCTGGGCCGGCTCGGCTTGCGCGCCGACGCCAGCCCGTGGCGGCGGTCGGTGATGGCTTGCACCGGCATCGAGTTCTGCAAGCTGGCCATCGTGGAGACCAAGAATCGGGCGGTCACGCTGGTCGCCGAGCTGGAGCAGCGGCTCGCCGACCTGCAATCTACTTTGGACACGCCAGTGTCCGTGCACCTCAACGGCTGCCCGAACTCGTGTGTCCGGATCCAGGTCGCCGACATCGGGCTCAAGGGCCAGCTGGTGACCGACCCCGAGGGCAACCAGGTGGAGGGTTTCCAGGTGCACCTGGGAGGTGGGCTGGGGCTGGACAGCGGCTTCGGCCGCAAACTGCGGGGGCACAAGGTGACCTCCGTCGAGCTGGCCGGCTACGTGGAGCGGGTGGTCCGCGGTTATGCCCGCCAGCGCGCGCCGGGTGAGCGGTTCGCGCAGTGGGTTCTCCGAGCCGACGAGGGCGCACTTCGTTGAGGTGGAGAGATTGGGTTGATGTTGACAGGAGATTGGGATGACCGAGGCCAGGGCTGTTCCGTTCTACTGCCCGTACTGCGGTGAGGAGGACCTACGGCCGTCGGAAGAGCCGTCGGCGGCGTGGCGTTGCGCGGACTGCCAGCGGGTGTTCGTCGTCCGCCTGGTGGGACTGGTAGCCCCGACCTCGAAGGTAGCGCGGTGACAACGACCGTCGACCTGGAGCAACTCGCGCGGTGGGCTGGGCGCGAGTTGGAGTCCGCCCCGGCTCAGGAGATCGTGCGCTGGGCGGTGCACACCTTCGGCGATCGGTTCGCAGTGGCGTCGTCCATGCAGGACGCCGTGCTGGTGCAGCTGGCGTCGAAGGTCGCTCCGGGCGTCGACGTGCTCTTCCTGGACACGGGATACCACTTCGCCGAGACGTTGGGCACCCGGGACTCCGTAGCGGCGGCCTACGACGTGAATCTGATCACGCTGACACCCCAGCAGACCGTCGCCGAGCAGGACTCCTCGCATGGGCCCAAGCTGCATGACCGCGATCCCGGCCGGTGCTGCCGGTTGCGCAAGGTGGAGCCGCTGGATCGCGCACTGGCGCACTACGACGCCTGGGCCACGGGGCTGCGCCGGACCGAGGCACCGACCAGGGCCGGCACGCCGGTGGTGTCCTATGACGCCAAGCGGGGCAAGGTGAAGATCGCCCCGATCGCGGCTTGGAGCGACGCAGACGTCGAGGACTATGTCGCCGAGCACGAAATCCTGGTCAACCCGCTACTGACCGCCGGCTACCCGTCGATCGGCTGCGCCCCGTGTACCCGAGCGGTGACCGCCGGGCAGGATCTTCGGTCCGGGCGCTGGGCCGGCTCGGCCAAGACCGAATGCGGGATCCACCGGTGAGCCGGGGCGCCACCGTCTGGCTCACCGGGCTGTCCGGGGCCGGCAAGACCACCGTCGCCGACGCCGTCGCCAGGCAGTTGCGCGCGGCTGGCCGAGAAGTCGAGGTGCTCGACGGCGACGAGTTGCGCCGCGGCCTGTCCGCCGGGCTGGGCTTCTCCCGTGCGGATCGCGACACTCACGTCCGGCGGGTCGGATTCGTGGCCGAACTGCTCGCCCGCCACGGTGTCGTCGCCCTGGTTCCGGTCATCGCCCCGTACGCCGGCACCCGCGACGAGGTACGGGTCCAGCACGACGCGCACGGCACCGGCTACCTGGAGGTGCATGTGGCCACCCCGCTGGCCGAGTGCCGCCGCCGGGACGTCAAAGGCCTTTATGCCCGGGCAGCGGCTGGTGAGCTGACCGGGATGACCGGCGTGGACGACCCGTACGAGGAGCCCGACAAACCCGATCTGCGATTGGACACCACCGGCACGGACATCGCCGCCGCCGCGCGACGGGTGATGGACCTACTCACAGAGAGGGGTATGGCGTGACGGCAATCCTGATGGCACCGTCGACAATCGAGCGGGATCACCTGGCAGCGCTGGAGTCCGAAGCGGTGCACATCATCCGCGAGGTGGTCGCCGAGTTCGACCGCCCGGTGCTGCTGTTCTCCGGCGGCAAGGACTCCGCGGTGCTGCTGCACCTGGCGCTGCGCGCGTTGCACCCGGCACCGCTGCCGTTCCCGCTGCTGCACGTCGACACCGGGCACAACTTCCCCGAAGTGATCGCCTTCCGGGATCGTCTGGTCGCGGATCTGGGGCTGCGGCTGCACGTGGCGGCGGTGCAGGACTGGATCGGCGACGGGCGGCTGACCGAGCGTCCGGACGGCACGCGCAACCCACTGCAGACCGTTCCGCTGCTGGACACCATCAACGAGCACCGCTTCGATGCTGTCTTCGGCGGCGCCCGTCGCGATGAGGACCGGGCGCGGGCCAAGGAGCGCATCGTCAGCCTGCGCGATGCCTTCGGCGGCTGGGATCCCCGCCGGCAGCGTCCCGAGCTGTGGAGTCTCTACAACGGCCGGCACACCGCCGGTGAGCACGTCCGGGTCTTCCCACTGTCCAACTGGACCGAACTGGACATCTGGCGCTACATCGCTCGCCGCGATGTGCCGATCCCGGGTATTTACTACGCCCACGAGCGGGAGGTGTTCGCCCGCGACGGGATGTGGCTGACCGCCGGTGAGTGGGGCGGCCCGCGCAACGGCGAGCGGATCGTCACCAAGTCGGTGCGGTATCGCACCGTGGGAGACGCCTCCTGCACCGGCGCCGTGGAGTCCACCGCGGCGACCATCGACGAGGTGCTCACCGAGGTGTCCACCAGCCGGATCACCGAGCGCGGCGCCACCCGGGCCGACGACCGGCTGTCCGAGGCCGCCATGGAAGACCGCAAACGCGACGGCTACTTCTGATGGCCCTGCCGATGAGTCTGCTGCGGCTGACCACCGCCGGCTCCGTCGACGACGGTAAGTCCACGCTGGTCGGGCGGTTGCTGCAGGACACCCAGTCGATCCTGTCCGACCAGCTGGCCGCGGTGGACCGGGCGACCCGAGCTCGCGGAGGCGTGGAGCTTGACCTCGCACTGCTCACCGATGGGCTGCGGGCCGAGCGGGAGCAGGGCATCACCATCGACGTCGCCTACCGCTACTTCGCCACGCCCAGCCGCAAATTCGTACTGGCCGACTGCCCTGGCCACGTGCAGTACACCCGCAACACCGTCACCGGCGCCTCGACCGCCGAGCTCGCCGTGGTGTTGGTCGACGCGCGCAACGGTCTCGTCGAGCAGACCCGCCGCCACCTCGCCGTGATGGCGTTCCTGCGGGTGCCGCACGTGATGCTCGCGGTGAACAAGATGGACCTGATGGACTTCGATGAGCTGACTTTTCACCGTATCGAGTCGGAGTTCGCGGTGGTGGCCGCCTCGCTTGGCGTGCCCGACGTGGTGTCAGTGCCGGTGTCGGCCCTGCACGGCGACAACGTCGCGGCTCGCAGCACGCACACTCCGTGGTACGACGGCCCGACGCTGCTGGAGCACCTGGAGACGGTACCCACCGGGCGGGAAGCGATGGACGAGCCGATGCGCTTCCCCGTGCAGCTGGTGTTGCGCCCCCGTACTGCTTCGTATCCAGATTACCGGGGCCTGGCCGGCCAGATCGCTTCGGGGATACTCGAGGTCGGCGATGACATCATCGCGCTGCCCTCAGGGGGGCGCTCTACCGTCACCGGCATCGACACTCCCGACGGCCCGGTGTTGCGGGCCACCGCTGGGCGGTCGATCACCGTGCTGCTGGCCGACGAGATCGACGTCGGGCGGGGCGAAGTGCTGGCCCATCCGGAGCAGGCACCGCGGGTGGTCACTGAACTATCCGCGGATCTGTGCTGGCTGGGCGACCGGCCGTTGCGGGCTGGCGCCCGGGTGCTGGTCAAACACGGCACTCGCACCGTCCGGGCGATCGTCACCGAGCTGACCGGGCGGCTGGACCTGCATACCCTGCGCCACACCGAGCCACCGGCCGCGCTGGAGCTCAACGAGATCGGCGGCGCGCGGATCCGGCTGGCGGAGCCCCTGGCGGTGGACTCCTACGCCACCGACCGGCACACCGGCGGCTTCCTGGTCATCGACATCGCCGACGGCAACACGCTGGCCGCGGGGTTGGTCGGGTCTCGGGACGCCGCGTGACGCCCGCTCTGGTGGCGGTGGCCCACGGCAGCCGCGACCCGCGGTCGGCGGCCACGATCTCTTCCCTGGTGGACCGGCTGCGGTGGCTGCGGCCTGACCTCGACGTCCGACTCGCCTTCTTGGACCTCTGCGCACCCCGGCTGGACGCTGTGCTCGCCACCGTTGCCCGTGCGGTGGTGGTGCCACTGCTGCTGGGCCGTGCCTTCCACGCTGACGTGGATGTGCCCGGTGCGGTGTCCCGCGCCGTGGCGACCCGACCCAGGCTGGACCTCACGGTGGCCGACGTGCTGGGCCCCGACTCGCGCCTGGAGACCGCTGCACTGCGCAGGTTGGCCGAGGTCGGCGTCTCGCCGGCCGACCCGGGGTTCGGAGTAGTGCTCGCCGCTGCCGGCTCCCGACAGGCCACCTCCAACTCCGCGATCGCCGCCGTCGCCCGCCGGCTCGCTCAGCACACCGCCTGGCGGGTTGCCCCCGCATTCGCCTGCGCAGCACGGCCCACCGTTCCCGACGCCATCGCAACTCTGCAGGCGGGCGGCGCTCGCCGCATCGCCGTCGCCTCCTGGTTCCTCACCCCCGGCCTGCTGCCGGACAAGGTGCTTCAGCTAGCTTCGATCGCCCACCCGCAGGCTGTCGTCGCCGCACCGCTGGGCGACGACGACGGCGTAGCCTCGCTCATCGCGGACCGTTACGACCTGGCCCTCCCGCTACCGGTGGCCTACCCAGCATGATCATCACCGGGTCGAGGATCAGGCGATCCGCTGTGGGGCGGCTACCGTCAGGCTGCGCCGGGATGGACCTCACCGAGCCCCCGGACGCAGTCCGGGAACTCCCCGGCATCCCACTGAGGTGCGCCTCGGCGTGCTGCCCGCGGTGATCTCGGTGACCGTGCTGCCCAGGCTGGCGCCCCACGCGGCGCACGAGCTGTTGCTCACCGGCGAGACCTTCGACGCCACCCGGGCGGCCGCCATCGGCCTGCTCAACAGCGCGGTACCGGCCGATCAGCTTGACGCCGAAGTGGATCGCTACACCGGAATGCTCGTCAAGGGCGCCCCCGAGGCGCTGGGCCTGACAAAACAGCTGCTGCATGCCCCGACGACGGCACGGGACTTCCCAGCGATGCTGAAGACTGTCCGCCGCCCGGTTCGCGGCAGCGGAGGGCCGGGAAGGCACCCGCGCTTTCGTCGAGAAACGCCCGCCGTCCTGGCGCAGCGCGTCATTCGGCTCCGAATGGCGCTCAACTGGGCACTCCTGACCGCGATTAGTTTCCGAGTGGCGGTCAGGCGTCAGCGAGCACTACTGACAGGGGACGTTCCGGGTTGGTTGCGGCGTCGAGCACCGCGAGGACGGCGCGGTAGCCGTCGGGATCGGCGTTCTCCAGCTGGCGGTGACCGGCCCAGACCAGCATGTGCTCACCGGTTGGCTGCCAGGATAGGTCGAGCAGGCAGTCATACAGCGCGTCGAGATTGCGGCCGTACCAGGCCGGGAAACTCAGCGCAGTGCCGATCGCATCCAGCGCCTCGGCCTTACTCGTTACCGGGCCCAGTAGGTGCGCCTGCGCTCCCTGTACGCGGGCCTGCTGCAGCGCGCGAGCGGCATCGGGGACGTAGCGCAGCATGCGGCTCACCGCTGAGGATCGACCACGACGAAGGACACGTAGTGGTCGCCGGTGTAGTACAGCTCGGCCGCACCGCCGGTAATCAGGCGCCGGGCGCCCCGATCATGCGCTCCGGGCGTGGGGACGGTGTACTCGTGGTAGAAACCGGACTGCCGTTGCGGCAAGTGTCTCTCCCGGTTACCGAACACCACCCCGTCCTGCCGGTACCGGAACGGGCCACCGTGCTGGATCAGCTGCCACACCTGTCCAGCCTGTGGCGGTAGCTGTGACAAAGCCTGCACCGGCAGGCCAGCCGCAGAGGCGACCGCCGCGGGCCGGTCACCGCGAGGTGGGCCGGCAGAGGTGTCCGTCCGCGCGTGGCGCCCCAACCAGCCGCCGGCCACCAGCACGAGCAGGCCGATCAGCGCGGCGCTNNCCCGCCGGTGGGAGCTCATCGCGGCTCCTGCGCATCCTCCGCGTCCCCGGCGTAACGGTGCCCTAGCCGGGCGAAGATCAGGCCGACAGCCCGGTCGAGGACCCGGGCAGCCCACCAACAGACCGGCAGTACCACCAGCATGAGCAGGGCCACTTGCGGTGCGAGCCCGAGCTGGGTAAGCCACAGCTCCACGCCGTCCCACCATTGGAGCACGCCGGACAGCACCTCGAGCACAGCCGCAGGGTAGCCCGCCTTCAGGCACTCCCCGGTGAGCGGCACTAGATTCGGGAGTCATGTTCGCTGTCTATGCCATTGAACCGAACCACGAAAACCCGCTGGCCGCGCTGCGCGTCGGAGACCGCCCCGACCCGCAAGTGCCAGCGGGCGCCGCGGCGGTCACCGTCAGGGCAGCCAGCCTGAACATGCACGACCTGTGGACGCTACGCGGAGTGGGCATCAAACCCGATCAATTCCCGATGATCCTGGGATGCGACGGCGCCGGTGTGCTGGCCGACGGCGCAGAGGTGGTGATCTATCCGGTGGTGACCAGTCCTGGCTGGGTCGGCGACGAGACCCTGGATCCCCGCCGCACACTGCTCACCGAGAAGCTCGCGGGCACCTTCGCTGACACCGTCGTGGTGCCGGCGCGCAATGTGGTGCCCAAGCCGGCGTCGTTGACGTTCCCCGAAGCGGCCTGCATGGGCACAGCGTGGCTCACCGCCTACCGGATGCTGTTCGTGAAGTCCGGATTGCGGCCCGGCCAGACCATGCTCGTGCAGGGCGCCTCGGGCGGGGTAGCCACCGCCCTGGTACAGCTGGGAAGAGCCGCCGGAATGCGGGTCTGGGTGACCGGGCGCACCGAGGAGAAACGCGAACTGGCCCGCTCGCTGGGCGCGCACCAGGCCTTCGAGCCCGGCGCTCGACTGCCCGAGCGGGTGGATGCCGTGTTCGAGACGGTCGGCAAGGCGACCTGGTCACATTCAGCGAAGTCACTCAAACCGGGAGGCATCATCGTCTGCAGCGGCGCCACCAGCGGCGACGCTGACCGCGCCGAACTGCAGCGGCTGTTCTTCCTGCAGCTGCGGATGGTGGGCTCCACCATGGGCACCCGAGACGAACTGCGAGACCTGCTGGCCTTCCTGGACATCACCGGACTGCGCCCGCAGATCGGCACTGAGCTGCCGATGTCCGACGCCGAGCGGGGCTTCAAGGCGATGCTCGACGGCGACACCGCCGGCAAGATTGTCTTTACTCGTTGATCCGCGGACAGCGCTACGGGTGCAGACCGTCCAGCAACCGGGCCGGTACGACGGTGATCGGGAACGGTCGCTCGGCAGTGAACTTCTCGTCCCCGCAGATGCTCGCCACCTCCGCGTAGCGACCGGCCGCGCCGAGCTCGAAGACGGTAAGCCGGCCCGGCGGGTCGGGATCGACCACCCAGTACGACGCCGTTCCCATCCGTTCGTATGCGGCCTTCTTGTTGTTCAGATCATTGAGAGCGGTACTCGGGGACAGCACCTCGACCGCGAGCACCGGGGCGATCGGCAGGTTCTTCGGCGTGAGATCGACGTAGCGGGCCACCAGAATGTCTGGTTGGAGTTCATTCCGGACCGAGGTGCGGACGCCGAACGGCGCCGAGAGCACCCGGAACTCGGACGTGCAGGCAATCCGGAGCTGCACGAACAGCTCACCGCTGCTTTCCTGGTGATGCCAGCCGGGCGCCGGGGTCACGATGAGAACCCCGTCGATGAGTTCGTAGCGATGGCCGTCATCGGGCATTGCCTCCAGGTCGTGCACCGTGAACGGGCGACCTTCGGCGACACCCGCGAAACCGGGGTCAGAGCTCATGGCTGTCATCGTCCCCCTCCTTCCAGGTCCCGCCAAGCCTGGCAGGGTGCACCGACAGTGTCGGCAAGATCGGCGTTGGATCTACCTCTTGCCGGGCTTGGTCGAGCCGTCGGTGGACAGGGCGGCGACGAAGGCTTCTTGCGGGACCTCGACCCGCCCGATCGTCTTCATCCGCTTCTTGCCCTCCTTCTGCTTCTCGAGCAGTTTGCGCTTGCGGGTGATGTCGCCGCCGTAGCACTTGGCCAGCACGTCCTTGCGGATGGCGCGGATGGTCTCCCGGGCGATGATCCGGGAGCCGATCGCGGCCTGGATCGGGACCTCGAACTGCTGGCGCGGGATGAGCTCACGCAGTTTGGTCGCCATCGAGGTGCCGTAGCCGTAGGCGGCCTCCCGGTGCACGATCGCGGAGAAAGCGTCCACCGGCTCGCCCTGCAACAGGATGTCCACCTTCACCAGGTCGCCGGCCTGCTCGCCGGCCTCCTCGTAATCCAGCGAGGCATAGCCGCGGGTGCGGGACTTCAGTGCGTCGAAGAAGTCGAACATGATCTCAGCCATCGGCAGGGTGTAACGCATCTCCACCCGTGACTCCGACAGGTAATCCATTCCTAACAGCGTGCCGCGCCGGCCCTGGCAGAGCTCCATGATCGTACCGACGAACTCCGAGGGTGCGATGACGGTGCAGCGGACCACCGGCTCGTACACCTCGGCAACCCTGCCGTCGGGCCAGTCGGCGGGGTTGGTGACGGTCTGCTCGGTGGTGTCGTCGCGGACCACCCGGTAAACCACGTTGGGCGCGGTGGAGATGAGGTCGAGGCCGAATTCGCGCTCCAGCCGGTCCCGGGTGATCTCCAGGTGCAGCAAGCCGAGAAACCCGCAGCGGAAACCGAATCCCAGCGCGGCCGAGGTCTCCGGCTCATAGGTCAGCGCGGCATCGTTGAGCCGCAGCTTGTCCAATGCGTCGCGCAGCTCCGGGTAATCCGAGCCGTCCATCGGGTACAGCCCGGCGAACACCATCGGCTTGGGGGTCCGGTAGCCGGGCAGGGCCTCGGTGGCGCCCTTGCGCTCGCTGGTGACCGTGTCCCCGACCCGGGACTGCCGGACGTCCTTCACCCCGGTCATGAGGTAGCCGACCTCTCCGACGCCCAGGCCGTCGCACGGCTTCTGATCGGGCGAGATGATGCCGACCTCGAGCAGCTCGTGGGTGGTGTTGGTGGCCATCATCCGGATGCGGTCCCGCGGGGTGATCCGCCCGTCCATCACCCGGATGTAGGTGACCACGCCGCGGTAGGAGTCGTAGACCGAGTCGAAGATCATCGCTCGGGTGGGCGCTTGATCGTCACCGACCGGCGCCGGCACCTGCGCGACCACCACGTCGAGCAACTCCCGCACACCCTGCCCGGTCTTCGCGCTGACCCGCAGCACGTCACCGGGCTCGCAACCGAGGATGTGCGCCAGCTCGGCGGCGTAGCGGTCCGGCTCGGCCGCCGGGAGGTCGATCTTGTTAAGCACCGGGATGATCCGTAGGTCCTTCTCCAGCGCCAGGTACAGGTTCGCCAGCGTCTGCGCCTCGATGCCCTGAGCGGCGTCGACCAGCAGCACCGCGCCCTCACACGCCTCCAGCGCGCGGGACACCTCGTAGGTGAAGTCGACGTGGCCGGGGGTGTCGATCAGGTGCAGCACGTGATCGACACCGTTCACCTGCCAGGGCAGCCGGACGTTCTGCGCCTTGATGGTGATGCCCCGCTCGCGCTCGATGTCCATCCTGTCGAGGTACTGCGCACGGTAGTTGCGGTCGGTGAGCACACCGGTGAGCTGCAGCATCCGGTCAGCCAGGGTGGACTTGCC
>QHBY01000287.1:12793-20274 GCA_003244245.1 Pseudonocardiales bacterium
CGCGTCATGGTCGCACGGCACGAATAGCGCGCTCCGGGCCGCTCTCCAGGGCTGACCGGGCTGTTCGCTCTCAGCTGCGTGACGCCGACCGGGCGGGACAGCAATGATCGGGAGTAGCACCCCCTCCGGGAGGAGATCCACCGTGACAATCGTTCCCCTGCCCACATTGGGACGTCGAGAAGCGGCGGCCGCCGCGCTGGCCGCCAAGCACCGACTGCAGGTGTCGTGGACAACCATCGCGAAGACCCTGGACCGCTCGCTGGTGTGGAGCACCTCGGCCGTGCTGGGCCGGCAGCCGCTGGACGCCGAACAGGCCCGTGCCGTAGGAAGCCTGCTGCACCTGGACGACGACGTCGTCAATGCCCTGCAGCTGCCGCCGGTACGCGGTGCTGACCTGGTCGACGCCACCGAACCCGTGGTGCACCGGCTGCAAGAGGTTGTGCAGGTCTATGGCAACACGCTGGCCGAGCTGATCCGCGAGGAGTTCGGGGACGGCATCATGAGCGCCATCGACTTCGAGCTCACCTTTGAACGCAGTGAAGACCCCAAGGGTGACCGGGTGCGGCTGGTGCTGGACGGAAAGTTCCTGCCCTACCGGGTTTACTGACCGGCCAGCACCTCGATGTCAGGGCGTGGACCGCTTATCGACGCGCAGCGGGTGGTCAGCCGGCACCTCGACGATCACCAGCCGCAAACCGTCCGGGTCTGCGATCCACATTTCTTTCAGGCCCCACGGTTCCCGACGCGGCTCCCGCAGTACCTCGACTCCGCGCTCGACAAGCTGGGCCGCCGTCGCAGCCAGGTCTCTGACTTGCAGCCACATCGCGGTCGCCGCGCTCGGGTCCACCCCGGGCTTCCCCGATACCTCGAGGAAGCCACCCCCGAGAACGAACACTGTGCCACCAGGGAACTCGCGGTGGACGGCGAGGCCCAGCACGTCACGGTAGAACGCTGTCGACCGCGCGCGATCCCGCGGATGCAGCAGGACACGGCTGCTCAGTACTTCCATCGTCGGTCTCCTACCGGCTTTCTTGTAGGGTTTCAGCTAGGGCCGGTCGGACCGGCTGTTACGATCGTCCACCGTGCCGCGCGACGGCACTCCCTCCCGAAAGTGAGATCGAAGGTAACCGCGTGGCCAACATCAAGTCGCAGCTGAAGCGGATTCGAACCAACGAGAAGGCGCGACTGCGCAACAAGTCGATCAAGTCGTCGCTGAAGACTGCTATCCGCCGGTTCCGCGAGGCCGCGGCCGCTGGCGAGAAGGACCGTGCGCTGGGCGAGCTGCAGACCGCCAGCCGCCAGCTGGACAAGGCCGTCAGCAAGGGCGTCATCCACCGCAACCAGGCGGCGAACCGCAAATCAGCGATGGCGGCGCGCGCCAGCGACCTGTAAATCCGGCTGCAGCGGTCAGCTATGCGCCGCTCAGGAGCCGGTCAACCTGCGCCGTTCAGCGGCGGCGGGCGACGCACAGCGCAAGCACCGCGCGTTCCAGTGCGTAATCGGCGTCCGCGGCGACTCCCTTCACATCGGCGTTGACCGCCGCGACCACCTGCATAGCCTGGGCAAGCCCGTCGCGCTCCCAGCCGCGGGACTGTGCCATCGCCTTCTTGACTTTCCACGGTGGCATACCCAATGCGCTGGCGAGCCGATACGGGTCAGCGCGGCCAGAGGCACTGACCCGGGCAACCGTGCGCACAGCGTCGGCCAGCGCATCGGCGACCAGCACGTGCGGTACTCCCAGCTGCATCGCCCAGCGCAGCGTCTCCAGAGCCCCTGCGCGGTCTCCGGCCATCACCTTCTCCGCGACCGAGAAGCCGGTGACCTCCGCACGACCACGGTGATAGCGACGTACCGCGGCCTCGTCGACTGAGCCGCCGCTGTCGGTGGCCAACTGAGCCGCGGCCGAGGCGAGTTCACGCAAGTCCGAGCCGACCGCATCAAGCAAGGCGGTGACCGCACCCGCGCTGATCCGCCCACCCGACTGCTGGACCTCCTCGCGTACGAAGCGAGCCCGATCCTCAAAGCGGGTGAGCCGTGGGCATTCGCTGACCGTGGCACCGGCCGCGCGCAGCCCATCGGCCAGGGCTTTGCCGCGACCGGCGCCGGCGTGCCCGACGACCAGCACGATGCCCTGCGCTGCAGGGCCTTGGGCTGCCTGCGACAGATGGCGCGCGTGGTCTAAGACCGCATCGGCGATCTCCTTGCCCGCTTCGTGGGCGGCGCCCAAGACCACCACCCGCCCTTGTGCGAACAGCGACGGGCTGACCAGCTCGTCGAGCTCGCCGGAAACCAGGTCGGTAGTGCGCATTCGGCGCACTTCAGCCTGCGGGTCGGCCCGCCGCGCCGCGTCTACCACGAGTTGCACGGCCCGCTCGACCAGCAGCTCCTCCTCACCGAGGATCAAGTGCAGCGGCGCGGGCGGGACCGGCGGGGAGTTCACGCCGCCCATCCTCGCATCGGGCGGTGGGACGATCGCCAGCTCCCGGATGGTGGACTCGGCTGCGCGGTCGGTACCGACTGACGTACGGTGAACAGCACAACCGAATACAGCTCATCCAGAGGGGCAGAGGGATCGGCCCGACGAAGCCCCGGCAACCGACGTCAGCGCGCGTGCATGTACCCATATCGCGAGGCCGCTGACATCACGGTGCCAATTCCGACCCGCACGTGCGGGAGAGATGAGGAGTGACCTCGCGATGGCTGGCACGCTCGACACCCGCTCGATCGACACTGGAACGATCGACACCATCACTACCCCTGCGCTGGACTTGGGACCGGCGCGTGAACTCGTGTGCCGCGAATGTGGATCCAGCACACCTCTGGCCGCGGAGTTCGCCTGCACCGACTGCTTCGGTCCGCTGGAGGTCGCCTACGACTTCGGCCGCATCACCCGTTCGGACATCGAATCGGGCCCCCCGTCGATTTGGCGCTATCGCAAAATGCTGCCAGTGCCGGCCGATGTCGACGAACACCCGAACACCCAACCCGGGCTGACCCGGCTGATTCGCGCCGACCGGCTCGCCAAGGCGCTGGGTATTCGCCGGCTGTGGGTCAAAGACGACACCGGCAACCCGACACACTCCTTCAAAGACCGGGTGGTCGCCGTCGCGTTGGCCGCCGCGCGGCAGCTCGGCTTCCGAGTGCTGGCCTGCCCGTCTACCGGCAACCTCGCCAACGCGGTAGCCGCCGCGGCCGCTCGGGCCGGCTGGGAGTCGGTGGTGCTCATCCCCTCCTCACTGGAACGAGCAAAGGTGCTCACCACCGCCGTCTACGACGGTGCGCTGATCGCGGTGGACGGCACCTACGACGACGTCAACCGGTTGGCCACCGAGCTGGCCGCCGAGCATGAGGACTGGGCGTTCGTCAACGTCAACGTCCGGCCCTACTACGCAGAGGGTTCCAAGACGTTAGCTTATGAGGTCGCCGAACAACTCGGCTGGCGGCTGCCCGACCAGGTCGTCGTGCCGATCGCCTCGGGCTCGCAGTTGACCAAGGTGGATAAGGGGTTTCGCGAACTCGCGGAGCTCGGCCTGGTGCAGCCGGCGCCGTACCGGGTGTTCGGTGCCCAAGCCACCGGCTGTTCACCGGTATCCGCGGCCTTCAAGGCCGGCCGTGACGTGGTCATCCCGGTCCGGCCGGACACCATCGCTCGCTCGCTGGCGATCGGTGCGCCCGCCGACGGACCCTATGTGTTGGATGCGGTCCGCCGCACCCACGGTGCGATCGAGGACGTCACCGACGCTGAGGTGGTCGAGGGTATCCGGCTGCTGGCCCGTACTGAAGGGATCTTCGCTGAGACCGCCGGCGGCGTGACGGTAGCCTGCGCGAAGAAGCTCGTCGAGTGCGGCCAGCTGGATCCCGATGCCGAAACGGTCCTTCTCATCACCGGTGACGGGCTCAAAACCTTGGACGCGGTGGAAGCGCACCTAGGATTACGTGCCGCCGTGGCACCGAACGCCAAGGCCGTCCGCGAGGCCCTCCGACGCTAAACCGGCCGCGTTCCTCGCTGGGGAGGGCGGCTACTTAGGGACTGCGCAGCGCGTTTCCGCGCGAAACCACCTGGAGCCTCGGGCTGCCTACCACCGCGACATCTCCGTTGAGGTCGGTACGCAGCACCGAGGCGCCTGCCCCCGCCAGTGCGTCAAGCACATGCTGGCTGGGATGGCCGTAACTGTTGTGCGCTCCGACACTGACAATCGCCACTCTCGGTCGCACGGTGGCAAGGAACTCTTCGGCGTTGTAGCGCGAGCCATACACCGACCTATCACCACGTTCGGCTCTCGTGGCTGGGCCGCCGCGGGCGGGCCGACGCAGCGACCGCGGGCGCTCAGGAGAGGATCATCCTCCAGGTCGGGGTTCGCCTGCCATCCAGGTGTGTATCGCGCGCCAGGCATCGCCACCAGGTACCGATCAAGACAGAACAGACAGAACAGCCGCCTCGCACGGGACCGCGCAGGGCCCCCAGCCTTCTGAGTCCAGGCACAGGCGCCAGACATCCACACTGCGAGCTTGCTACCGGGCGAAGACCAATGTGGCGGGAGACGGTGTGGGCTCGAACGAGCGCTGTCCGGTCATGCCCGGTTGTTTGCGACCAGTCGCCCCCTATACACGCCCCACGCCCGGCCCGTGCGTCGGCGTGGCGGCGGTTGGGATGCCTGCGCCGCTGACGATCATAGATGATCTTGAGAACTGAGAGCTGTGGTGGCATCCCGTCGGCAGTGAGATGGGATGTGGGCGGCGCCGCTCGCTGGGGTGTGACCCTCCGTCGACTGACGCGATGTTGCTGTCCTGGCCAGGATCGGTCGGCTTCGGTGCGCGGTGTCGCCTGCGTGTGCGGCCGGGCGGCGTGACCTGATAGGAGCCTGTGCCAGAGGCACCCATCACTGTCTTGTCCGTTTCGCCCGACCGCAACGCGCTGACCCATCCGATGCGAGCGGAAGAGGCACAGCGATGTCCAGCATGACCAGTGAGACCGGCGTTGTCGTCGACGGAGTCGTCGGTGGCGTCGACACCCATAGCCAGACCCACCACGTCGCGGTGATCGACCATCTGGAACGGGAGGTGGGTGACCGCGAGTTCTCGGCCACCGCGTCGGGCTATGACGCCCTGGTGGTGTGGCTGCGGGGGTTCGGTGAGCTGGCCCGGGTCGGGGTGGAGGGCACCAGCTCCTACGGCGCCGGCTTGGCCCGGCATCTGCGTCAGGCGGGCGTGTCGGTGGTGGAGGTGAACCGCCCGGACCGGCGGGCCCGCCGCGCGCAAGGCAAGTCCGACCCAATCGACGCCTACGCCGCAGCCCGAGCCGCGCTGACCGGCACTCGCACCACGGTCCCGAACGCCGGTGACGGGATCGTCGAAGCGATCCGCGCGTTGCGCGAGTGGCTCGCCGCGACGCGATCAAGTCGTGGTGCCTGCGCCCAACTTGTCCAACTCGCTGTCCCAGCGCAGGACAACCTCGTTGGTTTCGCTCACGTATTTGTCGGCAGTCTCATGCATTTCAGAGATTTTCCTCCATGTGCGACTGTTGTGTATGTAACGCTTTGCGAAGTCTGCAGCGCGGACCGTTTGAGGATTCGAGAATCGGTGAGCGCTGGCCGCTATCTCGACAACGGCTTCCTTTACCGCGCCTCGCAGCTCATCTAGGAAAGCGATGACTTCTTTATTAGCATTGGCAGCACGGAAGGCGGCTGCCATTAACGGATCGAGGGCGATAGTCTTAGCCGAATAAATCTTCGCTAGCTTAAGATGTTTCTCTGCAATCGGCAGCTGGTCGTTCCCGAACTTTTGAATCGCGAGAAATAGCGCACTAGCCGGACCCCTGGAATCCTCTAGCTTCTGGATTCGACTCCTGTGAGCCTCGGACGTCACGCGATACTGTGCCCTATATACTGGGTCCAACTGCACCGCATTGAGCCATTCGGGCAATAAGGAATTGATTTCTTCGACGGTTTCTATTAGTTCAGGGTGGCCATCCCGCTCAAACGAGGAGCGTTCACTCGCCAGTTGCATTTCAACCACCGAAGTCGTAAGGGAGGCTAGACGTCGCGCAAGAGAATTAACAGCCCGACGATATTCGACGGAATCCACGGCAGTGAGACGAAGATCGCTCCAACTTGTGTGCTGCATGCGCGAAATCAGTGCGATTAACTCGTCCGAATTGTCCTCGGAAAAGTTCGGTACGATCGCATATAGTATTGGCATGACCAGTTGCGTGAGGCCCCAGCTCGTCGCCTCTCGGTAAAAGGCCAGGAGTTCCTCACGGCACTCCACTCGCGTAAAATAGCGGGGTGTAATAATCGGAACAAAGAATGCAGTCTGTACGAGGGCTGTGTCGATGCGTGATCGCCACTCATCACCCCACTCTATAGCATCACGGTCAACGAATATTTCTAGGGTTTCGCCCGTAATGAGGGAATATTCCTGTTTCAGGTGTTCTGCCAGAAGTAGTAGTCGGCCGCCATCTAGACGATCATCCTCGTGCGCATAGCTCCAGAACACCGCGGTATTTGCTCCGGTCATGGGTCTACTCTCGGTCACCTTGCCGTCCAATGGCTTCGGGGCACTCGCGCCGCGGCCGACGTGGCAGTCCTGGATCCCGAGGCGTCCCGCCTATCTTGCGCGACATCTGTAAGAGTGTCGACCTCGTGATCAAGCCGGCCGAGTCGGGCGCCCGCGAGGTATCTGGCGAGCTGGGAGGCGAAGGCCGGACCGTCGTTGACGGTAACAAGCCCCCGACCGTGGGCCAACAGTCGCTTGCGCTTGCGGGAATGTCGGTAGTGGACGCGGCCGGTGGCCTGATCCACGCGGAGCCCCGTCATCGGCCACGTCGACGTGTCCTTCGAGGCCATGGAACTCTCGGCCGACCCCGGGCTGACCCTGCTGATCTACACCGCCGAACCCGCCTCCCCATCCCAGGACGCACTCAGCCTCCTCGCCACTGGGCCGCCACACTCGACCAGGCAGAAACGGCCCACACCACGGACCGAGTCTGACCCACAGTGATCAGGGCCTCGGACGATCAATGATGCATACCGTCAAGACTTTCGCGGACGTTTCCGCGCATTCCTTTGGATGATGCATCTGATCAATAACAATATCGAGCACATCTGCCGGCGAGGCCGAGCCGCGGAACATCCGCACATGCCGCTGACCGTGTGATGCTCCCCGCAGGCTGCGTCGAGGGCCCGGGCGAACCGCAACGCGGCGGGTGGCATGGCCCTCTGAAATGCGAAGCTCGCGCATGGCCCGTGGCGCTGGTACTCCTTATCTTGTGTGTGCTCCGGACGCGCTTCGTTCGAGCCATCGCCTACATCTGGTCCCTCCGCCTCCTAGTACTACAGAGACAGATAAATGTTGATCACGCGGAATTCGCAGGTTGAGACCTCGTCGACTTGCGTCCGCTCACGGCATCACCGCAGGTCGCACCGACAAGTGTCCCTGTAGTACTAGGTGAATCCAAGACCAAGAGGGTTATTCAGCCGGCC
>QHBY01000288.1 GCA_003244245.1 Pseudonocardiales bacterium
GGCCGGACGGCCGACGCGGAAACCCACCTCGCCGAGGCTCGCCGGCTCGCGAAGGCCACCGGAGAGCGCAACGCTTATCGCTACCACTTCGGGCCGGCCAACGTCGCGGCGTGGTCTCTGGCAATCGCCGTCGAGCTGGAGCGCGGTCCCTCAGTCGTCGACTCGCTGGACGCTTCCCCGGCGACGTTAGCCGCGCTGGCCTCCGCAGATCGACGTGCCGGTTTTTGTCTGGACCTCTCCCGCGCTTACGCACAGTCCGGAGGCGACCGCGATTCGATGGCGGTGCAGTACATCGACACCGCCGACCGGATCGCACCCACCCGCATGCGTAACGACCCGATCGTCCGGGACCTGGTGCTGACCCTGGACCGGCGCGCGAAGCGGCGAGTGTGGGAGCTGGACAGCCTGCGTAACCGCTTCGGTATCGGCGTCGGGCGTTAGCGAACTGTAAACAGCTACCGGCACTGTCACCAGCAGTCTCTGTAGGTGACCACCACCACGGGCATGCCCGCGACGCACTCTCCCGCTGAACGTGTCCTCACCCCTGGGGAGGCGCTGGCCGCGCTGTTCCTGGCCAACGCCGACCGGGGTGCCAACGCGGCAAACGACCTCTTCGTAGAGGAGCTGCTGAGACGAAGGCGGGCCATCCAGGCGCTAGCCGACCCCAGCGGGCGATGACGTCCCCCCGCCTTCGGGGCGGTGGCCTGCCGGAGACGACGCAGCGTTTCTTGGCTGGGTTGCCCCGGCATGGTGACCCGGTGGGCGCGGTGTGGTCCCGCCTAGCCGAGTTGGAAGCGCGCAACGACTCCACCGTGGCGGACGCGCTGCGTGCGGTGCTGCTGCCGCACCAGCCGCCCCGGTTCGGGCGGTGCCCCGCGTGCCCGAAACGGTGGTGGCGTCGCCGCCGGTGGCCGTGCATGGTGTGGTGCCGCGTCCACGTCGCGCTGTTCAGCGGCTGCGTGACAACCGCGGTGCGGCGGTGAACGCCGACCAGCCCGGCGCCGGCCCGCGCGGGAAGCGTGACCCGAATCGCCGGGTGATTGATGTGCACTGCACGGTGCACGGCGGTCCGCGAGGGTTCACCAACCTAGTCGTCACCAAACGCGACGGGTTCATCGAGATGGACCCGCACGTCACCGGTCAATGCGTGATCATCTTCGATGAGAAGGCCGTCACCGAGTTGTTCGACGCCATCGGGGAGTGGTTGGGGTGAGCGGACCCTAGAGTCCCGGCCCGGCCGTTGGTTGAGCGTTGATCCCCGACCTCTGCTCCCGGCGGCCGGGCCGGTTCCAAGATACGGCGAGGACAGGGTAGGAACGATGAAGGAGGAAAGGTCGCGATGATTACGTTGCTTGCGCCAGGTGGCCCGGTCGGGTTCGCTGATGACCCGATCGCCTCACACTCCGCGCAGTTTGGACTGTGCCGACCGATGGGGACTCCACCGGGGGACGATGCCCCGTCTGCGGTCGGGGTCCGGCCGTGGAACCTGCGGTGAGCCCAGGTCAGGGCCCGGTGCACCCCCGGGAACACTCGGCGCTGTGGTCCTCGCCCACCCCCACCTACCGCGCGGTATCTCATTCGGACTGTGCGGCAAGGACACCAGCACACCACCCACTACGACGTTCCTGTCCGCAGCCGACGGCTCCTGGTGTGAGATCGATGAACCATCCCCCGACGGCACACGCCAAGTCCGGGAAGCCGGACCCCACCAACTGTGGCGCATCATCGAAAAAACCCACGCCACCTGGCTCACGATGGGCCAACCCGGGTGGGAACGATTCGGGCTCACCGTCACCACCAACACGCACGAGGTCAGGCTGGACGAACCTCGCAACGTCCTACCGCAACTCACCGAGACCGACTCATCTGAGGCAGGACGGCGCACCCCCTAGGACCGCCGAAAAGGGCCGTTTTCCATGGTATGAGTGCTCGTCTGCCTCACCGTGGTTGTCTGCCTTGTCGCAGGTCACGGGTAGGGCAGTGGCCCGGCGAGGGGCGAGGCATGTGCCTCAGCGGAGGGTGAGTGCCTCACCGCCTGCCTCACCTCTCGGACGGTCGCTCCGGATCCGGGTAGCACGTCTCGGAGTTGCTCTCCGAGGCGCCCGCCGGCTCGCGCGCCTGCTCCGCGTGAGCACCGTTCAGTCACCATAAACAGCCGTTTCGACCCGGTTATGTGACGGGTGTGACGGGTTGCGCGATGTTGTGACGGGTTTTCGTGGGGTTGTGACGGGGTGCGGGTGTTGCCGAGCACTGATTT
>QHBY01000289.1 GCA_003244245.1 Pseudonocardiales bacterium
AATGGCGGTCCCTACCGCGATTTAGGCGGCTTGGGCCGTTGACGTTGTAGTGAACAGGTTCTTGTTGGGGGATGCGAGCCGCGAAGCGGCGAGGCTTTTCCCTGTGTCGCGCAGAGTGCTGTTCTCGTAGTCCACCGGCGAGAGCATCCCGAGCAGCGAGTGGCGGCGCCGGCGGTTGTAGAACGTCTCGATGTAATCGAAGACCGCGGTGCGCGCCTCGGCCTTCGTGGGCCAGGATTGCCGGTGGATGAGGTCCTTCTTGAGGCTCGCGTGAAAGCTCTCGAGCACGGCGTTATCGAAGCAGTCGCCACGACTTCCCATCGAGACCTCGATGCCGACACTGCGGCAGCGCCGCGTGAAAACCAGCGACGTGTACTGGCTGCCCTGGTCGGAGTGGTGGACGAGGCCGGCGTCGGGGCGGCGGCGCGCGACGGCCATCTGTAGCGCGTCGACGACCAGCTCTGAGCGCAGGTGATCGGCCATCGCCCAGCCGACGATCCGCCGCGAGTAGCAGTCCATCACCGACGCCAGGTACAGCCATCCTTCCCAGGTCCGGATGTAGGTGATGTCCGCGCACCACAGCCGGTTGGGCTCGGTCGGGTCAAAGTCACGCTCGACTAGGTCCGGGGCGGTTCTGAGGCCCTGGACGCGGATCGTGGTCTTGCCACGCCGACGCTTGAGCTGGCCCGACAGGCCGGCGCGACGCATGAGCCGCTCAATGCGCTTGCGCCCGACCCGCGCACCGTCTCCCAAGCGCAGCTCGGCGTGCACCCGCGGCGACCCGTAGGTCTTACGCGACTCGGTGTGGATCTCCGCGATCCGGTCGGTGAGCGCCGCGTCGGCGAGCGCCCGCGGCGAGGGCGCTCGCTTGACCCAGGCGTGATAGCCCGAGCGCGAGACCCCAAGAACGCGCGACATGATCGTGATCGAGTGCTCGGCCTTCTTCGCAAGCATGAACCCGAACACCCTCACCGGGTCCTGCTCTCCGAGGCGAAGAAGGCCGCGGCTTTTTTCAAGATCTCGCGCTCCTCGGTGACCGTTCGCAGCTCGCGACGCAAGCGCCGCAGCTCGTCACGCTCGCCAGAGCTCAGGCCCGCAGCCTTGCCCTCATCGACATCGATCTGGCGGCTCCAGTTGCGAAGCGACTGCGGGGAGATCCCAAGCTCGGCGGCAAGCTGAGGGACCGACTTACCGCTGCTCTTAAGCAGCATGACCGCCTCGCGGCGGAAGTCCAACGGATATGGGGCAGGCATGAACACCATCCTCTCGCAAAGCGCTCAACGCGCTCAGCGCTCAAGTGTCCACAAAAGCGGGGGAACTCCAGCGCTCCTAGGGATTCTCGTTAGCCTTGACAACGGGTGGGGCGCTGGGATGATGGGCCCCATGGGTAGCTGCGTTGGTGCCGGCGGGCAGGCAGTTGGAGGGACCGTGGCCGCCCGCTTGATTGCCAGACTGTGGCTGACCGTGATTCTGGTGGTCGGTGTACTTGCGTTTGGCGCGGGCGGCGTCGCTGCGGGCTCCGCTATCGGGCCCTCCGGCAGTACGTACACAGGCACCCATCGTGGGGTCACCGTGAGCTTCGTTGTGACCGCGGACGGGCGCCATATCACGAGCTTGACCACAACGGGGCGGTGCCGCATTTCTGTTCCGCGAGGTACAGTGGTAGCCAGCGTTCACCCGCTGTCTAGCGGGATTTCCAGCTTCAGGGGCCGCACTAGCCTAGGCGGCACGAACCTGGATCTGTTGGGCAGGCTTCATCCTTCGCGAGCAGGTAGGCCTGCCTTTGCAAGCGGTCGGCTCCTTGCTCACGGATCGTTGTGCTCGCCGCCTGTGTTCCGGTTCCGAGTTACGGCCAGCGGGCCGGCGGGGCGGCGATCACCTCCTAGCAGTGGCCATGACGGGATTCCCGACGCGATCAAGCATACGGTGGCCAACCGGTTTGCCCCCAGGATCTTGATGGACCCGTCTGAGCCCAACTACCCGACAGGAGTGGACGCTTATCTGACGACATCGCCAGCTCCGGACCTAAGCTTCGTCCAGAAGTGCTTTGAGGGCCAGGTGGGACCCACTACCGAGGGCCATGACAGCACTCCGCTGGTTCAAGCTGGTCCGCTGACGCAGCAGAGCCTTCTTGGCCATGCCGCCAACGGTAACACTTGTACAGTCGGTGGCGCTAGCGTCGCCATCGCGAGTGACACGCCCAATCCGGACTCTAAAGAGAACCCAAGGTACATGGACCGCCCGGATTCGCCCGCCGCCTCGTTCTTCCTCGGCCTGCCGCCGAACCACGATGAGTTGCGCGTTGGCCAACAGGACCCCGGCCACTGGGTGACCTACTACCATATCTATCCTGCAGCGCATGATCAGGGATTGATGATCCAATACTGGCACTTCTTTGCCTACAACGATTGGCAGGACGTCCGCGGCACGAATAGAGCGGATAAGCATGAAGGCGACTGGGACGCGGCGGTCCTGGTCCATGTCGCGCGGGACCTACACCATATAGAGGACGTGGCGTTTAGTCGCCACGAAGACACTTTCGCCTCGCCAGGCGCAACGATGCGCCACGTTACGCCGTATCAAGAATCCCCACCAGCTCATCGAGGGCCGCTTCCGACGAGTCGAAACACGGTGTACACGGTGGATAAGACGCACCCGCTGGAGATGATCGATAGCGGCGCGCATGCATCGTTCGCCTCGCCAGCTGATTTGTGCATGTACTGGCAAGAGCACAACCATCATGACTATGGCATGCAAGTGTGGGGGGATCCGCGCGGGCCCAAGGCGCCTGAACACCTCGCTGAGATTACGTGTACCCAAAATGAGGGGAAGGTCGATGACCCCGTCCGCGACCACGGTGGTACCGTGTGGGATACGTCATCCTATGGACGCGTGACCCAAGGTGGTAGCAACATCGCGATACGGGTGTCGGGAGGGCAAGGTGGACCGCTGATCGACATGGGTGAGTACAATCCTGGGGGGATGAAAGACTGTAAGACCACCTGCGCCGGTATCCCTGTCGGGCGCTTTTACGAGGGCGAGGCGGGAGTGTTTCCGAAGTACTCCGGCTTGTGGGGAAACCCAAACTCCGGGCGGGTACAGGTGGTTGGCTTTCCTCCGCGGGGTCCTGTGTTCCAAGGGTATGACTACGTCAAGGAGCACCTCTATGACTCTTGGTTTCATGGTGCCAGTTATAGAAAGTGGAAGCCGCACCGATGCAGGCGGCGCAGTCCCGATTGCCTGCGACCTGGGAGGCAGTAAACGGTGTCCCCCCAGGTTTCCCTTCTTCCGTGGGTGGTGTGAGTGGATGGATCACCGTGGCAGGCGTTGGACGGAGGCCGCAGAGAGGTGAGCATCACTTCGGGGGATCAGCGCGTCGGCGCTGTGAAAGTCGAAGCGCTACGGGTGAGCAGTCGGATCTGGGTGTTGTGGCCCCGACTCGGTCGTTTGAGAGGCCGTGTTGGACGGGTGGCGAGTGTCCGGCATGCTGCTCCGGTGACCGTGCGCGCGAGCTTTCGGAACGGCGTGAGTGCGGCAGCATTGTCGGGCCCCCGCTTGGTCCGGCCGTCCAGCAGCCGAGGCGTGGCCATGGCGGGCAACCGGTAGATCTGGCGCCGCTGCTCTTTGAGTAGGTAGGCGCCCAGCGCGTCCATACCCTTGTTCTGCGCACGTCGCGTCCGCTCCCGTCGATTTGCGACCTTGTTGTTGAGAAGCAAAAGCCGGAACCCTAACAACGGGGCGGCGTGCGCATCTACGGAGCTCTCACCTCATCCACGGGAACAGCAGGAGCACGCCTTTCTGGTCCCACGGCAGCGTGCCCCTG
>QHBY01000290.1 GCA_003244245.1 Pseudonocardiales bacterium
AACCTGGTGGCCAAGGAGTACGTCGCCTGCCGACATGAGCTGACCGGAACTCTGGTGCTGTCCGAGTTCGCCGGCGCGGCAGCTGAGCTGACCAGCGCGTTCCTGGTCAACCCGCATGACCTCGACGGTATCAAGAACGCCATCGAGGCGGCCATCACCGTCGAGCCCGACGAGGGGCGCAGGCGGATGCGGGCACTGCGCCGCCAAGTGATGACCCACGACGTGCAGCGCTGGGCTAAGGGTTTCCTGGCCGCCCTCGACGACCAGGAAACCTCACGAGGCCGCAGGCCCACTCGTCGCGCGTACCACCAGCTCGGTGGGGAGCATGATGGTGCGGCTGATGGGCTGGGAGCGGTCCAGCAGTAGTCGCCCCGCCGCCCGGCCCTTCTCCAGCACCGGCTGCGACACCGTGGTCAGCCCCGCCCGCTCGGCCTCGAGTACCCCGTCGAAACCCGTGACGGTGAGATCCTCCGGGATCCGCCGCCCCCGCCGGCGGATCTCGCGCAGCGCGCCGAGCGCGAGAATGTCAGAGGTGCACACCACCGCGGTCAACGTCGAGTCGCTGTCCAGCAACTCGCTGGTCGCCGAGGCACCCGAGCGGATCGTGTGGTCCAACCGCTCCGCCACCGGGACGACATTCCAGTCCAGCAGCGCCGCGCCGAACGCATCGGACAGCCCGGCCAGGCGCGCCCGCTGCACGTGGAAGCGTGCCGTTTGCTGCCGCCGCACATCGGCGAACCCGTCATGGCGGTCCCGCCCCAGCCGCATGCACACCACGCCGATCCGGCGGTGGCCCAACCCGATCAGGTAGGCGCCAAGGCTGCACATCGCCGCCCGATCGTCGATCCCAACGTGATCGACGCCCCCGATCTGGGGTTGGTCACAAACCACGACCGGCAGCGGGCGCTGCAACACCGCAGCCAGGTTGGGGTCGTCGTCAGGCACGGAGTACACGACGAAGCCGTCCACCGCGGCTCGGTGCACGGTCGCAGATGGCTTGCGCTCGTCGGCGTCCGGACTCGCCGGCACCAGCAGCAGCCCCCGGCCGGCATCCCCGCAGGCCATCGCCAATCCCTCGAGGAACCTGATCGCGGCGGGGTCCCGGAAGGCGTAGGCCAAGGCCTCGGTCAGCAGCAGGCCCACCGCGCCGGCCTGGCGGGTGCGCAACGACCGCGCCACCGGATCCGGCCCCGGGTAACCCAGCCGCCGTGCCGCCCCCAGAACGCGTTCGCGCAGCTCAGGGGATAGCTGATCGGGCCGGTTATAGGCGTTGGACACCGTTGTGCGGGACACGCCGAGCTCCGCCGCGAGCGCAGCCATAGTCGCGGTCCGGCGGCCCTGCACCGATCGCGCCATGAGCCGACGGTAGCGCCCATGTACCCACCCGGCACCCGCTCGCGCGCCACCGTAAACCGCGTTCTGCCTCCAGACTGCGCGGGTGCGGCCGTGGGCGCGCGGCCGGTGACGACCCGCCGGCCCGGTGCGGTAACGCTGCCACCGGGCGTGCAGGCCGTCTACGGCGACTGCGACGATCCCACCAGCCTCGACGCGGCATTCGACGGTATCGATCGCGCATTCCTGATGTCCGCGCAAGCCAGCTGCAGCGCCGAGCACCCCACACATGACCTGCATTTGATGCGGGCCTCTCGACTTGCCGGCGAGCGCCACATCGTGAAGCTGTCCGTCTACAGCGGCTGCGCGGGTGACTACGCCATCGGTGTCTGGAACCGCGAGGCCGAGGCGGCCGTGATGGACAGCGGCATCGATTGGACGAGTGGACTGCCGCGCAGCTGAAATGACCTCTCACGGACTCGAAAGGACGCCCGTCATGGCAGTAGCCGAGGGAGAGATCCGGCGATCTACCGCTTTGGGCATGCCGATGGGATGGCCACGGGTCTTGTGGGTGACCGGCACCGTCCTGTTCGTCACCATGGTGGTGCACATCGCGGCTCTGGTGATCACGCCGGTCCCGTTTCGGGACCAGTGTCGCTGCGCAAGCCTGCAACCTTTGCCGAGACGGGCTGGCTGACCACATGGTCGGTCGCCCTCATCCTGGCCCAGGCGTTGCGGCAGCTGCCGCTCGAGGCGCTCAACCCGCTGGCGCTAGCAGTGCTCGCCGCCTGCGCCATTGCTCTGCTCGCCACGTATGTGATCGTCGCGTCCGCCCTGCGCAGGTCTGGTGAGCTATCGCTGGCTGCGCAGAGGAGCCGGATCCGCCTCGAGTAGCCGTCGGGGGCCTGGACCGTGCTTGCCGAGCTGGTCATAGGGGTTGGCCAGCCGGCAGCGGTCGATGGACAGGCAGCCGCATCCCACGCAGTCGGTGAAGTCGTCGCGGAGCTGCTGAAGATGGCGTATCCGCTGGTCGAGCTCGTCGCGCCAGGATTGAGATATTCGTTGCCAGTCGTGGCGG
>QHBY01000291.1 GCA_003244245.1 Pseudonocardiales bacterium
GACCTGTTCACCAACCGTCTCGACCCCGACGAGTTCACCGTGGCTGTTGAGGCGATCACCGAGGCATATGCCCAAGCTGGGCACGCGGTCGATGTCGTACGCCGGGCCGAACTGTTCGCGCGGCTGCTCGTGGGCGGCGACGACCCGGTCCGAGTCGAACTCGCCTACGACTGGCGAGGCAATCGGCCGGCGCTGCTGGACATCGGCCCCGTCTTGGATCGCGACGACGCGGTGGCAGGGAAGATGCTCGCCTTGTGGGGGCGGGGACAGACCCGCGACTACATCGACGTCCACGCGGCGCTGGTCTCGGGCGCCTACTCCGAAGCCACGCTCTTGGATCTGGCGGCCCGTGCCGACAACGGCTTCGATCACAACGACTTCGGGCAGGTGCTCACCGCGGTGGCCGACCGTCCTGATTCCTCGTTCGCCGACTACGGATTCGACCCAGCCGAGATCTGCGCGCTGCGGGACCTACTCCGAGACTGGGTCAGCGACTCATCGAGCCATGCGATGATTATCCATAGCGGACAAGACCCTCGGACCGGTACACCCCGACACGCTGGGCCCTGAGCTATTCGACGACATCCTCACCGCCAGCACAACCGGGCAGGTGCTGGCCTTCGACAAGATCGGCGCTGGTCACACCTGGCCCACTCGGTACCCCGGAGGACAAAGGAGGACCCCCTGCCGATTCGGCTGTAACCGCCCCGACCAGCGCTCATTCGTCGGCCGCTACGTCCTCGGTATCGACCGGGGGCGGTGCCTCGCCCTGCGACGCGGCCCGGCGGTGGTTCTCCTCCAACAGGCGGTCCAGGATCTCGACGCGTGCTGTCGGGCTGACCGTCCACCGCAACATCTGCCGGTAAGTGTGGAACCCGTGCTCCAGCGGCACATCGCCCCAGTCATAGGCGTCCATGACCACCTGATCGAGCTCGACATGGATCTCCCGCATCCGCGCCACGTCGGCGTCAGCGGAGTCGGCGATACTCGGGTCGTTGACCAGGTTGTACAGCTTGGTCAGCCCGAGATCCCGTCGCAACATGATCTCCCGCCGCTCGGTGTCCAGCGTCCTGCCGATTTCATTTAGCCGCTCAGTCGGCTCCGGCCGGGGCAACGTCAAGAATGAGTCTGACGGCGTGTAGCTCAAATCCTTACGCAGCGACGAAGAATACTTGCGCGCCCACAGGTAATGCACGGAAGAACTGAGAACCGCTTGCAGGGATGGCGAATTGGAAGCAAAGACGATAATCTTTTGACTGAACACCTGTTCCGTTTGCACGAGCATTGGTTGCAACGTGTTACTTGTCTGCGCCATGACGAGCACATTGTCCAGCCCCGCAATCGCTTTACGCATCGCCGGTCGAGCCCTGAAGAACAACCACCATGAAGCTTCTCTAACCGCCTTGGACTTTCTTGCTCGTTCGGGTTTGACTTGCTCGAGAATTCGCTGATAGGGCAGACTGTAGTGTCTTGCAGCGTTTTCTGGACGGTTGTTTAAGTCGATGACCCAGCGAGATGGCGAAGCGTCCGACCGTGAGTTTAGGTCTTCTCCGTTGAGGTAAGGGAATAGCACCTCTGCGTTCATTGGGTCTGCCTCGATCCAGGCAGCGGATTCTTCTGGCTCTAGTACGAAACCTGCGCCATAAGGCTTGCATCCTTCGAAGCTGACGGCTTGATTTTCGGCCAACCTGATCGGATGACCTTCGATTCGACCAATTGGCTCCAACAATGTCGAGATTCGCTTTACCGGCATATCATCGGCGACCCGCGTTACCTGTGCTGCGACCAGGCCACGTGTGCCCCACACTGCCGCGTATTCGAGGTTGGCGCTCGTGGCGGGCCATGACCTGCTCTGGATCGCTCGGACAATGGTGAAGCCGTCAGCAACTACCCGGTCGAGGCCGACTTCGCGTGTGTCACCCTGCGCGACTGTGTTCGTCGCGATGAGCCCAATGTTTCCCTGGCCAGTCAGCAGGGACATCGCACGGAGGAGGAAATAGCCTACAAGGTCAGCCCGGCCACCACCTTGTCCGTTCGAAAGAACATGGCTAATCCAGTCGCGCATATTCGGGCCCAGCGCTCCGGAGATCTTAGTGCCGCCAAGGAACGGCGGGTTGCCGATGACGGCGTCGAAACCGCCGCGTTCCATCACGTCGGGCACGGCCAAAATCCAGTGCAGGGGCCTCCACCGCGCGTAGTCCGTGTCGACAGTTGGGGTGAGACCGGCATTGAGGATGCCGTCGAGCACGGCGCGGTCCGGCTCGCCGTCGGGACCGGGGTACGCGTGTTCGACGGCGATGTGGAGGTTCTCGTATGCCTCGCGCAGCGCCTTTCCCGGTTTACCACCCAGCCGCAGGCCCGCCGCAACCACACCGTCCGCGACATCAGTCAACTGTTCAGTCAACTCCTGGTAGGCCCGCCACTGGCGGCGCTTTGTCGTCGCCGAGCGCTGGGGATCTTTGTCGTCGACCTCGGTCGCGAGTTGCCGGCGTAGCCGAGCCGCCTGGGCGAGGACGCCGTCCGCGTCCAGCTCGAACAGGCTTTGCTGTTCCTTCGCGCTGTCCGGGTTGATGTGCTGGCGCTTGAGCTGCC
>QHBY01000292.1 GCA_003244245.1 Pseudonocardiales bacterium
CCCCTGACAACCTCCGGCACCCGAGACAGATGCCGGCATCGGATAACTCGCTACAGCAACGATGAGGACGAGCACGCCCGAATCGTCGCCGATCAGGTGCGTGAGGCTGTCCAGATCACCGGTGAGCGCCACCGCCGGGCTGGCACCGAGCGCGGTCGCGGGGACGAAGGCATCCACTGCGTGGCGCGAGTCCAGCTTGTTTCTGCCCAGCAGGTTTCTCGCGTGACTTGCGATCGCACGGGTAGGAGTGAGGTTAGGCTAAACGATCCATGAACGTCTCATGAACCGTCTAATGCCCAGTTTACGATCCCGTTCAGTCTTCTCTCCTACCTCGGCGTGGCGGGGCCAAGAACACAAAGAAACCGAAGATGTGGTTTTATGCTGCCTGAATCCAGTGAGGCGCAGTCCCTGCCTGTCCGAACTGAAGGCATCGTTCGGGTGGCCGGGACTGAGAGAAAGGAAGCACCACCATGCTGCACGGTGAAAGCACCCGACGGGTGGGACCCGTTGCAGCCTGGCTGGCGTTCGTCTCGCCGATTCTCGTCCTCACTGTAGCCACTCCGGCGGTGGCGACCGAGGTCGGTTCGGCGAGCTTAGGCGGGGGACCGGCGGAGGCGGCGCCTTGAAACCACCTCCGCCGGTTGGTACTCCACCCATAAATCATGATCATGTGAACGGACTTGGGGGTGGTCGCGTGGACGAGTTATGGTCTGACGACTTCGAGGTGCTGCATTGGGTGGTTGAGCGATTCGGGCGCGACGGGCACAGTGTCGAGGTCGGTGAAGCGCTACGGGTCTTTCCCGAGGAGCAGTACGACAGTGTGCGGGAGTCATTGCGCCGCTTGAGCTCTCGAGGCTCCCCCGTGGCCATCGATGGCAACGGGCAAGGACGGAATGGCAGGTCCGGGATGCCCGGGGTCACAGATGTCACCGAACGCGCCCTGCGCGGTCTCGGTGGGCCCGACAACGCTGAGCTTCTGACCGATCGGATGCTGGCGGTGCTCATCGAGGGTGCCGTAAACGAACCGGATCCGGAGAAACGATACAAGCTCAAGGCCGGACTCGACGGCGCGGGAGGAATGACCCGAGACGTCCTGGTCAGCGTCGTCGCCGCTGCTATCGCCAGGACAACTGGCACCGGGTGGCCGGAAAACGACACTCCCCATCCGACGTGCGCCTGCGTTGGATCCGCCACGTCAACTTCGGCGCGGACTTCATAACGGTTCACCTGCACTTATTTCAGTAGTTTCACTGTGATCATGGAACGTATCCGTCAACTTCACCCTGTCACCCTCATGATGCTCGATTTCTGGCCGCACTGTCTTCGAAACCAGAGGGCGAGTGTTGGCCTGGTTCCGCACGATGGGGCGGTCAGCGTGGCTGACTGTCCTGCGTTGACATCGTGAGTGCCGCTCCCACTCGAGGTCTGCCTGACAGCTGCGGGCTGTAAGAAATCAGTGGCGAGCCCCACTCACTATGGCAATGGTCGGACGAGCACGCCGGGATCGTCGCCGATCAGGCGCGTGAGGTCGTCCGGATCACCGGTGAGCACAACCGCTGGGCTGGCGCCGAGCGCGGTGGTGGCGGCGAAGGCGTCCACCGCGTGGCGAGAGTCCAGCCTGTTTCTGCCCAGCAGATTCCCCGCGAGAGTCGCGATCGCACGATCGGTGTCGACGACGGGCAGCCGCCGCAACACCCGGGCGACGCCGGTTCGGCGAGCCGCCGAGCGCGCCACCTCAGCGATCACCGGAGCCGGGACGCAAGCCCGACCGCCCACACGCTCCACCGCGACGAGCACCGCCTGCGCTCGGCGGCCGGCCCGGGCTCGCTCGCGGGGAAACGACAGTGCGGCCAGCGCCTCGCTGTCGAGTACGGCGAGTACCGGCGCCTCAGGTTGTGGTGGCACGCTGCTGCTCCGGCAACTCGGCAGTCCGCGCCTGGTGTACGAGCGCGGTAAGCTCCCCCACAGCCTCAGCCACCATGCCTTCGTCCGGTGGTCCTAACTGCTCGGCCAGCTCGTCGAGCAGCTCGCGCAAACGGACCCGGTCCAGCTCATGCTGCAGCGCCACGGCGACGAACGCGCTGAGTCCCCGCGGCCCAGCGTGGGCTCGGACCTGCGCGAGCAGTGCGGCATCCACAGTCGCCGAGAACTTGTCAGTGCTCACACCAGTAATCATATAATTATCCGATAGTCTCAGGCGCCGGTACTGCCACCGCTTGGGCGGCTTCCGGCCCGTCGGCGAGCAGCACCCGGAACCCGTTCTCGTCGAGCACCGGCACCTTGAGCGTCACGGCCTTGTCGTACTTCGAGCCGGGCGCCTCGCCGACGACCACGAACGCGGTTTTTTTCGACACCGAGCCGGCTGCCCTGCCCCCGCGCACGGCGATGGCCTCCACCGCCTCGTCGCGGGAGAAGCCCTCCAGCGACCCGGTGACCACGATGGACAGCCCCTCAAGGTGGCGCACCACCGAGTCGTCGACCGGCTCGGCCATCCGCACCCCGGCGGTGCGCCATTTGGCCACCACCTCGCGGTGCCAGCCGACCATGAACCACTCGCGCACGGCCGCGGCGATCGTCGGGCCGACGCCGTCGACCGCGGCTAGCGCCTGCTCGTCGGCGACTTCGATGGCCTGCAACGTGCGGAACTCCCGGGCGAGCGCTTGCGCGGCGGTGGGTCCGACGTGCCGGATCGACAGCGCCACCAGGATCCGCCACAGTGGACGGTCCTTCGCGGCATCGAGGTTGGATAGGAGTTTACGCCCGTTCGCCGACAGGTCTCCCGCCTTGGTGCGAAACAGATCCACCACCAGCAGCTTGCCCTCGTCGAGGGTGAATAGATCACCCTCGTCGTGCACCACACCGGCGCCCAGCAAAGAGACCGCGGCCTCGTAACCGAGCATCTCGATGTCGAAGGCACCGCGCCCAGCCATGTGGAAGATCCGTTCCCGCAGCTGGGCCGGGCAGCAGCGGGTGTTGGGGCAGCGGATGTCGATATCGCTTTCCCGTTCACGACGCAGCGGCGTGCCGCATTCCGGGCACAAGCTAGGCATCACGAACTCGCGCTCGTCACCGCTGCGAAGGTCCACCACCGGGCCGAGAACCTCGGGGATGACGTCGCCGGCCTTGCGGATCGTCACGGTGTCCCCGATCAGCACACCCTTGCGGCGTACCTCATCGGCGTTGTGCAGCGTCGCCAGCGACACCGTTGACCCCGCGACGGTCACCGGTTCCATGAACGCGAACGGGGTGACCCGGCCGGTGCGCCCGACGTTGACCCGAATGTCCAGCAGCTTGGTGGTGGCCTCCTCGGGCGGGTACTTGAAGGCGATCGCCCAGCGCGGCGCCCGGGAGGTCGATCCCAGCCGGCGCTGCGCCGATACCTCGTCGATCTTCACCACGATGCCGTCGATCTCATGCTCGACGTCGTGGCGGTGCTCACCCCAGTAAGCGATGTGCTCGGTCAGCTCGTCGATCGTGGACAGCAGCCGGGTGTGCCCGGAGATCGGCAGCCCCCAGGCCGCCAGCGCCTGGTAGGACTGTGACTGAAGCACCGGTTCGAACCCGCGGCGCCGTCCCAGGCCGTGGCAGAGCATTCGCAGCGGTCGGGTCGCGGTGACCCGCGGATCCTTCTGCCGCAGCGAACCGGCTGCCGAGTTGCGGGGGTTGGCGAAGGCCGGTTTCCCCGCTTCGACGAGCGCCGCGTTGAGCTCGGCGAAGTCGGCAAGCCGGAAGAACACCTCGCCGCGGACCTCGAGCAGCTCGGGCACCGGGTATTCGGTGCCGCTGCGCAGCCGGTCGGGGATGTCGCGCAGGGTACGCAGGTTGAGCGTGACGTCTTCGCCGGTTCTGCCATCGCCGCGAGTCAGGCCGCGGACCAGGCGACCGTCCTCATAGAGCAGGTTCACCGCCAACCCGTCGATCTTCAACTCGGCCAGGTAGTGGACATCGGCGCCGACCTCGCGGGCTACCCGGTCGGCCCAGGCGCTCAGCGCTTCAGTGTCGAAGGCGTTGTCCAGGCTGAGCATCCGCTCCAGGTGGTCGTGTGCGGCGAACTCAGTGCTGAAGCCGCCGCCGACCAGTTGCGTCGGAGAGTCCGGTGTGACCAGCGACGGCCAGCGCTGCTCGAGCTCCTGCAACCGGCGGAATTGCCGGTCGAACTCGGCGTCGGCGACGGTGGGCGCGTCAAGCACGTAATAGCGGAACTGGTGCCCTCGCACGGTCTCGACGAGGCCGCCGTACTCAGCACGGACCTCGGCAGGCGGTTCGGCAGCGGGGGTGGTCACGCGGGGAGACTAGCTCTGAGCACCGACAGTCCGCATATAGCTCGCGGCCCCGCACCGGAAATGGTGCGGGGCCGCGAGGTGAGTCGCTGCTAGATGGCGCGAACCGAGTCAGCCTGCGGACCCTTGGGCCCCTGGCTCGACTC
>QHBY01000293.1 GCA_003244245.1 Pseudonocardiales bacterium
TAAACATATCTGCATACACTAGGAGTAGATCGGAGGCGAGATGTGCTCTGGACGGCTAGGACGACGTGTAGGTTGAGCCGACGAATCGTATTGGTGGAAATTCTAAACGAATGCTACGCATCGGGACCGCAGAAGACTAGACTTGACGTGCCGGGGCGGATGAAGGGAGGCGATAGGTCAAGTGGAAATAGTAATAAACCTGATCGCCTCCATCATATTTGCGATGCTTGGTGCGGGATCATACAGGTACCTATACCTTCCCTATAGGCGTAGAACGAACGTGCTGTCCCGACTGTCTCCGCTGGATTTCACCACAGCCCCAGTATATTTGTGCTACGGACTGATTCCGCCTGACGACCCTAGCAGGCACTTCACAGTTGCGCAGGGAGACTTGAGCGCGATCACACTTGACTATCGGGTGCTTGGCGAAAATTACGGAGGGGAGCGGGTACGAATTCAAAATTGCATGGTCACAGAACCGCGCCTGAATGAGGTGTCCAATCTTCTGTCGATTAGCGGTCCACGGTGGAATAGTATTACAGAAAGATACACGAGGACGTTGGGCAGTCCACTCAGATTTTCCGATGACCGCAAGGCTTTGATTTTTTGTGAACAGGACGGCTCACGTGAGATTTTCCTCAATACATACAGGGCATCAGGCGACCCTGAGATTTGCTACGGCATGGTCCTTGGTGGAGTTGTGCATCGTGGCGGTAGCAAACAGAACGTACTCATCTGTGCCGGAAGCAACAGTTTCTCCACCTATGGATGCGTGATCATCCTTGATGAGCTCCGTCATGGTAGATCGCTGCGACGTATGAGATGGCTCGCCGAGTTGAGAAACCAGCCTCGCTGGGGAATGATCGTGAGGGTTCATAATCTGTCTCCAGTGAGTGCTGAACCCCGGGGTCGGCTACCGTTCGAAAGAGGCCAGCTGGAGGTCAAAGTAGTGCGAGGTGTGGTAGAAAGCGAGTTCTCAGAACCGTATGTATAATAGCGGCAGATCGACTAGGTCCAAACGGGCTGACCGGCGGTCAGGTCGCGAGCTTCAACGGCAAGCATGGCCGATCAGTCACGGCAAAGGGTTGATTTAGCCTTTTTGGAGCTGAGTGATGAGCACCTACAAGGGCGTCCAGGAGACGCCCGAGAAACGGAACTTTCTCGCGCAGACGTTCACCGACTCTCGCGGACACACGCTCCCCTATCGAATGCTCGTGCCCACTATGCACCCTGCGCACGCTAAGGTGGGGACGCACAAAGTGGTCCCCGAGCGGATGCCGCTCGTGCTGTTGCTCCACGGATCGGGCGAACGCGGCAACGACAACTCGGCTCAACTACGCAACGGCGTCGCCGAGCTGCTCGGGTCGGAGACACCAGCCGCACGCTTCCCGTGCTTTTACCTGGTTCCGCAGTGCCCTACCGGGCACCGCTGGGTGGAGGTAAATTGGCGCGCCGAACGCCACGTCCTGCCACTGAACCTGTCGGTGCCCTTGTCGGCGACGATGGAGCTTGTCGAGTCGCTCCTCGGCCGCTACCCCATCGATCCACAGCGCCTCTACCTTATTGGCCTGTCGATGGGAGGCTTCGGCGCCTGGGATCTATTGAGTCGCTGGCCTGAACGCTTCGCCGCTGCAGTGACGATTTGCGGCGGCGCTGACGAGAACGCCGCAGTCACCGCGCGAGCCGTACCAGTGTGGGCTTCCACGGCGCCCGCGACCCCGTTGTCCCTGTCGAGCGTTCGCGTAGAACAGTCGCGGCCCTGCGAGCGGCCGGCGGCACCCCCAAATATACCGAGTATCCCCATGTAGGCCACGACGCTTGGACCCACGCCTTCGCAGAGCCCAACTTGCTGCCCTGGCTGTTCGCCCACCACCGGGTGAGCGCCTGAGTACGCCAAAAGTAAGCCACCTGCTCACACCGCCCGGCCGCGCTGACACTACGTGCCCAGGTAGATCGAGCGGTGCGCGCTCGTCACGCCGCTTGTGTAGACGACTCGCTGATAATGATCGTCCTACGAGCCCCAGCTTGGAAGATTGGGCGGTGATCAAGCCAGTGACCTGGACTTACGCTGACCTGCGGACACCCGGCGGTAGGTGACGTGCGTGACCGCTGTTGACCCCTGGTGACCCTGAGAAGGGGCACGCGGGGGGCACGCGCTCGGCTAGGCGTAGTTGAGCCATCCGGACCGTCGTAGATCTGGGTGATCTCTCAACTGGTCGGAGCTGACCTGGCGGTCTGTCCTGAAAACAGGGGTTGAGCAGCGGAAGGACATCTCAGTAGTTCTCACCGGTTCTCACCCCTGCCCGACGTCTGACGGCCTGGAGACGGCCTGATCATGGTCGACCCTCTGGTCCCTTACCTGCCCGGCGCGGAGGTGTGCGTCCCGTGCCACAGAGGGCAGCTCCAGTGTGGGTCAATAGAGAGGCGACTAGCGATTATCAGAAGCCACGACTGGACAGTGCCGGTCATGACGGAACAGTCCTTGTGGCCAGCTCAGGTACTTCTCGACGGTACGTGCTGGTGCCGGACGTTGACAGCCGTTTCGGGTAGGTAAAGGGTGGAGATGACACATGGTGGCCGCCGCGACCGGGGTGACCACGGCCTGCGTCGCTGGGTGACATTCGCGTGCCCACGGTCCTGTGATGGGTCCTGCCTTGGGGTGGTGGTGGGGGGGTGAGTGTCTGATGGGGATGCTGGGACCTCGGCGGTCGACGTACTCGGGCCCACCGCGTGTTGGTAGTGGGGTGGGCATCTGGCGGGTTCGGGATCCCGGTGCAGAGGTGTTGGCTCAGTGGGACTGCATTGTGCGCACGGGTTCTGGCACGGATGTCACTCAGCTGTCTGCGTGGGCGCGGCTTCGCGGTCGGGCCGGCTACACCCCCGAGTATCTGTTGGCCTATCACCGCAGCCGACTTGTGGGCGGTGCTCTGGTCTTGTGCCGGCGACTGGTCGGGAAGGCCCACATCGGCTATCTGCCCTACGGCCCGGTGATCTCCCCCGATGCGCCGTGCCCTCAGCCGATCCGACAGGCGCTGGAAGATGCTGTCGTGGCGGTGGGCAACGAGCTGTGGATGCTGTTCGTGCAACCCCCAGAGGACGGCCACGAGCTCAGCCAGGGGTTGCTGCGGCGCGGGTTTCGGCCATCACTAGCTGGCATCGCCCCTGTCGGGTCGCTGCGGGTCGACCTCAGCGGCGGCGAGCAGCAGCTGCGGGCTCGGGCCAAACGCCGGCTGCGTCCAGCGACCCGGTGGGCAGCCAATGTGGTCACAGTCCGCCAGGGCGACGAACGTGATATTCCTCTGCTCGCCGAGCTGGTCGCGTGCTCGGCGTTCGCCCACGGCTGTTGACCCTACTCGCTGGATTACTTGCACACCATGTACCAGGAACTGGCCGGCCAGGTGGTGCTGTTCGTCGGTGAAGTCGACGGCACAGCGGTGGCCGCCGATCTGGTGACCACCTGTGGGGACATGGTCCGCGGCCGGCTGATCGGTTTTGACCGCACTGGACACGGTCGGCGACTGGGTGTCCCCGCCGCGGTGACCTGGGAAATCATTCGATGGGCCAAAGAACAAGGCTACCGATGGTACGACTTCGGTGGCCTGCCCCACCCGGTGCTCCACGACATGATCGACCTCGGTCTCCGACACAACCCCCGCTGGCCCAGCACCACCCACGCCAAGCTCGGCTGGGGAGCTACCGCGTTTCGCTACCCCCCACCCGTCGAGCTAATCCGGCCAAGGCTGGCCCGGATCGCCTACGACACCCTCCGGCGCTACGACCGCGATCAGCGACTGACCAGCACCGCCCGCCAACTGCTACGCGGAACACTGAAAACCAACTAACGGAACCTAGTTGAGTGGCCGAGAACAAGCACGTCGGCCGTGGTGACGCACGCATCAAGGCGAGCCCCAGTTTGGAACACTTCTGTCGGCCAACGCGTGGTCAGGGGCCCCGCCTTGCGACCGATCGTGACATGGTGCACCGCTAATGACCGTGGTGTACCGAGGGCTGATAGCACGCCAACCGCACGCCGCACGTAGTTGATCGTGAGCATGCGAAACGACAAGATCCGGCTTACAGGCCAGCTCGTCCACCCCGCACGTCGCGACCTGCGCCAATGGGGTGATGCAGTCGGGTTGACCAGGAGGAACGTTCTCGCTACTTCTCCAGGTTTCTCAATGCTTCTCGACGTCCGACGACCCGACGACGGCCCAGGAATCGATCTTGCACGCTGGAGTTCGTGTGGCATCCCGTCGAACTGGCGCAGCCCGACCACGCGGCAACCCGGGGGCAGCCCTCGACGGAACCAGCGCGTGCGTTGTCAACGGCCCCCGGGATGCCGTGTGGTAGCCCTCAGGGAGGTCGATGGGATGCCACACCCCGCCTACCCGGCCCTACCGCAGCAGTTCTTGTGGCTGGCTATCCCGGAGATCTGCCCGCCCGGCGAGGGCATGTTTGTTTGGGACGGGCTGCGGTTGCTGATGTGTGGGACGGTAGTCTACCTGCGAGGACGCCGGTTGATGTTGGTCGACGTTGGTCGGTGTTGGGCGATGCGATCTGTACCCGATCTGTACCGGGCGG
>QHBY01000294.1 GCA_003244245.1 Pseudonocardiales bacterium
TTATCCAGGAAACTCCCGCTAGGCACCAAGGCCTCCGACGTCATCGCCCGCAAAGAACTACTCGCCGCCAACCTCGGGCGACTGGAAGTCGAGACCTGGCCCGCGGTCGGCCCCCAAGCCAACATCCTCGACCTGTGGATCGCCGACCACGGCGCCCTCGACGGCCCAGCGCCACCCTGGCCGCTCCTACACAAGGGAACCGTTGACGTCTATGCCGGTGTCCCCTGGGGAGTGACCATCCGCGGCGAACCGATCACCGCACCGCTAATCGGCACCAACTGGCTCTTCGGCGCCCTGGCCGGGCAGGGCAAAACCGCCACCATGCGCCTCTTAGCCCTGGGCGTAGCACTGGATCCGAGCACCGAGATCCGAATCGTGAACTTCAAACCCTCCGGCGACTGGAACGCCTTCACCCCCCGCGCCAGCGTGCTCCTAGTCGGCATGGGCACCGACACCATCACCGCCTGCACCAACCAACTCGACTGGCTCGTCACCGACATGCAACGACGAGCAAAAACCCTCGAAACCCACGCCCCCGGCGCCAACAAAGTGCCCCCACATCTCGCCACCCGCAAAGACCTCGGGCTGCACCCACTGTTTTTGTTCATCGACGAAGTCCACATCCTCTTCGGCGACGACGAAGTCGGCGGCAAAACCGGTAGGGCCACCACCGCGATGAAAGCCCTCCTCAACATGGCCCGCGCATTCAACATCCACCTCCTGATCGCCACCCAACGCCCCGACGACCGCACCCTGCCCGCCGAAATCCGCGACCGCTACGGCATCCGCGCCTGCCTCCACGTCGGCAACGAAGCCACCAACGACATGATCCTGGGCAAACCCGCCTACACCGACGGCGGCCGAGCCACCGACCTGCGCTACAACACCGACCGCGGCACCACCGTCGTCAACAGCGGCTTTAACACCAACACCAAATACACCGTCGTACGCACCCACTACGTCTCCGCGCGCGACCCCGAAACCCACACCCCCGACCAAATCACCCCCATCATCACCCGCGCCATGCACCTACTCGCCAAACAAGGCCGCACCATCCACCCCGACCCGGAGAACACCACCACCGAACCGGTGGATCACCTGGCCGACATCCACCAGGTGCTCCGCGCAGAACGCCGGGTACGAACCCAAGTCGTGCTCACCCGGCTGGCCGAACTCAACCCCAGCGCCTACGAGGGCTGGAGCTTCTCCGACCTGAAAACCGCGCTCGCCGACGAGGGCATCGAGATCGGCAAATCCCACGGCCACAGCGTCGTCCGCGCCGACGACATCACCCAAGCCATCACCGTACGTGACCACAACTACGACAGCGACGGTGACGACCATCGGGGAACTAGACGGGGAACCACCGGGCAGCCGGGGAAGTTTCCCCACCACTTCCCCGACCCATCTTCCCCCGGCTGACCAGCAACAACAACACCTCGGGGAAGCCCTGGACATGTGCCCCACCATCAGCCGAAACCCCGAAACCAGAAAGCCAGAGAGTTTTCCCGATCCTGTCCCCCGAGCTCCTCACCACCTTGACTAGCACAAATGCCTCGCCCGGGAGGCAACCCACCACCCCCGACAGACCCCGAAAACCCCGATACCCACCTGGACTCCCGCGCAGCCCACACAGGTTGATTAGACACACCTACCGGAAGGAGACCACCCACCCTGGCCCCGACCAGCCGACAAAAACGAACAGGACACCCGCCCCAACCCGCCCCCGCTACCCCAGCCCCACACACAAACCCTGACAACCTGACCGCACACATCGACCGCCTCGTCGCCCAAGCCCCACCACTGTCCGACCACCAACGGGCCGAACTGCGGGCCATCCTCGGCACCCGCAAGCGACCCCTCACCAACTAGGAACCCCACCCGGAGGGCTCAACGCGGTCACCACCCTGCGAATAATGGGTGTGCCCCGGCCCCACATGGCGCCGGGGCACACCCATCACAAAAGTCCCGAGGCTCACCCACGTCAGAGCGAGGCGACCGCTCGGACGGCCTGGTCCACGAGCGTGTCGCCGGCCACCAGCTCCAGCGTCATCCCGCTCGCGGGGGTGTCCAGGAGTGCCAGGAGCACCGCCGCCACGTCATCACGCGGCACCTCCCCCGGGCCGGTACGTCCGGCCAGCCGGACCAGGCCGGTGCCGGGCTCGTTGGTCAGCCGCCCCGGTCGCAGGATCGTCCAGTCCAGGCTGGCGCGCGAGGCGAGGTCGGCATCGGCCGCGCCCTTTGCTCGCAGGTAGGTGGCGAACACCGAATCGGTGCCCGGCGGCGGCTTCAGGTCCGCGCCCATCGCGGAGATCATCAGGTACCGGCGTACGGCCGCCCGTTCGGCAGCGTCGGCGAATAAGACGGCGGCGCCGCGGTCGACCGTCTCTTTACGTGCCGCCCCGCTGCCCGGCCCGGCGCCGGCCGTGAACACCACCGCGTCCGCGCCGTCCAGGTGACTGGCGAGCTCATCGACCGGTGCCGACTCCAGGTCGCACACGACCGGGTCCGCGCCGAGGGCCCGCAGATCCTGCGCCTGCTCCGGAGCGCGGATGATGCCCACCGCACTGTCACCGCGCGCCGCCAACAGTTTCTCCAACCGCGTGGCGATCTGGCCGTGTCCTCCTGCAATGACGACGCGCACGGCGCAACCCTACCGACCACGTGCAGTGGGACTGGGGACTTGCTCACATCCAGCGGACCTGACAGCTCCAGCAGCGGTCGCACCCGGGATCGACACGGCCAGTCCGGTATCGCAGGCCCAGCGGAGGCGCATGAGGGTTGGTTGCCCGGCGGCGGCCAGTGGTGGGTGCGGCGGCTTGGGCCACGGCGCGGGCGTGCGCGGCACGTTCGTCGGTGTGGGTGCGTTTCATCTCGGCGAACAGGGCCAACAGCAGGAGCGCAAGCCGGCCCTTGCCTTCCTCGGCGGTGTTGATCGGCAGCGGGTCTGCCAGCGAGCGCACGCCGATGTTTTGACCCGAGAGCTCGTGGACGAGGTTGAGTACTTTGCGCAGGTTGCGCCTGAGCCGGTCGAGGGTGTGCACGACGATTGTGTCGCGGGCGTATCCCAGCAGCGAGGTCAGCCCGGGCCGATCGACGCTGGCCCCGGTCTTGTGTCGCGGTAGATCCGTTGTTTGGGGATGCCGGCGACCCTGGTGGTCAAATTT
>QHBY01000295.1:0-222 GCA_003244245.1 Pseudonocardiales bacterium
TGAGACGTTCGCCAACAGGCTCTTACACCTACCAGGAGCTCACCCACGCATTGTGTAGGAGACCGACCAAAACCGAGACCCTCGCCCAGGAGTCCCGGAACAAGGTCGCGTCGCTGGAGCGCGATGCGGCGCAAGCACACCGAGATCATCGGTTCGATCAACCAGGAGAAGAGCATCCTGGAGAAGAAGATCGACGAACTGCGCACCTTCGAGCGCGAATAC
>QHBY01000295.1:301-3345 GCA_003244245.1 Pseudonocardiales bacterium
CTGCCTCACCAACGCGCTGTTCTCTGGGCGGGCCAGCGGGTCGGACCGGGCGGCTACATCAGTGTTGATCACTGTTGCTTGCTAGGTGTAGGGTGCCCGCTCACAAGGTCATCATGAATTGCTGAGCAATTTGCACAGCGATGAGTCATGGGAGATAGTTGCTGTGGCATTGTCGGGGACCATGGTGTCAGTGCCTACCATCCGAAGGCGACGTCTTGGAGCGGCGTTGCGGCGGCTTCGCGAGGCCAGCGGCATGAGTCTGGAGGTTGTCGCCAAGGGAGTTGGGCTGGTCGACCAGCAAGATCAGTCGCGTTGAACTAGCGAAGATTGCGGTCACGCCTGCGGACGTGCGTGCGCTGTTGGGTGTGCTCGACGCGTTGTCTGACGAAGTGGAAACTCTGGTCAGTCTCGCCAGTGAAGATCGTCAACCGGGCTGGTGGCGCCAGTACGCCGAGGTGTTGCCACCGTGGTTTGAGGGCTACCTGTCCTTGGAACCCGAAGCTGCGCGGTTGCTGACTTACGAGTCGGAGGTCGTTCCCGGCCTGCTCCAGACCGAGCAATATGCGGCCGAGATACTCCGGCACTCGTCCTACACGCAGCTACCGGATGAAGCGGCCAGGGCGGCAGAGGTGCGCCGTGCTCGGCAGGTCCGGCTCCTCGGCCCCGACCCGATACACCTGGATGTGGTGATCAATGAGGGTGCGCTTCGGCGCGTCGTCGGTGGCCGGGACGTGATGTGCGCTCAGCTGACCCGTTTGATCGAGGTCGCCGAGCTGCCCAACGTGGCGCTGCGGGTGTTGCCTTTTGCTGCCGGCGCCCATCCCGGTGTTGATGGGTCGTTCACCGTGCTGGAATTCTCCGATGCCAGCAACCCGCGGATTGTTTATCTGGACCGGATGACAGACAGCGAGTACCTCGACGGCCTCCGCGACGTCGCAGCGTATCGTCACGCACACGAGCGGCTACGGGCGTCCGCGCTATCGGTGAGCGATTCCCGTGAGATGATCAGCGGACTGTTACGAGAGCACGAGATGAGTGGGGGATGATGCCCTCGGCTCACGAGCCGGGCTCGCTGAGTGGACGGACAGGTCGAGTGGATGACCGTCCCCGTTGTGCTAATGACCGCTGCGGGTGCCAGCGCTGGTGCAGGAGTGAAGGGCGTCGCGCAGGCTCAGACCTCCGCACGTAGCTGACTTGTACCAGTGTTGAGCTGGGATCTTGCGGATCGACACACCGTCGGAAATGCGATCAATATTTAGCCGCCGGCGGTAGCTTTGGCGGGTATTGGAAACTGCGCTGCTGGACTGCCCGGGGATGCCCGAGCCGGTGGCGCTGTGCCGGTGCACCGCGGATGGGCAGACAGTGGTCAGTTATGGCCAGCGACTGGTGTTCCGCTATGACGAGGACGACACCGGGATGCGCAATCTGGCCGTCGTGGCGCTCACCGATGCCGGGGCACCCGGCCGTGAGGTGGCGGGGCTATTCGGGTTGTCACCGGAGTACGTCTCCCGGCTGCGCGCCCAAGCCCGTCGTTGGGGCGCGGCCGGGCTGGTGCGCCGGCGCGGTCGCCCACCCAAGCTGTCGGAACGTCAGGTGGCCAACGCCCGCCGGTGGGTCGGCGAGGGGCTGACCCAGACCGAGGTCGCGGCTCGGTGCAAGGTCGCCCGTTCGGTGATCAGCGAGTTGGTGGCCCGGCTGGGGTCCCTGCCAGCGCAGGAGGTGCTCGACCCTGCCGGCGACGAGCAACCCACCACAACCGAACCCACCACAACCGAACCCACGGCGACCGAACCGGCCGCCGGCGGGTCGGCCCGCCTGGTCGCGGGTGTCTACCCGTCCCGTTATGCCGGAGCGGCGTTGCTGTATTCCTACTTCGACCTGGTCGACGCGGCTGGGATCTTCGCCACGGTGACCGGCGGGCCGGCGCGACGCTACGACGACCTCGCGGTGCTCGCCAGTGCGACGGTGGGCTTCGCGCTGGGTATCGACACGGTGGAAGGCGCCAAGCACCTGCGTCGGGGCGACGCCGGGGCGGTTGTGGGCATCACCGCGATACCGCAGCTACGGACGTTGCGGGAGCGGCTGGCCGCGTTGGCCGACGAATCGGACCCGCTGGCCCTGCAGCGGGCGTTCGCCAAGAGCATGCTCGCCGCGGACCCGCCAACCTCACCGGTCTACTACGTTGACGACCACTTCGTCGCCTACACCGGCGCTCGCCCGGTCGCCAAGGGTTACAACACCAAACGTCGCCTCGCCGAACCCGGCCGGGCCGACACGCTGGTCGTCGACCATCGGGGCCGGGCGGTGTGCTTCGCCTCCGACGAACCGTCCGGGCTGACCCGCTCGCTACCCGGGATGCTGACCCAGCTGCGCGAGGTCGTGGGTGGGCCCCGACGCGCCGATCCTGCTGGGTTTCGACCGCGGCGGGTCCTACCCGAGCGCGTTCGCCGCCTGCCAGGCGGCCGGGGTGGACTGGGTCACCTACCGGCGGGGCAAGCTTGCGGCCACCACCGCCCCTGCACGCGAGTGCTCCTATGTCCGCGACGGCCAGCCGATCAGCGTCACCCTCGCCGACGACACCGTCGAGATCCCCGGCTACGGCCACGCTCGCCAGCTCACCTTGTTCGAGCACGGCGCCCCGGTGCTCCAGGTGCTCACCAGCGACACCAAGGCCACCGGGGCGGCGCTGGTGTGCTGGCTGCGCGCCCGGTGGCGCATCGAGAACGTCTTCAAATACGCGGCCGCGCACAACGGGATCGACGCGATCGCCCACTACGCGATGGACATCGTCCCCGACGACCGCATGGTTCCCAATCCCGCCCGCCGGGCCGCCCGCGACGAGCTGGCCGCCGCCCAGGCCACCCTGGCCACCGCCGAACGCAACCTCGCCAAGGCGCTCACCGACACCACAACCACCCATACCCAAAAGAACACCGCACCGCCCGGCCTACAACGAAACGTCGAACAGACCACCGCCGCGGTCGCGGCCGCCCGCCAGGCCCTCGCCCCAATCCCCGCCACGCGCCCGGCCACCGAACTCGACC
>QHBY01000296.1 GCA_003244245.1 Pseudonocardiales bacterium
CGGCGATCGGGGACATCGTCGTCTTTCACCCGCCCGCCGGGGCCGAGACCAACACATGCGCGATTCGTCCCCCGGCCGGCCAGGCGTGCGCCACACCGGATCGACGCAGCTCAAAGGAGCTGTTTGTCAAGCGGATCGTCGCCGGTCCCGGAGACCGCATCTCGATCAGCCATGGGCACGTGATCCGAAACGCCACGCTCGCTTCCGAGGACTTCATCTCGCCCTGCGGGGACCAACCCGAGGGATGCGATTTTCCGCGGACGTTCACCGTCGCGGCTGGGCGCTACTACATGCTTGGCGACAACCGCGGCGCCTCTGACGACAGCCGCTACTGGGGGCCCGTCGCGCCGGCATCGATCATCGGTCGCGTTCAGCGCGTGGGTCCGTAGGCGAGGGCAGCACCCTGATCTGATCGTGCGCGTGGCGGGCGCGTTTCCCGCCGTTCGCTGGCCCAGCCGCGGTGCTTACAGCTGCGTCGCGGTTCGTTCCTGGCGTGCCTCGATGGCCAATGCCGTCAGGCCACAAGCAGCAAAGACGGTGGCACCCATCGCCCATCCGGCGAGTACGTCGGTGAGGTAGTGCACGCGGATCGAGACCAGCAGTGTCCCGATGACACCGGTCAACAGGCCAGCGGCGGCGATGACCCCGATTCTGCGCGCTCGGTGCTTGGTTGGGCCGGCGGCAACGACCGCGATCGCGATCAGCCCAACGGCGAGCGCGGATTCGGTGGAGGGAAACGAATAGCCCCCAGCATCGATGAGGGCGCCCGCTGGTCGCGGTCGCTGCTCGGCCGCCTTTCCCAGGTGGGCGAGAAGCGCAACGAGGAGATAACCGCCGAGGATGCCCATAGCGGCAAGCCAACGTCGCCGTCGTGCAAGCCACGCGATCACGACAAGGACCAGTGCTCCTGTCAACACCGGGCCGATGGTCGCCAACGGGTGGGCGGCTCGCGCGAGGAACGATCCGCGCTCTGTTGCCACCGCCGCAAACGCTCGACGGTCCAAGCTCGTAGCCCCATGGTCCACCAGCCTCCCCATCCAGGCAAGCAGCGCACCGCCCGCCAGGCAAACCCCCGCCAGGGCTCGAATCGCCCGTGGACCTCCCCCGCTTTGGCCGACACGTTAGACTTGTGGTTTCCAGTAAGTATATCATTTGTGTGGTGAGTTGTCTCTAACCATGCAGCGGAGAGAGCCGGTTCTGGTGGAGAGACTCATAGTGTGAGGGTGAGTGGTAGCCGAGAGTGGAGTGCCTCCTGGTGGTGTTGTAGAACCCTTCGATGTACTCGAACACGGCAGTCTTTAGCTCGGCCGCTGTTGGCCAAGGGCGGCGGTGCACGAGCTCGCGCTTGAGCGTGGAGTGGAACGCCTCGCAGACGGCGTTGTCGAAGCAGTCCCCGATCGAGCCCATCGAGACGTCGATCCCGGCCTGCGAACAGCGCTCGCCGAACACGACGGCGGTGTACTGGCTGCCGTGGTCGGAGTGGTGGATCAGACCGCGCTGGGGATGCCGGCGGGCGACCGCCATCCCCAGTGCCGCCTCGACGAGCTCCAGGCGCATGTGGCTGGCCATCGACCAGCCGACCACCCGGCGGCTGAAGCAGTCGATCACAGACGCCAGGTACAGCCATCCCTCCCAGGTTGAGAGCTGCGTGATGTCAGCGCACCACAAGCGGTCGGGCGCTGAGGCGTTGAAGTCGCGCTCGACCAGGTCGGGCGCGCAGCGCACGCCCGCTACTCGTAGCGTGGTGCGGGCCTTTCGCGGTACGGGAATGCCCTCAAGCCCCGCGGTGGCCATCAGCCGCGCCACGCGCTTCTCGCCCACGCGGACGCGGTGGCAAAGACGCAGCTCGGCGTGAACGCGCGGAGCGCCGTAGGTGCCCGCAGAGTCGACGTGGATCTGCTTGATCTGCTCAGTCAGCCAGGCGTCATACAGCGTCCGGTCAGATGGCGCCCGACGCTGCCAGTCATGAAAGCTGGTCCGGTTGACCCCAAGCACGCGGCACATCAGCGAGGCGGGATAGTTGGCCTTCTCCGCGGCGATGAACGAGAACACCTCGCTCAGCGCCCCTCGCTCTCCCGGGCGAAGAAGACCGCGGCTTTTCTGAGCACCTCGCGCTCCATCTGCAGCGTGCGGTTCTCCCGCCGCAGCCGCCGCAGCTCCTCCAGCTGCGCGCTGGTCAGCCCCTCAAGCTCACCCCCGTCAACCCGAGCCTGACGACGCCAGTTACGCAGCGTCTGCTCCGACACCCCGAGATCCTTCGCCAACAGCGGCAACGGCTTGTCACTCTCACGCATCAACTTCACCGCCTCACGACGGAACTCAGGCGGAAATGGCGGTCTCGTTCTCGGCACTTGAACCTCCTTGCCGAGGCCTTTCGACCCCAGCGCTCAAGTGTCCTCCAAACCGGGGG
>QHBY01000297.1 GCA_003244245.1 Pseudonocardiales bacterium
GATCACACACTGCGGCTGCCGTATTAGCCGGTGTTAAGAAGCTGGTCGGTAGCCGCAGCGACTGGCGTATACGTATCGGTGAATACCGAATTGTCTACGAGATCGACGACGCCACGAAGACGCAACCATATTGGGAGTTGCCCACCGGCGAGACGCGTACCGGTAGCTGGTAGCTCTTCAAGGACCACCAACCCCGGGGGCCAAGAGGTCTCTCACCGCAGCCAACCCCGGCCGCGGGCGCGTTGCCTCGGCGCACTGATTGGTGTGGCAGACTCTGCGCACTTAAGTGCACACCTGGGTCAAGGGGAACACGGTGAGTGACGAGGGCCAGTCCTCCGGCGCGGCCAGCGATACCGGCAATGTGCTGGACGGCACCGCGCTGGGCGCCCTGCTCGGCGGCAACGGCGCCGCGGCGGGTTTCTCGATCGACTACGAGCGCGTCCCGCAGTCCATCGCCGACCTGGAGCACGCCGCCGACTACCTTGATAACCAGGCGGAGGTCGCGCGGCGCCTGGCGAGCATCCCGGCTCCCGGGGTGGATGGGGTGAGCCTGAACGCGGTAGCCCAGATCGGTAAGTGGGCCTCGGACAGTGGTGCGCACAACTTAGAGGCGAACCTACGGGCCGGCGGGAAACAGCTCCGCGACCTGGCACATAAGTTGCGCGAGGATCTGCGGACCTACCTGCAAGTCGAGGAGCTGAACATCCCGACTACACCCAGCCCGGGATTACCCCTACCCAGTCTGGGGCGGTCGCTGTGAGGACCCGATACCTGGCGAGCGTGGTCACGGCCAGCTCGGTGATTCTGGCAGCGGGGTGCGGTGCGGGCACGGCCCCTGAGGCGGCCCCACCGAGCCCGGCACCGGCGGCGAGTCCGATCCCGCCGGTGAAAAATCCGCGCGATGTCGCAGCGATGGCCCGGCGGCCGTGTGAGTTGCTGACCTCTCAGCAGGCGACCGGGTTCGGCTTCGATCTCCCACCGCAAGAACTGGACGGGCTGTTCGGCACCCTGGACTGCCAGTGGCGGAAAACCACCCACGAACAAGAGCTAGTTCGAAAAGTGGATCTCTCGATGTTCACGAACAATCCGACCTTGGAAGTCGTTTACAGCAAAGACCATCGAGGTCTGCCATTCTTCGAGCTGACCGAGATCGCCGGCTACCCGGCCATCGTCACCAGAACCAACGCGGACATCGCTGTTTGCGACATAGACATCAAAGCCGCGGAGCGCCAGAGCGTAACAGTGACCTACCAATCGGAAGAGCAAGCGCTGAAGAACAACCCGCAGCAGTCGTGCGAGGTGGGCAAGCGGATCGCCGCGGCGGTGCTGATGAATTTGCCGCCGAAGAGTTGAGGGGGGAGCAGCGATGGGGACGGACTTCAACTACGACGACACCAGCCATCAGGTCATTTTCGACCACATCAACGGGGGCGCCGGCTCGGACGCGCTGCAGGAAACCGCCCGGTCGTGGCAGCGGCTCGGTGACGGCGTAGGAACGACCTGCAAGTCCTTCGTGCAGAGCGCGATCGGCGTCATCCTCACCGCCCGGCAAGGCGCGGCGGCGGACGCGGCGGCCGCGGCCACCGGCGCCATGCTGCCGTGGATGGACACCCTCCAGCAGACCACCGCCACCGTTGCGCAGCGGGCGCAGGACCAATCCGAGCATTGGGTCACCGCGAAAAACAGCGTCCCATCGGTCCCTCCGACGCCCACATCAGCTGGTTTTTCCAGCGATCCCGGCGAGTGGGCTGCCGAGAAGATGGACTGGTTTCCGGGGATCACTTCCGACGAGGAGAAGGCCCAGCTGCGTCAACAAGACGCCGCCGAACAAGCCCGCCAAGCAATGCGGGTGTATCAGTCCAACTCCAATGACAACATCAATTCCGCGGCGGCCTTCACCTCGCCGCAATCTTTGGATGCCAGCGTCGGCTCACTACCGCTGACCAACCCTCGAGTCGACGCTGCCGGTAGCGCCCCACCAGCCATAGCTATCGCCGGTGGCGGCGCGCCCACCTACGTTCGCACCGCTCATCAACCGGCGACCCCACCACCGACCCACCAAGGGGCCACCTACCAACCGGCGCCCACGGTCTCCCAGATCGCCCACACTGCGCCAGCCACAACCGCGGGAAACCTCCCATCGCCGTCGAATCAAGGGGCTGGCGCAACCCTCGGCGAGGTGACGCCGGGCGGCTTGCCCATCAGCACCAGGCTCGAGAGCACCACCACCGGACGAGCACAACCAGTGCCCGCGCGCGGGTCAGCGGCGGGACAGCGCGCCGGTGGCAGCGGCCACACCGGATTCGGTCCCCGGCCGAGCACGGGGTTCGGGCCCCGCCCCACCAGCAGCGCCCACCCTGTCCTCGACGAGATGAGCGCCACCCGCGGCAGCGCCGGCCCAGCTGCCCGCAATGCCGGCGAGGCTGGATACGGACAACCCTTCGGAGGCGGCGCCACCAACCAGCAAGGCGAGCGGGACCGCGAACACCGCAGCAAGTACCTCATCCACGAGGACTCGAACGCGATCGTCGGAAACCTACCACCCACCGCGCCACCGGTGATCGGCGCAGACTACTGAGGGATGTCAGCGTTGTCCAGGCAGTGACACGGCCGCAGCGTCGAACGCGCCGCAGGGCACAATCCGCTCGACGGCATAGATGGTTGGTCCGTCTGGTCCGTCGTGGCGGGCTCGGTAGTAACAGATCCGGTATTCGCCGATGCGCAGCCGAAACCAGCCGGGGACCGCGCCGGCGATGGTCTTGATGTCGAGGTTGGGTGCATCCTCGGCGAGCCGACGCAGACCAGCGACGATGCGATTGCGCTCGGGGCCGGGGCCGATACGTTTCAGATCTTTGCTCGCTGCTCGTTCGATTCGGACCTCAGGCACTCGCCGGGTCCGGATTGTCGTCTGCATCCAGCTCGGCGATCACGTCGTCGAGGGGCTCCCCGTATTCACCGCGGGCGAAGCGCTCCTCGGCGGCCTTGCGGCCAGCCACGAACTCCGGGGAGTGGGCAAGCACATAGTCATAGAACTCCTCGGCATCGATCGCGGCGAGCACGGCAACCGGACGCCCCCGTCGCGTCACGATGACAGGCTGCCCACCCTGCTCCAACTCGTCGAGCACGGCCGACGCTCGATTCGCGAGATCACGCACGCCAACGGTATCCACCCGGCCACCTCCGATGTAGGTACAAGCGAGGTACTACGCAAGAGGGTACCTGATGGCTGACGCAGCAGGCGGACAGTGAACGGAAGGTTCAATCGAGAGGCTCGCCGCGCGAGCTTATCCTCCCGAGGTTGTAAACGGGTGGCGAGCGCCGCGCCGCTGCTGTCGGTGGGCTGGTCTATCGTCAGGCGCCGTGACTCGATCTCGACTGGGCGCTGGCATCCTCGCCGTGGCACTGGTGTCGGCGGTGACCGCGTGCGCGGGCGCCCCGCCAGCGCCGCTGAAATCCGGACTGATGCTGCCCGGGTACGACCGCCAGGTGCGCCCCCAAGATGACCTGTTCACGTTCGCGAACGGTCAGTGGCTGCGCACCACTCAGATCCCGGCCGACCGCAGCCGTTACGGCGCGTTCCAGATGGTCGACGAACAGGCCCAGCAGCACCTCCGCGCCATCGTTGAGGACAGCGCCGCCCGGCACGGCACCGTCGGCTCGCCGGACCAGCAGATCGGCGACTTCTACACGAGCTTCATGGACACCGCGCGGCTCGACGCTCTCGGCGCCGCTCCGCTGAAGGCCTCGCTGGCCCGCATCGATGCCCTCGCCAGCCCCACAGACGTCGTCCGGTATCTCGGCGCGAGTGTCGCCGACGGCACCTCCAGCCCCGTCGCGCTGTCCATCGATCAGGACTCCCGCAACGCATCGGCCTACATCCCAGGCGTCTCGCAGAACGGGCTCACGCTGCCCAACCGGGACTACTACCTGAAGTCCGAACCGCAGTTCGTGACGATCCGCGACCAGCTCCGGGCCTACACCGCACGCATGCTGGGTCTGGCCGGCGTCGCCGATCCGGATGCCGCGGCCGGCCAGGTGATCGGTGTGGAGAACCGTCTCGCCCAGATCCAGTGGACGGCAGCGCAGGACCGCGACGCGACGGCGACCTACAACAAGTTCACCGTCGCCGACGCCACCGCGCGCACACCGGGACTGGACTGGATGACCTACCTCGACGCGGCGGGCGTGCCGGCCGGCGACTTCATCATCGCCGAGCCCAGCTACTTCACTGCCCTGGGTACGGCGCTGACCGCCGTGCCCCTGGCGGACTGGAAATCGTACTTGAAGTTCAGGATCATCGACGATCTGTCCCCCTATCTGAGCAATGATTTCGTCACAGCGCGCTTCGAGTTCCGTGGCCGTGATCTGGCCGGCCAGCAGGAGCAGCGCCCACGTTGGAAGCGGGGTGTCACCGCGGTCGATGACGCGATGGGCGATCTGCTCGGCCAGCGATACGTGCAACGCTACTTCCCGCCGGACAACAAACGCCGGATCGACGCGCTGGTCACCAAGCTGATCGACGCCTACCGCTCGTCTATCAACGGCCTGGACTGGATGAGCGACTCGACCAAGGCCGAAGCCAGGGACAAGCTCAGCAAGCTCAACGTGAAGATCGGCTACCCGAAAAAATGGAAGGACTACTCGAAGCTGAGGGTAGCCCGGGACGATCTGGTGGGCAACGAGATCCGCGCCTCCCAGGTCGAGTACCGGCGCAACCTCGACAGGCTCGGCAAGCCGGTGGACCGCGACGAGTGGTTCACCACACCGCAGACGGTCAACGCCTACTATCAACCGACTCGCAACGACATCACGTTTCCAGCCGCGATCCTGCAGCCGCCGTTCTTCGACGTGAACGCTGATGATGCGGTCAACTACGGCGGAATCGGCGCGGTGATCGGTCACGAGATCAGCCACGCGTTCGACGACCAGGGTCGCAAGTTCGACGGAACCGGCAATCTCCGCGACTGGTGGACCCCGCAGGATGTGCAGCGGTTCACTGCCCGGGCCACCGCTCTGGCCGCACAGTATTCGGCATACGAGCCGTTGCCCGGCGAGCACATCAACGGCGAGCTGACCCTGGGCGAGAACATCGCCGACCTGTCCGGCCTCACGGTGGCGATGCGCGCCTACCAGCTGTCCCTCGGTGGCCGACCGGCAGCCGTGATGGATGGATTTACCGGCGAGCAACGCTTTTTCCTGGGCTGGGCGCAGGTGTGGCGCGGCAAGATCCGGGACAAGGAGTTGCGGGTGGAACTGCTCAGCGATCCGCACAGTCCCACTGAGTTCCGCGCCGATGGCGTCGTCAGCAACCTGCCCGAGTACTACGCGGCCTTCGGCGTCAAGCAAGGCGACAAACTGTTCCGCCTCCCCGACCAACGCGTGAAGATCTGGTGACCAGGCAGGTCTCGGTCGGCACCAGACTGGTACAGGCCGCTCGCCCGGCCGCCGGCGTTTGTCCAGACACGCCGAGTCACCTCCACCGCATTTGCCGCCGCGGGTGGCACCGTCGGGAGATGGAGGTGAGCCACGTGTACACAGCAGGGATGATCGAGGTGTACTGCCCGGGCTGCGCCGAGCTCCAGGTGTTTGAACAGCCGCCATGCGTCGACGGGCACGGCGTGGACTGCCCCGAATGGCTGTGCCTGACCTGCGGCGTGGCACTGCTGATCGACGTGCCGGTCGAGCCGGCGGAGTGGCTTGCGCTCACTCTCGACTCACGCGCCGCGTGAGTTCGCCTACCGGCCAAGCAGCCCGCTGGAAGGTGTTCCGCGATGCCGCAACAAATGATCGCCGGTACCGCCAGTCGAGATTCAGCCGCCGACGAGCGCCTTGACTGCGGCGGTGTCGAGCGGGTCGACTCGGCGTAAGCCGTCCAGACCGTCGAAGGCCCGGTCGGTCGTCACGATTACTTCGCAGCCGGCTTCGATGGCGACCGCCGCATGCAGCCGATCCGCCGTCCCCAGACCCGGCGAATCACGTCGCATCGCATCTCGGAGATGGTCCGGAGTCACGCTGAGCAGGACGGGGAATAGTTCGGACGCCACCTGCGCCGTACCCACAGGCAACGGCGGGCGACCTCGAAATTCGAGGTGCCACACCTCTTCGATCACGAGGACAGAGGTGGTCGCCGGCAAGCGACCCTCCGCTACCCACAACATGATCTCGGTGCAAGCTTGCCGCTGTGGAGCGTCATAGCGGGTGTAGGCGATGACGGCGGCATCGATGAACGCGAGCATCCCGTCAGCCCCGGGGTAGGCGCTTGTCGACGCGATCATCGAGCAACGCCTCCAGCGCTTCTGGTTCAGGCCCCGCCACCACCACCGGCAGCGCGTTGAACCGCGCCCAGCTGGCCTGCCGCTGCAGTGCTCGTGGATGTGGAAACGCCTGATCAATGGCCTCTCGCACGAGCTCGGTCACCGGCACGCCCTGCACCTGCGCCTCATCACGCAGGCGCGCGGCCTGATCAGGCCGCAGCAAAATCTGCAGTCGCTCCATGGACATACACATATCCTACACACTAGGTGGCGCCCTCATCGCTTTCGGTATCGGCTGACGCACGGGCGATGGATCGGGCGTCGTAGCGCAGGAAGGCCGGTACGGCCAGGGCGAGCAGCCCGATGCCGGCGAGGCAGGCCAGGCCGCCGGAGACGACCGATACGCGCGGAGTGAACGCGGTCGCCACCGCGCCTGATTCGAGGTCCCCGAGACGCGGTCCGCCCACGACCACCACGATGAACACGGCTTGCAGCCGGCCCTGCATCCCCGGTGGCGTCGCGACCTGCAGGATCGTCGAGCGGTAGACAGCGCTGACGGTGTCGGCCGCGCCGGCGAGCGCGAGCAGGACCAGCCCCAGCCACAACGTCGAGGTAAGCCCGAACAGGGTGATCCCCAGACCCCACACCGCGATCGACAGCACCACTCCGAGGCCGTGGCGGTGCACTCGGGCGATGGCTCCGCCCAGCAGCGTCACGATGACCGCCCCCACCGCGGGCGCGGCATAGAGCAGGCCGGCGGTCCCGGCGCCGCCGCCGTAGAGGCCGTGGGCCAACGCTGGGAACAGCGCCGCCGGCGTTCCGAAGATCATCGCGATGAGGTCGGCGACGAAGGTCATCAGCACCACCCGGCGCCCGGCGACGAACCGCAGCCCCTCCACGACCGACGCGAGCCCGGCCCGTCGGGCACCCTCGCCAGGCGGCAGTGACGGCAGCCGAACCGCGGCGTAGAAGGCGGCGCCGAATGACCCGACGTCGATCGCGTAGGCC
>QHBY01000298.1 GCA_003244245.1 Pseudonocardiales bacterium
AAGATCAAGTAAGTTCGGCTTAAGTCTCCGCGCGCTCGCATCGAACGGATCGCCGAGGTCGCCTCCGCTGCGAAGATCGACGGAACATGCAGCAGCGAGCGGTCGCGCAACATCTCGCGGGCGTCGTGTCCGGCTGGCCCGGCCACCACCAGCGCGTCGACCAGCACAGAGGCGGTAAAGACGGTCAATGCGCCGCCCGATCCGCTCTGAGCAACGCGGCCGACGATCCGGTGGCAAACCCCTCGTTGCCCTCCGAGGCAAGTCGCTGCTCGGTCTCGGCCACTAACTCCGCAGGGGTCCGAGTTCGGGCGTTGCGGGTCAGTTCGGCACGTCGTCTGCGACCAGACCTTCGGCCGCGCACACGCCGACGCCGCGTAACGGCTCAACGGAGAACATGATGACTGACATGACCGAGACTCCGCTGGCAGCCCCGTTCGCCATCACTGATGGGTCTGCGCGCCACGCCAGGTACGCCCAGCTCGCGGCGGCTGGACCGGTACACCGCATCGCGCTGCCCACCGGTGAGCCGGCCTGGCTGATCACCGGCTACGCCGAGGCGCGTCAGGCGCTGAACGACCCGCGGCTAATCAGGAGTGACGCGGCGCTGGCCAACCTTGGACGTGACCTGCTGCCGCCTGAGGTGTTCGCAGCGTTCAGCCATTCCATGCTGAACAGCAACCCGCCGGACCACACCCGGCTGCGCCGGCTGGTCACCGCCGCGTTCACCCGCCGCCGCGTCGAGCAGCTCGCGCCCCGCGTCCAGGAGATCACCGACGACCTGCTCGACACGATGGCTAACGCCGAGCAGGTCGACCTGATCGACTCGTTCGCCTACCCGCTGCCCATCACCGTGATCTGCGAGCTGCTCGGCGTACCGACCGGCCGGCGCATGGAGTTCCGTGAGTGGTCCTCCGTCGTGGTGACCGGAGTGCTGGCCGGCCCGGACGCATTGGTCGCCGCGGGCACCGCAATGGTGGGCTACCTGCGAGAGTTGGTGGACGCCAAACGCGCCGCCCCCACCGACGACCTGCTCTCCGCCCTGGTGGCGGTCCGCGACGGCCAGGACCGGCTGTCCGAGGACGAACTCATCTCGATGGTGTTCCTGCTGCTCGTCGCCGGCCACGAGACCACGGTGAACCTGATCGGCAATGGCATACGCGCACTGCTTACCCATCCCGAGCAGCTGGCGCTGCTGCGCGCCCAACCACACCGGCTGCCGGACGCGATTGAGGAGCTGCTGCGCTTCGACGGCCCGCTGCAAGTCACGCCGTTCCGCTGGACCGCCGAAGCGGTGGACATCGGCGGGGTCACCATCCCGGCCGGCGAGATCGTGCTGGCCGGCTTGCTCGCCGCCAATCGCGACCCGGCGTGCACCGCACGGGCCGCCGCGCTGGACATCACCCGCACAGACAACCCGCACTTGGCCTTCGGCCACGGCATCCACCACTGCCTCGGCGTGACGCTGGCCCGGCTGGAAGGCCGTATCGCGCTGGGCACCCTGCTGGCCCGCTTCCCCCGACTGCGGCTTGCGGTGCCCGCGCAGCAGCTGACCTGGCGCCCGGGCGTGCTCATGAACGGCCTGGCCGCGCTGCCCGTGTCGATCGACTGAGGTGTCCGCCCTGTCGCAGCTGCTGGGCGCGGGTGATGGCGTCACGGGCCCGGGCCAGCCAGGGCAGTGCGCCCATCGCCTGGTCGATCTCGACGGCGATGGCCAGGTCGGCCAGCGCGGCCTCCGGATCGCCCAGGGTCAAGGCGGCTTCGGCGGTGAAGTAGGCAACCGACCCGCTGACCACGTTCGCCGACGCGGCACAGGCCAGCCGGCGGTAGGGCAGCAGCTGGCCACGTAGCGAGGTCACCAGCGCCGTGTCACCGAGCCGTGATGCGGCGAGCAGAGCCCAGCATCGGGTGTAGAGCCACGTGTAATCCTTGGTGCGCGGCTCCAGGTGGTGTAGCGCGACGCGGGCGTCTTCGATGCGGTCCGCTTCGACCAGCGCCATCGCCAGTACGTTGGGCAACCCGGAGACGCCGGTGACCTCGGTGGCGGCGCGCAGCTCGTCGACCAGATCCGCGCCGGTACCGGTCATGAAGGCCGTCTCCCAGCGTTGCGCGGCCCGGGTGGCCAGGGCGGTGTACCTCCGGGTCGGCGCGTGCAGGTCGAAGGTGGCTCGGCTCAGCGCGTCGGCCTGCGACCAGCTTCCGGCGAGCCGCAGCATTCCGGCTCGTGCCCAGTTCAGCTGGGCCCCAAGCAGCTGCGACCGTAGCTGCTTGGCCAGGGGCTCGACCAGGTCGAGCTCGGTGACCGCCTCCGGGATACGGCCCAGAATCACGAGCGAGTCGGCGCGCAGCAACCGGGCGCCGGCCACCAGCGGCGGCGGTAGGCCAGACAGGCCCAGCAACTCGGTGGTCGACGCGTGCCGCGGTTGCGGCGTAGGCGCAGGCTTGCGCGGCGGTGCCGGGTCGAGTTCGGCGGCCAGCAGCCAGTGCCGGGCGATCTCCGCGGCTCGCTGGTCGTGCCCGGCCCAGATCCAGGCGGCCGCCGCCCCGATTCGCCGGTGCCGGCGAATCGGCGTAGCCGCCCGGTCGCGGTGTACAACGCCTCGGCGACCAGCGCGTGGGTGAACCGGAACCAGCCCAACCGATGCTCGTTCTCAACCACCAGGCCGGCTGCCACCGCGGCGTCGATCGCCTCCAACGCCACCTCGATCTCCACCGAGGCGGCCTCGGCTACCACCTCCACGTCGAAGTGCCGGCCGGCGGCCGCTGCGACCGACAACAGCGCGGCCGCAGCCTCGGGCAGGCGGCCGACGCGGCGCAGCACCACCTCGCGCACCGGCCCCGGAACCGGTATGGGCTCGAGCTCGTCCAACCGTTGCTCGTCCAAGCGTTGTTCGCTGAGCAGTAACTCGACCATCTCCCGGAGGAAGAACGGGTTTCCCTCGGTACGGGCCCACAGCCGGGTAGCCGTCTGGGCGCTGATGTGCTGTCCAGCGGCCGCGGCCACCAGAGCCTGCGCCTCCTCGCTGTCCAGACCACACAGCTCGATCCGCAGGGTTTCGGCGCGAGCCAACGCGGCCAACGTCTCCGACAACGTCGCCGACAGCGATCCTGACTCGTGCAGCCGGCGGGAGGCCACCAACAGCAGCCTGCTGGCGGCGATGCCGTCGGCGAGGTGAGTCAGCAGCTGCAGCGACGCCAGATCCGCCCAGTGCAGGTCATCGAGAACCACGACCATCGGCGAGTCATCGGCGGTCAGATACTGCCCGATCGCCTCGAAACGCCGCAGCGCGGCGCCGGCCACGTCATGCAGCTCGGAGATGTCCGGGGCCCGACCGTCCAGCAACTCAGCAACCGGGCCCGGCACCAGCCGGTCGGGACAGCCGGTGCGTACCGCGCGCAGCACCACGTCGAACTCGGCGCCGGCACTGTCCAGCAGGTAGCCCGGGCCCGGGTGCGTAGCACCGTGGCCGGCGTCCGGGGTGACCGGTGCGGCTCCAGCACCCGCCGCAGGTTGCACACATAGGCCTGCAGCGAGGCCGTCGCCGCGGCCGGTGGGTCCCCGCCCACAGCTGCTCCAGCAGGGAATCCACCGCCGTCGGCCGATCCACCCGGCTCAGCAACAGCGCGAACAGGGCACGTTGCTTGGGCGGTCCCAGGTCGACCAGCCGGCCGCCGACCACCGCCTTCACCGGGCCCAATGCCCGCAATTCCACCCCGACGCCCACACCGTCACCAATTCCACCCCGACACCCACACGTCACCGCCCGCCAGCAGTGTGACCGAATCCCAAGCCGGTTCCAAGGGGATTCCAAGTGCCGCGGGCAATGGTGTAGCGCGGCAAGGATGCCGGACGGATCAATACCTCACCGCGATCGACGCGCGCGTCGGGTTATCAGTGGGTGCGGGCGTCGGCTAGGAGGCCGCTGAATTAGG
>QHBY01000299.1 GCA_003244245.1 Pseudonocardiales bacterium
CACGGAATCAACCATCTAGGCGACGTGGGGCAGGCCCTCGATCGGGCCGACCCCGCCAGCATAGAAGATCTGTACTCCGCCCTCAGGCTGGAAATGCTCTACGACGCCGGTGCGAAGACCGTCAACGTGACCATCCGACCAGCCGGTAGGGGTAGTGCACGTGTCCGAGGGGGGACTTGAACCCCCACCCCCTTTGTAGGGGACTAGCACCTCAAGCTAGCGCGTCTGCCATTCCGCCACTCGGACTTACCACCAGGCAACATTCGCCCACACCAGTATCACCGTGTGGTGCGCAACGAGGGTAGCTGATCGCCACCTGGGGCCCCAACCCGGCGCGCATATCGTGGATCGCGCAGATCAGCGGTGGTAGGAAGGCTAGATGGAGCGACCGGCGGACGGCACTAGCACGGCAGAGGACGAGGTCGTCGGCCTGGCCAGCGACCTGATCCGGATCGACAGCACCAACACCGGTGACCCGGACACCCTTGTCGGCGAGCGGGCTGCTGCGGAGTACGTCGCCGAGAGGCTCGGCGAGGTGGGTTTCGAGATCACCTATCTCGAATCCGGGGCTCCGGGACGGGGCAACGTGATCGTCCGGCTGCCCGGTGCCGATTCCACGCGGGGCGCGCTGCTCGTGCACGGTCACCTCGACGTGGTGCCCGCCGACGCCGGCGAATGGTCGGTGCACCCGTTTTCCGGCGCGGTGCAGGACGGCTATCTGTGGGGCCGCGGTGCGGTCGACATGAAGGACATGGTCGCGATGATCATCGCCGTCGCCCGACGATTCCGGCGGGAAGGCGTCATCCCGCCGCGTGACCTCGTTTTCGCCTTCGTGGCCGACGAGGAGGCCGGCGGGATGCAGGGGGCGCACTGGCTGGTCGAGCACCGCCCAGACCTCTTCGAGGGCTGCACCGAGGCGGTCAGTGAGGTCGGCGGGTTCTCCTTGACCGTGCGCGAAGGGCGCCGGCTGTACCTGATCCAGACCGCGGAGAGGGGCCTCGCCTGGATGCGGTTGCGGGCACGAGCCCGGGCCGGACACGGGGCACTGGTGCACGAGGATAACGCGGTGACCGCGCTGTGTGAGTCGGTGGCCCGGCTGGGCAATCACCGCTTCCCCCTGGTGATGACCGACTCGGTGCAGGGGTTCCTGACCGCCGTCGGCGAGGAGACCGGGCTGGACTTCTCCGGCGACAACCTGGAAGGTGCGGTGGCCAAACTCGGTGCGATGGCCCGGCTCATCGGTGCGACGCTGCGCGACACGGCAAACCCGACGATGCTCAACGCCGGCTGCAAGGCGAACGTTATCCCCTCAACGGCGGAGGCGGTGGTGGACTGCCGGGTGCTACCCGGCCGTCAGGCAGCGTTCGAACGGGAGGTCGACGAGCTGCTCGGCCCCGGGATCACCCGCGAATGGGTGCTGAACCTGCCGCCGGTGGAGACGACCTTCGACGGTGACCTGGTGGGCGCTATGGACGCCGCGATCCGGCGCGAGGATCCCGGCGCGCGCACGGTCCCCTACATGCTCTTCGGCGGCACTGATGCGAAGGCATTCAGCCGGCTGGGAATGCGCTGCTTCGGGTTCGTGCCGTTGCGGCTGCCGCCCGATCTCGATTTCGGCGCGCTGTTCCACGGTGTCGACGAACGGGTGCCGATCGACGGGCTGACCTTCGGCGCTCGCGTCCTCGACCGGTTCCTCCGGAGCTGCTAACGTCGCGCGCGTAGCAGTCTTGGTTCCAAGGACGCCTGTGGAGCAAGCGCCACAGGCGTTCGTTGTGTCCGGCCAGCGGGGTGCATGCACCGCGCAAGCGGGAGGACGCGACAGCGAGCCGGACAACCGCAGTGCGGGCCGGACAGGCGGCCCGAGCAAGGAGATCGAAGATGGCGACCGGCACGGTCAAGTGGTTCAACGCGGAGAAGGGCTACGGCTTCATCACCCAGGATGGTGGCGGCCCCGACGTCTTCGCCCACTTCTCGGCGATCCAGGCGACCGGCTACCGCTCGCTGGAGGAGAACCAGCGGGTGGAGTTCGAGATCACTCAAGGACCCAAGGGTCCGCAAGCTGACCAGATCCGCGCGCTGCAGGCCTGAAGGCTGCTCGCAGGGTCGGGCGTTTACAACGACAGCTTGGGCTGAGCAACCAGGGTCCGCTGCCGGCGCAACAGTACGGTGCGCGTACCGCCGGGATACATCCGGACCCGGGATAGTTCCCAGCCCGCGAACTCGGCCTGCACCGCGAGCTGGGTCGCTGCGGTCGGCCGGGATACCTCCGGCGGCAACCGCAGCGGCTGGTACTCCCAGTCGAGGCTGTCACCGTCACCTGTCTCCATCATCACTGCACCACCCGTTCGGGATCGATCACCTGCAGTCCTGCTCCGGTTGCGGAGACGACCACGACCCGGCCGCTGACCGGGTCGACCGCCACCGCATCGGGTTGATGCACGGTGGGGAACCGGTGCACGATCACCGGCTCGCCCCCCGCCACCCCAAGTCCGACCACCTCATCGCGGCCGGTCAGGGTGACCCACGCCAAATCCCGCCGGCCGTCGTAGGCCAGCCCGTAAGGCGCGCCGGGCAGCGGAAACCGCTGCCGCAACACCGGTGGATCGCCGGCGAAGGCCAGCAACTCGCCGTCTCGGGTGTCGGTGACCAGCAGCCGACCGAACCTGTCGGGCACCGCACCGGCGGCCCCGTTGCCCGCGCGCAGCGCAGGACTTGTCTCGCCGGAAATCAGGTCCACCACACTGACCGCGCTGCGGCCCCGGTCCAGAACCCAGATCTTGGCGCCGCCACCGGCATGCACCAGGCGGGTCGCGTTGATGAACCCCGGGATGAACCGGTTGCCGTCAAGCACGACAAGCCGGTCACCCAGCGCAACCACGGTGGCGCCACCCGCCGTGGCCGCCCCGCGTGCCGGGCCACCGAGATCCGTCCTGCTCGGTGCGCCCCCATCGAGCGGGACGCGGATCAGGGACCCCGGGGCGGTGATCGGCACCAGCAACGGGCCACCGTCGGCTGCGAGCACGAGATCGGCGGCCGGTCCCGGCAGCGGCACCTGCCGGGGTGGCGCCGCGCCGTCCAGGGTCGTCAGCAGCAGCCGCGGCGGGTCATTCAGCGCCACCGCCACGGTCTGGGTCCGGGGATCGACCACTACCTCGGTCGCCGCAGCACCCAGCGGCCTGACGGTTCCCGCTGGTGCCGGGCCACCTGACGGAGCCAACGCCGGCTCGACCGGTGGGACAGCTTGCTGTCCGGCTGATCCGCCCACAGTGCCGCATCCCGCTACCAGCCCGGCGACGAGCGACGCAGCAAGCAGAGCCGCGCGCTGAGCACCGAGCACTCCGACCTCCATGTCGGTAGGGAGCGAGGTGTTGGTCAAGCATTCCTGACTCGACACCCTCGCGTCATCCCCAGGTAGCCGGATGTTGGCATAAATCCACTAAACGACGGCTGCGCCGCTGACCCTGTGCAGTTCTCCGTGATCGAGCTGTAACCAGCCCGGTGGGCGGTTAGTCCGTCTAAGCGATAACGTCATCAACTGTGACTACCACGGTCGACATCGTGCTGCCGTGCCTGGACGAAGCCGAGGCGCTGCCCGGTGTCCTGGCCGCGATGCCTGCGGGCTACCGGGTCCTCGTCGTCGACAACGGCAGCACCGATGACACGGTCGCCGTCGCTATCGCCTGCGGTGCCACCGTGGTGTCCGAACCGCGGCGTGGCTACGGCGCCGCGGTGCACGCCGGGTTGCTCGCCGCGACCGCCGATCTGGTGGGTGTGCTGGACGGCGACGGCTCGCTGCCGCCGCAGGCGCTGCCCCAGTTGGTCGCTGAGGCAGCCAACGGCAGTGATCTCGCCGTCGGGCGCCGGGTACCGCAGGCCGGTGCGTGGCCGTGGCACGCCCGGGCGGGCAACATCGTGCTCTCCGCGGTGCTGCGACACCGGGGGCTGCCGGTCCATGACATCGCACCGATCCGGGTCGGCCGCCGTAAGGCGTTGCTCGACCTGGGAGTGACCGACCGTGCCTGTGGTTACCCGCTGGAGTTGCTGCTGCGGGCCGGTGCCGCCGGCTGGCGGGTGCGCGAGTTCGACGTCGAGTACCGGCCGCGCACCGGCGGGCGGTCCAAAGTGTCCGGATCTGTCCGGGGCACGGTGCGCGCCGCCCGCGACATGGCCGTGGCCATGCACCGGGTCAGCCGAGCGGACGTTCCGGATAACCCAGCTCAATTGCACTGACGTCATCCAGCGCGGCCCGGATCGCGGGCGCCAGCTCCACCTCCTCAGCGGCCAACGAACCGGCCAGCTGGGTGGCGTTGCGGGCGCCGACGACCGGGGCGACCACGCCTGGGCGGTCTCGGACCCAGGCCACGGCGACTTCCAGCGGGGACACCCCCAGCCCGTCGGCGGCGGTGGCCACGGCCTGCACGATCCGGTTCGCCCGGTCGGTGCGGTGGTGCTCCACATATCGCGCGTAGTGCGGCGACGCTGCCCGGGAACCGGCCGGAGTGCTGGTGCGGTACTTGCCGGTGAGCACCCCGCGGGCCAGCGGTGCCCAGGGCAGCAGACCCACCCCGTGGTGGGCCGCCGCGGGCACCACCTCGCGTTCCACCCCCCGCTCCAGCAGCGAGTACTCCACTTGGGTGGATACGAGCGGCACCTCGGAGGCGGCCCTGGCGGTGGCGAGCTGCCAGCCGGTGTAGTTCGACACCCCGGCGTAGCGGACCTTGCCGCTGCGCACCGCGTCGGCCACCGCGGACAGCGTCTCCTCCACCGGCACGGCCGGATCCCAGGCGTGCAGCTGCCACAGGTCGATGTGGTCGGTGCGCAACCGGCGCAGCGACCCGTCCAACGCCGCGAGAAGCGCCGCCCGGGACGCGCCGCCGCCGAATGGCCCGTCGTCGCGGTGGGCCACCGCCTTGGTGGCGAGCACCACCTCGTCCCGGGGGATGACCTCAGCCAGCAGGGAGCCGAGAATCCGCTCCGACTCGCCCTCGCTGTAGACGTCCGCGGTGTCCACGAACGTCCCGCCGGCGTCGACGAAGGCGACGAGCTGGGTGGCGGCCTCCTCGGCGTCGGTGTCGCGGCCCCAGGTCATAGTGCCCAACGCCAGCCGCGACACCCGCAGCCCGCTGCGGCCGAGATAACGCTGTTGCACGGGGGAGAACGCTAGCGGGTGCGTAGGGTGGCGGCGTGGGCACCGTGATCCTTCTCCGGCATGGCCGCTCCACGGCGAACTCCGCGGGCGTGCTGGCCGGGCGCACCCCTGGGGTGACTCTCGACGAGGGCGGTCTGGCTCAGGCCCAGGCGTTGGTCGAGCGCCTCGCGCAGCTGCCGCTGGCGGCGGTGGTCAGCTCCCCGCTGCAGCGTTGCCGGGAGACGGTGGCCCCGCTGGCGCAGGCGCGCGCGCTCGAGGTGTCCGTCGATGACCGGTTCGTCGAGGTGGACTACGGCGAGTGGACCGGGCGGGAGCTGCGCAAGCTGGGCAAGGAACCGCTGTGGAAGGTGGTGCAGGCGCACCCTTCGGCCGCGGTGTTCCCCGGCGGGGAGGGCCTGGCCGCGCTGCAGGCCCGGGCGGTGGCCGCGGTCCGCGAGTGGGATGCCAAGCTGGCCACCGAGCATGGGCCAGAGGTGTTGTGGCTGGTCTGTTCCCACGGCGACGTCATCAAGGCGGTACTCGCCGACGCGCTGGGCGTGCACCTGGACGGTTTTCAGCGCATCGTCGCCAACCCGTGCTCGGTCAGCGTCGTCACCTACACCGAGACCCGACCGTTCGTGCAGCGGGTCAACGACTGCGGTGATGATCTGCGTTCGCTGGTCCCGCCCAAGCGCCGGCGCCGGCGCCGGCGGCGGCCCTCGTCGGACGCCACGCCCGGGGGATCGACCGGCACCAGCTGAGGCAGGGGATGGCCGCTGCCGGACGATGCCCGGTCGTCCGGTGTCACCAGGTGCTCTAGTGTCGACGGTGCCATGTCGCGTGTCATCCATGTCTTTCGCACCCCCGATCGGTTCGTCGCGGGCACCGTCGGCGAGCCCGGCGACCGCACCTTCTACCTGCAGGCCGTGGACGAGGCCAAGGTGGTCAGCGTGCAGCTGGAGAAGGAGCAAGTCGCTGTTCTCGCGGAACGGCTGTCTGCGCTGCTCGATGAGGTCGTTCGGCGATTGGGCGATGCCGCCGTCGAGGCCGGGGAGCCAGCGGTGGACACCGAGCCGTTGAGCACTCCCGTCGAGCAGGAGTTCCGGGTCGGCACCATGGGGTTGGGTTGGGACATCGAGTCGCGGGCCATCGTCGTCGAGCTGCTCGCGGTGAGCGAGCAGGAGGTCGACGAGTCCATGGTGCTCGACGACACCGAGGAAGGCCCCGACGCGGTGCGCGTGTTCCTGTCACTCGTGCAGGCCCGGGCGTTTGCCACCCGGGCTGAGCGGGTGCTCTCAGCGGGGCGCCGGCCCTGCCCGCTGTGCAAGGAGCCGTTGGGACCCCAGGGGCACATCTGCCCACGGCAGAATGGCTACCGTCGCCAGGCCGAGGCCTGAGCGGGGCCGCGGTGCTGCCCAGCGATCCGGCGGCGCTGCCGTTACTGCACCACGGTCGCCTGGAGGTCACCGGCCGGATCATCGAGGCATCCAACGCCACCCTGCTGTGCACGGTGGACTGCGACGGGGTCA